>NZ_JBEYFY010000022.1:6350-12938 GCF_040703595.1 Streptomyces sp. NPDC007084
TCTGGCGACTGCGGACCGGCACACGGGTCTGGCGACTGCGGACCGGCACACGGGTCTGGCGACTGCGGACCGGCACACGGGTCTGGCGACTGCGGACCGGCACACGGGTCTGGCGACTGCGGGCAGGCCCCCGGGGGCCGGCCCCTCGTCGTCCCCGCTCAGGCCAGCAGCCCCGACGACTTCCACAGCCGCCGGCCCGCCCCGCGCAGTACGCCGATGTCGTCCAGGAAGTCCGTCAGCCGGCCCGCGCCGGTCTGCATGACCTCGCGGCGGTGGCCGCTCGCCTTGACCTGGGCCATCGCCTCGCGCTTGTCGAGGCCGACGTTCGTGTACACCTCGGGGTTGATGAAGGCCACCGAGAAGACCCGGGCGAACTCGCCGGAGGTGATCCGGGTGAACTCCTGGGACCAGCGCGGCGCCGTGACCATCTGACGGCGCAGCTCCTCGCGGGCGTACCGCACGTGCCGGGCCTCCTCCACGACGTGGATGCGCGTCACGCCCCGGACCAGGGTCTGCACCCGCTCGTCCGGGAACGTCAGCCGCTGCATCCAGTCGAGGATCTCCTCGCCGAGCAGCGTCGCCGTGAACGAACCCGGCGTCGTGGAGATCGTCTTGAAGAGCCGCCCGAGGTTCAGGTGCGTGCGGCTCACCGGGTAGTACGGGGTGCCGCCCCGGGTGATCAGCCGGGCGAACATCTTCGAGTGCCGGCACTCGTCCTCGATCTCGGTCAGCGCGTAGCGCACGTGCGCGCTCGTCGCCGCCTTGTCGTAGACGTGCCGCACCAGGAGCTGCATGAGGATGAGTTCGAACCAGATGCCCAGCGAGGCCAGCGCCGCCGCCTCGTGCTGGGACAGCGCGATCCGCTGCTCCTCGCTCATCCGGCGCCACAGCGGGGTGTCGTACAGGGACACCAGCTCGGGCGGCCAGAACCACTTGCCCTCCTCGAAGGGGGCGTCCCAGTCCAGCTCCTTGTCGGGGTCGAAGGAGTGCTTGGCGGAGGAGTCGAGGAGCCGCTCGGCCACCTGCTCCCGGTCCTTGAGCAGGCCGAGGGCGTCTCGGAGCACCTCGGCTTCGGTCACCGTCGTCATGACTGTTTCCACCTCGTCGTACGGGATCTGCGCGGGTTACCGGCGGTCACAACTTATGAGACTGCTTGTCAGCAAGCTCGTCAATCCCCTGTGCGCGACCAGTTGGCGCAAGCGGTACCCGAGCCTCCGCGACACGCCGGCGCCGGCGGACGAAAACCACCGCGCGACCGGCCCCCGCGACCGGCATCATCGGCCCCATGACTCCGCCGATCCCCGCCGACCGACCCGCCGCCCGCCGCAGCCTCGAAGGCCTGGCCCTCGGCGACGCCTTCGGCGAGCGTTGGTTCCCCCTCTTCCGGGACCGCGTCCAGGCGTACGAGGAGATCCGCGCCCGGCGCACCCCCGAGGAGCACACCTGGCACTGGACCGACGACACCGCGATGGCGCTCGGCGTCCTGCGCGTCCTCGACGAACACGGGGAGATCCGGCAGACGGAACTCGCCCAGGCCTTCGCCCTCGGCTACGACGCGGACCCCGCCCGCGGCTACGGCCACGGCATGCACGAGCTGCTGCCCCGGCTGCTCCAGGAGCCGCACCGCTGGCCGGAGCTGGCGCGCGCCCTGTTCGGCGGCGAGGGCAGCCTCGGCAACGGCGCGGCGATGCGGGTCGCCCCGCTCGGCGCCTGGTTCCACGCCAGCCTGCCCGCCGTCGCCGAACAGGCCGCGCTGTCGGCCGAGGTGACCCACGCCCACCCGGAGGGCGTGGCCGGCGCGATCGCGGTCGCCACCGCCGCCGCGCTGTCCGCGCGCGGCGGCCAGGACCTCGCCGCCGTCGCCGCCGCCACCCCGCCGAGCGCCGTACGGGACGGCGTCGAGAGGGCTGCCGTCCTCCCGTTCGACACCCCGCTCGCAAAGGCCTCCGACCTCCTCGGCAACGGGAAGCGCATCCGCGCCGACGACACCGTGCCCTTCGCCCTGTGGTGCGCCGCCCGGCACGCCACCGACCTGACCGAGGCCCTGTGGAGCACCGCCGAGGGCTTCGGCGACGTCGACACCACCTGCGCGATCACCGGCGGGGTCGTCGCCGCGCGCACCGGGGTCCGGGGCGTCAGCGCCGACTGGCTGCGCCGCCGGGAACTGGTGCCGGGCGCGCTCTAGAGCCGCCCGTCCGCCGTCTGCTGTCTGCCCTCTGCCTTCTGCCGCTGCCGTCTGTCGTCAGCGCTTGCCGCTACCGCTCGGCCGGCGCCACCGGCGGGAACGAGGTCCGCAGGGTGAACGCGTGCGGCGTCGGGCCGTGTTCGCGCAGGTGCAGCAGCCGGGACTCGGCCTCCGAGACCGTCGGGCGGTGACCGGCCGGCACCCACCACAGCGCGGTCGCCGCCTCCGCGAGCCGCTCGAACCAGTCCCGCCGCCGGGACAGCAGCTCGCGGTGCTGCCCCTGGTACATGAACGCCGTCAGGGCGTTCGGATCGCGCCAGGTGGACAGGTTGACGATCAGCCAGTCGTCGCCGAGGACCGGTACGTCGGTGGCGTTGCCGGAGTCGCTCTGCAACCGCCAGACGAACCCGTCGGACGCGTCCGCGACGGCGTTCACCGGGTCCAGCGCGTCGACGAAATCCTTCAACTGCGGTGAATCCAGCGGGGCTTTGAGGCGGGCTATGTTCACCTGGGCGAGTTCGTGCGCGGCGGTCGGCGAGGTCATGCCCGAACGGTAGGCCACCGCGAACGGCGGGCATACCCGCGTCTCACGGGGCGAGAGGGGAGGGCCGACCGGGGTTCGGCCGTGAGGGCCACCGGGGTTCAAGGCCTCAGTCGTGAGGGCCGCCGGGCTTCGAGGGTTCAGTCGTGAGGGGCACCGGGATTCAACGGTTCAGTCGTAAGGCCACCGGCGTTCAACGGCCCCCGCGGTCAAGCGTGTTCAGGACCGCTTCCATCACCGACCGGGCGATCGGGCCCGCGAAACCGCCGCCGCTGATGTCGCCCCGGTTCGCCGCCGCGTCCTCGACCACCACCGCCACGGCCACCGCCGGCTGCATCGAGTCGTCCGGCCGGGCCCAGGAGATGAACCAGGCGTACGGGGTGCCCGCGTTGCCGATGCCGTGCTGGGCGGTGCCGGTCTTGCCGCCGACGGTGGCACCGGGGATGGCGGCCACCGTCCCCGTGCCCTTCTCCACCACGTCGGTCATCAGCTCGCGCACGCGCTGGGCCGTCGACGCGGTCATCGCCTGGTGCAGGGTCCGCGGGGCGGTCGTGTTCAGGGTCCCGCCACCGCGCCGGGCCGTCCGCTCCACCAGGTAGGGCCTGCGGACCGTACCGTCACCCGCGACGGCCGCCGAGATCATCGCCATCTGGAGCGGGGTCGCCCGGGTGTCGAACTGGCCGATGGACGACAACGCCAACTGCGCCTTGTCCAGCCGCAGATCGAAGTTGCTCGGCGCCACCGCGAAGGGGATGCGCAGCTTGCGGTCGTTGAAGCCGAAGCCCGCCGCCGTGTGCGTCATGGCGTCGAGCCCGACGTCCACCCCCAGCTTCGCGAACACCGTGTTGCAGGACCAGGTGAACGCGTACCGCAGCGAGGCGTCCTCGCACCCCTCCACCTCGTTGGTGAGCCGCGTCGTCGTGCCCGGCAGCCGGTACGGGTCCGGTGAGCTGCTCGGCGCGTCCACGTCGTCCACCACCCCCGCGTCCAGCGCCGCCGCCGCGGTGACCACCTTGAACGTCGACCCCGGCGGATACGTCTGCCGGATCGCCCGGTTGAGCATCGGCTTGTCGTCCAGCGCGTTGAGCCGCTCCCACGCCTTCGACACCTCGGGGCCCGTCCCCGACAGCACCCCCGGGTCGTACGACGGGGTGGAGACCAGCGCCAGGACGCGCCCGGTGGACGGCTCGATCGCGGCGACCGCGCCCCGCCGTGCCCCGAGGCCCTCGAACGCCGCCCGCTGCGCCGCCCCGTTGAGCGTGGTGACCACCGTGCCGCCGGGGTTGCGGGCCCGGGTGAAGTCGTTCCACAGCGGGAACGGGTCGAGCACCGGGTCGGCGCCGGACAGCACGCCGTCCTCGGTGCCCTCCAGCAGCGTCGTCCCGTACACCTGCGAGGCGAACCCGGTGACCGGCGCGTACAACGGGCCGTCCCGGTAGGTGCGTTCGTAGCGGAGCTGCTGACCGGTGTCCTTGGAGCCGGTGACCGTCCGGCCGTCGACCACGATGTCCCCGCGCGGCTGGCCGTAACGGGCGATCGCCTGGCGGCGGTTGGCCGGGTTGCCGTCGTAGGACGGGGCCTGGACGACCTGGACGCGGGCGGCGTTCACCAGCAGCGCCACCAGCAGCACCGCGCACAGCCCGACGGCCCGCCGGATGTACTTGGTCACGAGGGCTCCGTCCCGTCGTACTGCCCGCGGGCGCTGTCGCTGATCCGGATCAGCAGCGCCACGATGATCCAGTTGGTGACGACCGAGGAGCCGCCCTGCGCGAGGAAGGGCATCGCCATGCCGGTCAGCGGGATCAGGCCGGTCACCCCGCCCGCGATGACGAAGACCTGGAGCGCCACGATCGAGGCGAGCCCGATCGCGAGGAGCCGGCCGAAGGGGTCGCGCACCGACAGGCCCGCGCGGTAGCCGCGTTCCACCAGCAGCGCGTAGAGGAGGAAGACCGCCGACAGGCCGACCAGGCCCAGTTCCTCGCCGGCGGTCGCGAGGATGAAGTCCGACTTGGCGGCGAACCCGATCAGGATCGAGTGGCCGAGCCCGAGACCGGTGCCGAGCAGCCCGCCGGAGGCGAACGCGAACAGCGACTGCGCGAGCTGGTTCGGCCCGTCCCCGGCGGTGATCGACGCGAACGGGTCGAGCCAGTCCGCCACCCGGCCGTGCACATGCGGTTCCAGCCGGCCCACCGCCATCGCGCCCACACAGGCCAGCAGCAGCCCGACCGCGATCCAGCCGGTGCGGCCGGTGGCGACGTACAGCATGATCACGAACAGTCCGAAGAACAGCAGCGAGGTGCCGAGGTCCCGCTCCAGGATCAGGACGAGCACGCTCAGCAGCCAGATCGCCACGATCGGGCCGAGCACCCGGCCGGTGGGGAGCTGGAGCCGCCGGAACCGCCAGATCTGCCGGCCGCTGTACGCGAGCGCGTTGCGGTTGGCGGCGAGGTACCCGGCGAAGAACACCGCCAGCAGCACCTTCGCGAACTCGCCCGGCTGGATGGAGAACCCGGCGATCCTGATCCAGATGCGGGCGCCGTTCACCGCGGGGAAGAAGATCGGCAGCACGAGCAGGCCGAGCGCGCTGACCACCGAGACGTAGGTGTAGCGCTGGAGCACCCGGTGGTCGCGCAGGAGGAGCACGGCGACGATGAAGAAGGTGACGCCGAGCGTCGACCAGACGAGCTGGATCGGCGCCGCCTGGTCGTCGGCGGTCTCCAGGTCCAGCCGGTAGATCAGCACCAGACCGAGCCCGTTGAGGAGGACGCCGATGGGCAGCAGCAGCGGATCGGCGTACGGGGCCCGGAGGCGGACGGCCACATGGGCGAGGAGCGCGAGCACCCCGAGCCCGGCGCCGTAACCGGCGGCGCCGGGCGGGACCGTGCCGTTCTTGGCGAGACCGACAGCGCAGTACCCGTACACGCTGAGCAGGACGGCGAGGACGAGGAGGGTGAACTCGATACCCCGGCGCCTGGGCGGGCGCACCGCGGGAGGGGCCGGTTCCACCGCCACGGCCGTTCCGGACAATCCGGGCTGGGTCATGTCCGGAACGTAGCAAGCGGCCGACCTGATGTCCCGTTATGAGCTGACAAACCGGCCATTCCGGTTCACCTGGGAGGGTGACGGAACGTCAGCACCAGCGGGGCGCCGGACCGATGTTGTCGATGTAGCGGGCGGCGCCCCAGGCCCAGGTGCCGTCGGTGAGCAGGTACCAGAGCGGGTTGCCGTCCACGTTCTGGCCCGGCGTCTTGCAGTAGATCGAGACGATCTCGCCCTGCCGCGCGACCCGGATCAGCCGGCTGCCGCGGTTGGGGGCGCTGCGCAGGGCGAGCCCGCCGCGCGCGGTGATCCGGCCCTTGTACTGGCGGGGGTTGCTGTCCTGGCGGCCGTCGCCACGCCCGTTGGCGGTGCTGTTCACGCTGCTGTTCGCGGTGGTGTTCGCGGTGGTGTTCGCGGTGCTGTTCGACGGGCGGCCGTTGCCGTTGCCGGGCTTCCCCTCACCGTCGGCGAGAGCGGGACCGGCCGCCGCGAGGGCGACCATGCCACCGGCGGCGAGCGCTACGGCGATTCGAGTGTACGGGGACCGCAGGGCCATGGGGGCTCCTCCAGAAAGGGAACGAACCTGACTAACCGCCACATTAGGAGCACCACCTCCGCCCCGCAGTTCACACTCGCCCGTTGGGGATCGGAGCCCCCACCCGCACCAGCCAACGAACCGAGCCCGCCCAGGCCTAGGCCACGGGAAACGGACCCGCGCCGGCCAGCGGGGGGAACCCACCCCAGGGCCGCGGGAAACGGACCCGCGTCGGCCAACGAACGGGAGCCGGTCCAGGGGCGCGGGGAACTGCGCGAGCAACCACAA
>NZ_JBEYFY010000022.1:13033-118906 GCF_040703595.1 Streptomyces sp. NPDC007084
CGCACCAGACGACGTGGGGAACCCACCCCAGGGCCGCGGGAAACGGACCCGCGTCGGCCAACGAACGGGAGCCGGTCCAGGGGCGCGGGGAACTGCGCGAGCAACCACAACGCACCCGCACCAGACGACGTGGGGAACCCACCCCAGGGCCGCGGGAAACGGACCCGCGTCGGCCAACGAACGGGAGCCGGTCCAGGGGCGCGGGGAACTGCGCGAACAACCCCCACGCACCCGCAGGGAACATCCCCCCTTCCCCTCACCATCCCCACCGGCACGGGACACCCCGGCGGAAACGGTCACGCTCCGCCCTCCGGGACCGAAGCCCCCTCCACCCCCTCCACCCCCTCCTGAGGAAGCGTCAGCCGGGCCACCGCCCCACCCCCCACGTCATTGGCGAACTCCAGCCGCGCACCGAGCACCTCCGCCTGACCGGCCGCGATCGTCAGCCCCAGCCCGTGCCCCTTGGCCCCACCCTCGGTACGGAACCGCTGCGGCCCGTGCTCCACGAGATAGTCCGGGTACCCGGGCCCGTGGTCCCGCACGGTGACCACGGGCCCGTCGACCGTCATCACCACCGGCCCCGCCCCGTGCTTGTGCGCGTTCGCCACCAGGTTCCCCAGCACCCGCTCCAGCCGCCGCCGGTCCGTCTCCACCCGGGACGCCCGCACCACCCGGACCTCGGTGTCCGTCCCCGACGCCCGCACCACCCGCTCGGCCAGCGGAACCAACGGCTCCGAGTCCAGCTCAAGACGCTCCCGGCGCGCGTCGAGCCGGGAGATCTCCAACAGGTCCTCGGTGAGCGCGCGCAGCGCCGCCACCCGGTCGAGCACCAGCTCCGTCGGCCGCCCCGGCGGCAGCAGCTCGGCCGCCGCGTGCAGCCCGGTCAGCGGAGTGCGCAGCTCGTGCGCCACGTCGGCGGTGAACCGCTGCTCGCTCAGCAGCTTGCGCTGCAACGAAGACGCCATCGTGTCGAGCGCCCCCGCCACCGCGGCCACCTCGTCCTGCGCCCGCCGCGGATTCTGCGCCCGCCGGTCGCCGACCCGAGCGTCCAGATCGCCCGCGCTGATCCGCCGCGCCACCCGCGCCGTCGCGTGCAGCCGCCGCGTCACCCGGGTCACCGCGAACGCCCCGACCAGCAGCGTCGCGCCGATCGCCAGCGCCGACGACCACACGATCGCCCGGTCAAGCGCGTCGATGGTGTGCGCGCCCTGGGCGTAGTCGTACCGCACGGCCAGCGCCCGGCCCCTGTCGGCGGGACCGGCCGCCCACATCGTCGGGTGCGTGTCGTGGTCCCCGACCATCGAGGCACGCCGGCCCGCCACCGCCAGTTCGCGCAGCCGGGCGGGCAGCCCGGGCGGATCGACGCCCGCGCCCGGCGGCAGCCGGTCACCCGCCTGGTAGGCGGCCGTGACGTCGGTGAGCCGGTCGAGCGCGCGGGCACGCGCCTCCCCGACGGTCTGGTCGGTCACCGACACGTGCACGAGAACGCCCAGCAGGGCGGCGAGCCCGCAGCACATCACCGCGATGAACGCGGTCGCCTTCCAGGTCAGCGTCGCCGTCCAGTCCGGCAGCCGGGGCCGCAGCCGCTCCCGCAACCGCCGCCCCAGCCGTGTCCGCTGGCTCACGAGCCGCTCCCGGAACGATCGGCCGACGGCGAGGCGAAGGCGGAAGGGGAGGGGGAGGGTGACTGTGAGGGGGCGGCCGACGCCGGGGTACGGGAACCGCGCGGGCTCGCCGGCCCGACCCGCAGGATCTCGTCGCGGGTGGCCAGCATCGAGTCCTGGTGCGGGTCCCAGGACCAGACCGTACGGAACTCGTAGCCCGGCAGCGTCGAGGGCGACCGGATGATCACGTCCCGGCCCGCCACCTCCACGCTGACCACGCTGTCCGAGGTGCCCATCACCTCCACCAGCTTGTGGTGCAGGAACGTGTATACGCGCACCGCGAGCTGGTTCTTCGGGAAGCGGATGCCGAGCACCAGGTCGTCCCGGCCGTCCCCGGTCAGATCGCGGTAGTACGCCTGGAGGATCGGGCACTTCTCGCCCCGCGACCCCCGCTCACCGCAGTCCTTGAGCTGCTTCACCGTCGCGGCGTAGGGCGCGTGCGGCCCGCTGTAGTCGTCCGGATGGGCGGCCACCTCGGCGCGCACCACGGCGAGCGGATCGACCTTGTGGATGTCGTCGCCGGGCGCGGTGACGCCCTTGACCGTCTCGGTGTCCGCCTCCCCGTAGTCGATCGCCGGCGTCGAGGCGGGCGGCAACTGCGGCCACAGCGTGGTCGGGCCCACCGCGGTCGGCGTCGCACCGGCGCCGCGCAGGTCCCCGGAGTCCCCGCAGCCGGTCAGCACGGCCGCCAGTACGACGGCGACGCCGGCTCCGAGAAGGGCGCGCGCCGGCCCGAAGGCCCAGCGCGCGCGGCGGCTGTGGATCACTGCGCTCCCGCGTCCGGGCCGGCCCGGACGCGGGCGGCGGAGCGCCGCTGTCGTACGTGGCCGGCGTGGAGAATGCTGCCGTCGGGCGGCGGCCGTCCTGGACGGGCCCGCCACGGGCGCCCGGCCACACCCCGGGACGGCCGGTCGCCCCGTACACCTTATTCATACGGAAGTCCTTTTTGTTCACCCGGCCCGTTCACCTGGCCCGCCGGTCCCCGCCGTCCCGGTCCCCGCCGCTCCCCGCCGTCCCGCGCCCCCGGCGAGACCGCCCTCCGCCCTCCGCCCCCCTGCAACTCCACTACTCCGCTACTCCGCTCCTCCACTACTCCGTCAGCTCTTCGAGGAGCCGCGCCGTGGGCAGCCCCGCCCGCAGGTACTCCACGAAGAGCTGGTTGTGCAGCGCCCACGGCGAGCGCCGGGCCCTGATCAGCCGGATCGCCTCGTCGGCGCCGTACCCGGCGAGGACGAGCGCGTGCGCCACGACCAGCCCCGACCGGTTGTACCCGTGGAAGCAGCGGACCAGCACCCGCCGCCCGTCCTCCAGCGCGTCGTCCGCCGCCCGCGCCAGCCGGATCACCCCGGCGAGCTGGGTCCCGTCCAGCGGCCCGTCGGGTATCGGCCACACATGATGCTCGACCCCCGGGTCGGGCCCGTGCCCCGGCAGCCGCAGCAGCGTCAGGACCAGGTCGAACTCGTCCCGTACGACCGCGGTCTCGGCCGGACCGGACCGACCCGCGAACTGGTGCCCGCCCATCCACAGACCCGGCACGATCTCGCTCCACGGGCTGTCCGGAGCCGGAACGTCCGGTTGCTTTCCGCGACCCCGCAACGCCGCCTCCCGACCGACTCCCCAACTCTCCCAACTCCCCTCAAAGGTAACCGGGTTCTTGCCCCTGGAGCACCCCGCCTGTTCCCATGGACGGGGGTGATGCCGCATGAGCGGACTGCGCGTCGTACCGGCCGGGCGCCACGGCCGGGAGCGGCTGTACGTGTGCCTGACCGACGGACGCAACGTCGCCTGGTACGACCGTGAGGCGGCCCGGGTCAACCTGCTCAGCGAGGACCGCCGCGACGACGTCCTGCACGCGCTCGGCCCCTTCCTCACCGGCCCCGTGACGGTCGGACCGCCCCCCGTCCCGAGCCCGGCCGAGCTGGCCCGCCTCACGCTCCACCCCGACGACGACCTCGCGCCCAACCGCCCCGGCGAGGCCCTGGTGATCGACCTCGACCGCGATCCGGGCCCCGTCCGCCGGCTGCGTCCCGATCCGCGCCGCCGGGCGCTTACCGCCGAGCAGACCGTCGGCGCCGCCCTGGACGCCCTGGAGGGCGGCGGCTGGCACACCCTGCACTCGCTCCCGCTGCCGGGCGGCGACCGCGTCCACCACCTGGTCGTCGGCCCGGCTGGACTCTTCTGCGTCCGCAGCGTGTACGCGCGCAGGCAGCGCGTCCTGGTCGCCGACCCGATGGTCACCGTCGGCCGCCGCGAGCCGGAGCCCCTGCTCCGCCGGCTCCGCGCCGACGCCGACCGCGCCTCGCACGCCCTGACGGCCGAGGTCCACGCCGTCCTGGCGGTGGTCGAACCCGCCCGGCTCGACGTCCTCGCGCCGCCCAGGGAGATCCGCGTCCTGCGCGACACCGACCTGCCCGGCCTCGCCCGGCTCGGCGGAGTCCTCAAACCGGCGGACGTGGAGGCCCTCCACGCGATGGCCCGCGACCGCCACACATGGCTGGGGGTATGACCCGGCCGGCTTACGTCACCGCCGGGCCGGTGCCGGACTACGGCGCCGCCACGCCGTACCGGCTCACGTGACCACCGAGACCGCGCCGTACCGGCTCACGTGACCACCGAGATCGGGCCGTACCGGCTTACGTGACCCCCGGGACCCGGCCGTACCGCCTTACGTCACGGCCGGGCCGCACCGGATAACGGCAGCGCCGGCCGGTCGGTGTGAGCCCGCGGCTCAGGGCAGGGAACGCGCCCGCGCCGGATCGAGCAGCGGAGCCATCAGGTCGCCGAGTTCCGTCACCCGCGCCGTGACGTCCGGCGCCCGGAACACCAGCTCCGCCGGCCTCCGGCACTCCTCGACCTCGTCCCAGGTCACCGGCGCCGAGACGGTCGGCTCGGCGCGGGCGCGCAGGGTGTAGGGGGTGGCCGTCGTCTTGCGGGCGGCGTTCTGGCTCCAGTCGACGAACACCTTGCCGGGCCGCAGGCTCTTCGTCATCCGGTGCACCACCAGCCGCGGCAGCGCCTTCTCCGCCTCCACGGCCAGTTCCTTCGCGTAGTCGCTGACCTGGTCGGACGGTGTCGGCGTGACCGAGGCGAGCAGATGCAGTCCCTTCGACCCGGACGGTTTCGCGTACGCCTCGATCCCGTCCGCGCCCAGCCGCTCACGCAGCCACAGCGCGACCTCGCAGCACTCCACGACCGTCGCGGGCGCCCCCGGGTCGAGGTCGAAGACGATCCGGTCGGCGACCCCGGGCGTGCCGATCGTCCACTGTGGCGTGTGGAACTCCGTGACGAGGTTCGCCGCCCACATCAGCGACGGCAGGTCCTGGACGAGGACCATCCGCGCGGGCCCCTCGGTCCGCGGCACCTCGGCCGTCCTGACCCAGCCGGGTGTACCGGCCGGCACGTTCTTGGTGAAGAACACCTGCCCGTCCGGCCCGTCGGGATAGCGCAGGAAGGAGACGGGCCGGTCCCGCAGATGGGGCAGGAGCACGTCCGCCACCGTGGCGTAGTAGTGCAGCACCTCACCCTTGGTGAACCCGGTGGCCGGATACAGGACCTTCTCCAGGTTGCTCAGCGAGAGCCGTCGCCCCGCCACCTCCGTGATCGGCGTCATACGATGAGAATCCCACGAAACAGTATGAAAACTGATCCAACCGGTACGAAACCGGATCGAAGTGATCGGAAGGGTGCTGCACGTGCGATCCATATGGAACGGCGCCATCTCCTTCGGCCTGGTCAGCATCCCCATCAAGCTCATGAACGCCACGGAGAGCCACGCGATCTCCTTCCGTCAGATCCACCTGGACGACGGTGGCCGCATCCGTTACCGCAAGGTCTGCGAGCTGGAGGACACCGAGGTCGAGAGCGCGGAGATCGGCAAGGCCTACGAGGAGGCCGACGGCACGCTGATCCCGATCACCGACGAGGATCTGGCCTCGCTGCCGCTGCCGACCGCCCGGACCATCGAGATCGTCGCCTTCGTACCGGCCGACCGGATCGACCCGCTCCAGATGGACACGGCGTACTACCTCTCGGCGAACGGTGTCCCGGCGGCCAAGCCGTACGTCCTGCTCCGCGAGGCGCTCAAGCGCAGCCGGAAGGTGGCCGTCGCGAAGTTCGCCCTGCGCGGCCGGGAGCGGCTCGGCATGCTGCGGGTCGTCGACGACGTGATCGCCATGCACGGCCTGCTCTGGCCGGACGAGATCCGCGCCACCGACGAGGTGGCCCCGGACGACGCCGTCACCGTACGGGAGAAGGAACTCGACCTGGCCGACGCCCTGATGGCCACCCTCGGCGAGGTCGACCTCGCCGACCTGCACGACGGCTACCGCACGGCCGTCGAGGAACTCATCACCGCCAAGGCCGAGGGCCACGAGGCTCCGACGGCCCCCGCCGAGAAGGACGGCGGCAAGGTGCTCGACCTGATGGCCGCCCTGGAGAAGAGCGTGAGCGCCGCCAGACAGTCCCGGGGCGAGGACGCGGGGGAGGGCGAGGGAGGCGACGCGGGCGACGAGGGCGAGGACGCCGAGGTCCACCCGCTGCCGGCCGGCAGGTCACGGACCCGTACGTCCTCCCGTACCGCCCCCAAGGAGGTCGGCGGAAAGAAGTCGACGTCCACGGCGAAGAAGGCGTCCGGGAAGAAGCCGGCGTCCGCGGCGAAGAAGGCCCCGGCGCGCAAGTCGACCGCCAAGACGGCGGCGAAGTCCTCCTCTGACTCCTCTGACTCCTCGTCCTCCCGTACCTCCCGTACCTCCCGTTCCTCGCGTTCCTCCCGTTCGTCCTCGGCGTCCTCGTCCTCCTCTGCGTCCGCGTCCTCCGGCAAGTCCTCCTCCGGAGGCACGGGCGGCTCCCGGGCGGCGGTCAAGAAGACCGCCGCCAAGAAGACGCCGGCGAAGAAGACGACGACGGCCGGGAAACGGGCGTCGGCCTGACGCCTTCGGGTCCCGGGACCCGAAGCCCCCGGTGCTCACTCAGGCCGTACGGCGCAGCGCCAGCACCGCGTTGTGGCCGCCGAAGCCGAACGAGTTGCTGAGGGCGAGGTCGCCCCGGGTGGGCAGTGAGCGCGGTGCCTCGGTGACGACGTCAAGGCTGATGGCCTCGTCCTGCTCCTCGCAGCCGATGGTCGGCGGGATGAGCCCGTGGTGGAGGGTCAGGACGGTGGCGACCGCCTCCACTCCACCCGCCGCGCCCTGAAGATGCCCGAGGTGTCCCTTGAGCGCGGTCACCGGCACCCCGCCGCCCAGTACGGCCCGCACGGCGCTCGCCTCGGCGAGGTCGCCCTCGGTCGTGGCGGTGGCGTGCGCGTTGACGTGGGCGACGTCGACGGCGTGACCGCCCGCGTCCCGCACCGCCCGCCGCAGCGCGAGCGCGACCCCGGCACCGGACGGGTCCGGGGCGGCCATGTGGTGGGCGTCGGCGGACAGCCCCCAGCCCGCGGCCTCGCAGTAGATCCGCGCGCCCCGGGCCCGCGCGTGCTCCTCGGACTCCAGCAGCAGGAACCCGGCACCCTCGCCGTTCACGAAGCCGTCGCGGTCCTTGGCGAACGGCCGGGACGGACTCACCGGCCCCAGCCCGTGGGTGGACAGCGCGCGCATCGAGGCGAACGAGGCCATGATCGCCGGGGTGATCACGGCCTCCGCGCCCCCGGCGAGCGCCACGTCGACGCGCCCGAAGCGGATGCGGTCGATGGCCTGGCCGATCGCTTCGGTGCCGGAGGCGCACGCGCTGGTCACCGTGCGGGCCTCCCCGGTGATCCGCAGGTCCAGCGACACCTGGGAGGCGGCCTGCGACGGTACGGTCATCGGCGTGGTGAGCGGGGACACGGCACGCGGCCCCCTGTCCCGCAGCTTGCGGTCGCCGCCGACGAGCACCGAGGCGTCGCCGAGGATGGCTCCGACGCTGACACCGACCCGCTCGGGGTCGAGCCCGCTCTCGACGGTGCCCGCCTCCTCGAACCCGCCGTCGCGCCACGCCTCGCGCGCGGCCAGCACCGCGAACTGCGCGGCCCGGTTCATCCGCCGCGCCTGCGGCGCCGGCAGCGACTCGGCGGGGTCGACGGGCACGCGGCCCGCGATCCGTACCGGCAGCCCCTCGAACTCCTCGTCGGTCAACTCCGTTATCCCGCACCGCCCGTCGAGAAGCCCCCGCCACAACTCGTCGGCGCCCAGCCCGAACGGGGTCACCGCGCCGACCCCGGTGACGACGACCCGCCGGGGTGCGACAACGCCGGAGACGCTACGACGCGGACGCGGAAAGTGCCGTACGACGTGACCGGCCTCGGCGGCCCGGCCCACCAACTCCCGTAGCCCGGTCTCGGATACGGGCTCGGCACCGCGGTCCTCCAGGTCCCGGTACCAGCGCCCCCAGCGGCGGGTGTACGTCACCTCGACGGCGCCGGGGTCGACGACGCGCAGCGAGGTCACCCGGTCGCCGTCGCGGAACTCGACTCCGTCGAGGTCGGCCGAGGCGATCTCGGGTATGCCGGCGATGTCCATCCGCCGGCAGGCCACGGTCACCTGGTACGCGCGGTCGAAGACCCGGTCGTGGTCCCTGCCGCCGAGCGGCGGACGCAGGGTCACCCGGATCGTGTGCGGGGTCTCGGGGAGCGTGTGCATCACCACGTACCACTCGTCCCGCGCCACATCGCTCTCGGAGAGGGCGAGGAGATCACCCGGGACGAGTTCGGCGACGGAGACGGCGTAGGGCTGCACGGGAACGTCGGAGGAATTGCGCATGGGTTCGCTGCCTTCGCTGTGGGGGGTCAGGGAGAATTCCCGCCATAACTGTCGGCGATAAGTCCGAATTTGCCTAGGTCTACCCACCCTGTTTGTGCGCTTAATCACGAAAGCGAGTGCTTGGTTATGTGCGGGAGAGAACCGAGCCGGACGCACGCCTATTCGGGCTTGAATTCTGAACGAAGGGGGTGGAGGCCCAGGTGAGCCCCGGTCCGGCGGTCCACCTGGAGATGCGCGGGGGTCGCCGTACGGAGGGATGTGCATATGGCGCAGGCATATGCGCAATGTGATGTACGGCGCACCCCCATAACCGCAACCCGCGATTCGCGATTCGCGATTCGCCCCCACGGCACCGATGAGGGAGAGTGGGAGGCCGATTACTCGATATCCGTCACCTCGACGGAGAGATCGTTGTCCAGGGTGTAATAGGGCCGGACGGAACGGCCGCCGACGTCGGTGGCCGGATAAACGAAGACCTCCTTGCGGTCCGCCACGTCGTCAAGCAGGCGGCCGACCCGTATGGCGGAGGCGCCGGCGGCGGGCCGCACGTGCACATCCCAGACGCCCTCGCCGGTAACGCCGTCTGCCAATTCACCGCACGGCAAGGTGAATTGAAAGGACCGCCCGTCGCCGTCGACCTGGGGCTCGGCGGTGCGGACCGTGCCGTCCCCGCGCAGCCGCGACCGCACGACGG
Source organism: Streptomyces sp. NPDC007084 (assembly GCF_040703595.1). NCBI lineage: Bacteria > Bacillati > Actinomycetota > Actinomycetes > Kitasatosporales > Streptomycetaceae > Streptomyces > Streptomyces sp. NPDC007084. Next base: position 22,123 of record NZ_JBEYFY010000022.1, read on the forward strand.
CTCCCGGCCCGAACGACGCCCCGTGCAAGCGCCCGGTGACGACGATCGCGCCCTCGTCGGTGACGACTATCCGGTCGGACTCGGCGTGCGCGGTCCGCAGCCACGTACGGACCGACAGATAACCGGACTTGGTGACGTAGGGGATGTGCACGGCGACGGGTGAGGAACGGTCGCGGGCACCGCCGTCGACCAGCACCCGCAGGTCCCTCGGTCCCGGACGCAGCCGCTGCCGCTCACCGTCCGGCTCGTCGAGGAGATAGACGTCCCACCGTCCCTCGTCGAGGGTCGGACCGTCCTCCAGGACACCCACGAGCCGCCCGTCGGCGGCGGGCTCCAGGTCGAGGACGTGAGGCGCCCGCTCCTCCTGCCCCTTCTTGGCCCGCGGCTGGAGCAGCAGTCTGGGGTGGGTGGCGGAGGGCAGCCGCATCCCGAAGGTGATCCGGCCGTCGGCGTCCACGGTGCACCCGACACGGGGCTCAGGCTCGACAGACGTGGTCACAGTTCCACCTTCCGACTAGTGCTGACCTGCGTACTGCTGGCGTCGTTCTTGTCGCTCGTGCCGCTCTTCTTGTTGCTCTTACCGGCCGTCTTCCCGTTCTTCCGGGCTTCACGGGCGTCCAGGAAGGCGAACCGCCGGGCGACGAGGGACCGGCGGAGCCCGGCACGGCGTGGTGCGGCGGGACGTCCGGCCCTCTTGGCCTCCAGCACCTCACCGAGGAACCGATCGGCCTGCTCCACCACGAGTTCGGGCGCGAACCGCCGCGAGTTCTCTCTGGCGGCCTGCCCCATACGGCGCCGTCTCTCGTCGTCGTTCACCAGCTCCAGCAGGGCCCCGCCCAGGGCCTTGTGGTCCCCGACCGGGACGAGCCGGCCGTCGACACCGTCGCGGATGATCTCGCCGGGACCGTGCGGGCAGTCGGTGCTCACGACGGGCAGCCCGTTGCGCATCGCCTCGACGATGGTCATGCCGAAGGCCTCGAAACTGGAGGCGGCGGCGCCGATCGACCCCTTCACCCACTCACCCTCCATGTGGGGCACCGCCCCCATGAGGAAAACGTTGTTGCCGAGCCCGAGTTCGGTGATGACCTGCCGCAGCCGGTCCTGCTCCTGCCCCTTGCCGTAGATACGGAGCTGCCAGTCCGGACGTTCAGCGACCACGTGGGCGAAGGCCCTGATGAGCAGGTCGTACCGCTTCACCCTGACCAGCCGGCCGGCGGCCACGACGACCTTCGACGACCCGTCGGCGGGCGGCAGTTCGGGGTCCGGAACACTGTTGGGCAGCGCCTCGACGCGCACGCCGGGCAACCGCATCTTGAGCGCGTAGGCGGCGGCGTCGGCGGAGGTGACGGTGGTGAGGGCGTCGAGCCGGCGATAGGCGCCGCGCAGGACGGTACGCAGCTCCGGCGAATGGGAGTCGAGCGTGAGGTGCTCCTGCCCGACCCGCACGACGCGGTCGGGCGCCTGGAGCGCGAGATGCACGTTCAGCCCGGGCCGCGTCCCGACGACCACATCGGCGTCCACCTTCTCCAGGAAGGCGGCGATGCGCTGATCGGTCAGCTCGCTGTACTGCCCGTACCGCCGCTCGGCCGCGGGAAAGACACGCGCGGGCCGCGCGTGCAGCGGGTGCTCCTTCTCCTCCCGCAGATCGACCAGCCCACGCAGCGAAACCCGGTGATCCAGGGCGAGACTGGGACGCTCCCGCGTCCGCAGCACCGAAACAACCTCCACACTGTGCCGCTCCGCCAGCGCAGCGGCCAGATTGAAGGTGGTACTGATCGTGCCCCCTATCCCATAGGCGTTATGGATCAAGAACGAGATCTTCATGCCGTACTAGACGAACGCAACCCTGTTTGGGTTGCCGTTCGATACCAATCCTTACCCGGGGCATGTGTCGGGGGGTGATGTTCCGGTTGAGGCGAAAAAGTGCACAGGCCCCCGGCATCCCCGAGGGCGACCCGGATTGACGGGCGTACGGTTTGAACGCACTGGCGGTCGCCGCGAACATCCCTACGCGAGCGAGTAGCGCCGCGCGCGACCGAGAAGGGGAACGCAGTGTCCAACGGACGAAGCCGCCCCGACGCGGCGGACATCGCCACGACAGGATGCGGCGTCCTCCTGATCGTCACCCTGGTAGCCCTCCCCGGCCTCGCCCTGGACGACGGCCCATTGACGGCGTACTTGGTGGCGGTGGGCGGGGAGGAGGTTGCGGGGGTGAGGGGGAATTGCAGGGGCGGGCCCACGAAAAGCCTGAGCTTGCCCACCTGTCTGCCGTTCACTCGAAGGCCCAGCAGTCCAAAACCAGAGCCCATACGACGTCGGATCGCGATGACGCCCCATAATCCGAGCCATCCATCGCCCTCCCTCACGACGCTGACGACCCTCCGACGCCCACACGTCATGCGCCTGCTCCCGCGCGTCGGAATCCGCTGCACCACAACCAGTGGTCCGGCCTGAGGCGCGTGCCCAACACCTCTGGTTGCCCCGAAGGCACACCAAGTCGGCGGTCCGCATACAAGGCTTCGCACTACGGGACCGAGCGATGCGGGCGATGCGTGAAGACCTCGCCCTCAAGTACTGACCTCCAAAGCGTGGTGTCGTAGGGGCTGACGCCTCGTGATCCCTGCGGTATGCCGACTGCATCAGGTATGCGCAAGGGGGCGGACTGACCGGAAGGTGTCCAAGGCACAGAGCAAGACCCGTCCCTACCAACTCCGTTGGAAAGTCGGAGGAAAGGTCAGTAGCGCAACCTTCGCCACGGTGGCACTCGCAGAGAGCCGCAGATCTGACCTGTGGCAGGCAATGCGTCGTGGCGAGGCATTCCGCATCACGGATGGTCTGCCTGAATCCGAGGTACGGGCCGAGGCCAGTGCGGAGCAAGCTCGTGAGGAACTGTCATGGTTCGCGTTCTGCCGCGAGTACATGGCGGTGCGCTGGCCGACTGCCGCGGCCAAGACCCGTGAGGGCATCGCCGACGGGCTCGCCGCGGCGACGCTGGCGCTGGTAGAGCAGGAACAGAAAATGCCATCACCGGAGGAGCTGCGTCTCGCCTTCCGGTGGGCGGTCATTCCCAAGAACGCCGAACTTGACCCACCGGGGGAACTTGAAGACGCCTACGGGTGGATATCCAAGAAATCGCTTCTCGTCTCCTCGCTGGAAGACCCGAAGATTCTCCGCGATGTTCAGTACCGGATCTCCTTCAAACTGGACGGTACCCCGGCAGCGGGGGAGACCTCGCGCCGGCGTCGGCGCGCTCTCAACACGGCAGTTGAATACGCCATCGAACGCAAGCTTCTGGCTGAGAACCCACTCACCGCAATCAAGAGGGTGAAGAGTGGTTCATCGGATCGTGTGGACCCCCGCGTACTCGTGAACAAGACGCAGGCTGCTCAACTCCTCGCCTCGGTCTCGTACGTCGGAACATGGGACCGCAAGAAGGGCCGGCGCCTGGTGGGCTTCTACGCGGTCATGTACTTCGCGGGGCTCCGCCCGAGCGAGGCTGTGGGCCTCAGGAAGGCGGATTGCTTCCTCCCGGAGAAGGGGTGGGGCGTTCTCACGCTCCGCGACACACACCCGGCGTCGGGCAAACAATGGACAGACAGCGGAGAGCGCCACGACAAGCGCGGCCTGAGTCTAGGGAGGCCAAGGAAGACCGACCGGTCCCGATCCCCCGCCGCTCGTGGCCATGCTCCGCGCCCACCTGAAGGAGTTCGGCACAGCCAAGGACGGACGGCTCTTCACGAACGAGCGGGGCGGTCTCGTGGGGAGCAGCACCTATTGGCGTGTGTGGCGGGATGCTCGGGAGTACGCGCTCTCGCCGGACCTTCAGGCGTCCATCCTCGGGGGGCGGCCGTACGACCTGCGGCACACCTGCATCACGACGTGGCTGAACGCCGGCGTGCCCGTGGCCGAAGTCGCCCGTCGAGTCGGTAACTCGCCCGAGGTGATCCATCGCGTCTACGAAGGGTGCATCTACGGGCAGGAGGCGGCGATGAATAAGAGGATTGAGAATGAGCTCGACTGGCCGTGACACGGCCGCTCCCGGCACCAAACTCTGCCGAGGTAGGTGCCGGGGGCGGTTTCTTTACGGACCGGAAGGTGCCTGAGGTCTGGAAGGATTAGCCGCTTCGGGGGGTTGCTCCAATTGCAGCTCCTTCTTTCTTTGTTCTTCGCGGATCCGTTCTACCTCTTCGGCGAAATCTGCGAATGCTTCATCTGGGGCCAATTTTTTGTATCGACGAATTCCGAGTTTGTACGCCTGGATCTCTAGATCGATGGCGTCTGCAGTCTGCTGCAGATTAAGGCTTCGTTCGCGAAATTTGAAGTACGAGATGATTCCTGCAGAGATGCTCACCAGGGCACTCAGTACAACGGCAAGCAAGCTCCATACGCCCTGCTCTGCTGATGCTGTCGTGCAGACAGAAGTAAGAATGGAGCCGACGATCACGGTTAGCTGAAACCAGTTGTGCCTGTTGCGGTAACGCTCTGCGCTTCTTCGATAATCGTCGCGAATGACTGGAACATCCTCGCGGTACTCGTGCGCTGACCCCTGGCTAGGATTGTTCAACGCGCCCGTTACGCCAAGATGGGCCCTGCGCTCGGTCTCCAGGATCTTCAAATGTGTGAGATCGTCGGCAAAGGATTCCGTAGCCCATTTTGCCGATCCAATCGTGGCGACCATGGAAACGATGAAGAATAATCCACCTGGTATCAAAGCGCTATCGCGCCGACTTTTGAAGGATGGAAAGTCGATTAGCAGGTTTACGGCGACCATTGCGCCAACTGTAATCAGCGGGACAACGACAAGGGCAATGCGGGCGATTCGCCTGTAGAACCGTTCTTTATGGAGGCGCGCTTCCGTTTTGATGATTCTTGTCTCTGCGTCCAGCAGGTCTGTCGTTATCACCTTCACCCCCAAGGTGTGCAGAGGATAGCGAATGAGGGCGCGCTGCGGGTGGCCGGCCTCTGTCGGCCGACCGCCGTGGACTGAGAGGGGAGCGGCGCGCACGGCTCTATCGCAGGTCTATCGCGATCAGTGCGCAGCAACGACAAAGAGCGGGACCCAGTGAGACTGGGTCCCGCTCTTCATGCTTGGCATCTGCGCTGGTCAACCGCATCATCGTGCTGGTTGAGGCGAAGTGCCCCCGGCAGGATTCGAACCTGCGCACGCGGCTCCGGAGGCCAGGTAAGAGCGAAGGCTGCCGGGGCTCTGACCTGCGGGGGAGCGGTGCCGGAGGTAGGACCCAACCAAGATCATCACGCCCCTATTACGTGGGTGCCCTGTCCGGCGGTGGGGCCGGGCCGTATCGTCGGAGGCATGATCTCGGGCACTGACGGCGAAGCGCACGACGACGGCACGGAGTTCACGGCGGAAGGCGTGGAAGCTGTCATGCGTGAGGCGTGCGAGGCGGCCGGCCTCAACTTCACCGGAGCAGAACTGCTGCGCCTGGGCTCTAACGCGGTGTACCGGCTGGCGTCCTTACCGATCGTCGTCCGCATCGCACGTGACCCTGCCGTCCTGGCGGAGATGGAACGTGCCGTGGGCGTCGCCCGATGGCTGGGGACGATCGACTTCCCGGCCACACGCGTGCCGACCGCCATCGCACAACCCGTCCTCGTCCGCGGCCTGGTGGTGACCTTCTGGGAGAGCGTCCAGGAGCGGGAGGAGTACGCGACGGTCGGCGAGCTGGCCGACCTGCTCCGTCGCCTGCACTGGCTGGAAGAACCCGAGTCGCTGGGACTCCCCTACTTCGATCCCCTGGCCAAGCTGTCGGCCTCGCTGGACGGCTTGCACGCTGTCTCTCCGGAGGACCGGTCCTTCCTGGAGGAACGAGCGGCCAAGCTTGCCAAGGAGTACGACCGGCTGGACTTCGTGTTGCCCTTCGGCCTGATCCACGGTGACGCCAACATCGGGAACATCCTCCGCCACCGCGACGGTCATGCGGTCCTCATCGACCTCGACGGATTCGCCCTCGCCCCGCGCGAGTGGGACCTGATCCTGACCGCGCTCTACTACGACCGGTACGGCTGGCACACCGAGGCGGAGTACGCGGAGTTCGTCCACCGCTACGGCTTCGACCTCATGAACTGGCCAGGATACGAGACCTTGGCCAATCTGCGAGAACTGATGATGGTGGCCTGGCTCGGTCACCAAATCGATGTGAGTGAACGCTCTGCCACCGAGTTCACCCGACGGATGCGGTCGCTGCGGACGGGCGAGGGACGCAACTCGTGGAGCGCCTTCTAGACACTGGCAGCGCAGCGCTGGCTAGCCCCGTGACGCTGGAACCTGCCGAGAAGACCTACGTTCCCGCGGCGATCCACAGCCTGTGCTCTCTGGCCTCGTCTGCGAGATCGCGTGCAGCGGCACTGTGGCCGGCGGCGCTGAGGTTCCGGCGGAACTCGGCGAGGTAGCTGACGCACCGCGCCGACTTGAGCTGCTCGCCGAGATCCAGAGCATCCAGGACCACGCGACACGCCTCCTCGACATCCCCTGCGCGCAAGTGGGCGTCGGCGAGGACCATCGTCGCGAAGAAGTCGCTTCGTACATGGCTGCCGCTCATGGCGTTCTCGGCGTGGGACACCGCCCGGCGGGCGCTGTTGACGTCACGGAAGCAGTGGGCCGCTTCGGCAGCTAGCTCGGCCTCGTCGAAGTAGCTGATCCACTCCGGCTCGTCGTCGCTGTTTCGGCCTTCGAGGGCCTTGGTCGCCGCGTTGAGCGCGGCCTCGCAGGCGGCGACGTCTCCGGTGCGAGCAAGGGCGCGCGCCTCCATCGCGTGGAACTGAGCCCGCAGCGTCGGTGTGGCCACCGGAGAGATACCCATGAGCGCTGCACGGGCAAGAGTCGCGGCCTGCGTGTACCGCCCCAAGAAGGTCGCCTGGTGGCTCATCGCTGACAGGATGCTGCCCGCGAGCCGGCGGTCGTTGGCGTCCTGGGCGAGGCGGAGGGCCTGGAGGAAGTACCTCTGGGCGAGTCCGTGGTGGCAGGCGTCGTAGGACATCCAACCGGCAAGAAGCGTCGCTTCCGCCACGGTCGAGAAAAGGGCCCTGCCCACCTGTTCGGTGTACCGGCCTTGCAGGAGCGGGGCCACGTCGTTGTTGAGGTACTGGATAACCGAGTGGCGTGCATGGTCACCGCCGAACTGATCGTCAAGCTGGGCGAACATGTCCGCGGTGGTCTTGATCGCTGCCACGTCGCCGAGACCGACTCGCACCCCCTCGGCACGCGGCCGGGGAATGCTCGGCTCGGGAGCAACGAGCCACCGGAGGGACGCTTCATTCCACGCTGGCTCGGACGGCTCCGCGGTGAGTAGCGGGTCGTAGTGGTTGAGATCCGCGCGCCACAACTGGCCAACCGTCTGAATGGCGTCATCAGGGCTGGCGGGGTACGAGGCGTCGAGTACCGAAGCGTCCTTCGCCTCTCCGTAGTCCAGGCCGAGTTCTGTCGGACTCGTCGCGAAGGCATCGCACAGAAGCGGCCCGTAGAAGTCGTCGGGCGAGCTGTGCCCGTTCTCCCAACTCGCGATACGGCGCTTCACGCTTGCGTCCGACGGGAGTTGATGCCCGCGCTGGGCCGCTGCTCGGCGTAACTCCCTCACTAACCGCGGCTGACTCCAGCCCCGGCCGGTGCGAGCTTCCCGTAAGCGGGCACTGGTCGGCTTCATGAGGACGTAGCCCTTCATTCCCTGTGCGTACGCCGGTGCGAACACTCGGTCTGCCCGACCGAATGTACGCGCTGGTCATTGCTTCTTGCACGTAGTAATCGGAGATCGCTCGCAAGGAACAGGTGACGAGGGATGACGCGGCGGGCGTGGACGCGTCATCCCCCGTCACCTCTCGTCATCTGCCCTGGCCAGGTGCCGGGCCGGGAGTGTGGACCCACGGCGGCACCGAGGCCGCACCGCAGTCCGACTGAGGGTGAGATGACGTGCAGAGGATGACTAGGCGGGGCATGGAGTGGCTGTCTGCGGCAGCGGACAACCCGACCGAGTGCCGACAGGTTTGGGCGGATGACCCGCGGATGCCCTGCCTCCTGCCGACCGGCCGCTTCTTCGACGTGGTGAGCGTGGAACAGCGCCTCGGAATGGAGATGTTCGACCGCCTCCAGCGCAGCGGGATGCCGATGGGACCTTCGGTCATCGACCGCAAGGCGCAGCGAGTCGGGTTCTTACTGGGCTCGCAGAGCCGGGAGACCTTCACGTACTACCTCGGCCGTGAAACCTCGTCTCCGCCTTCCTACCGTTACCTCAGTGACGGTTCGGCCGTCGTCGTGCCCGGCCCCATTCCGCTGTCCGAGGACCGCTACCAGTGGCTCCGGGCACCGACGCGCCGGCCGGAGGCCAACCCGCTGCGGCCGGTGGCTCTCGCGACTGCGCTGGTCGCCTCCGCGGAGCTCTTGGCGAGGATCGACCGCTTCGACGAGCAGTACCCGACTCCTTACGCGGCGGTTGCCGCGCTCCCCGAGGAGACGACCACCGATGCCGGATGAGCCGACCGTCGGGCGCGACGCTGCCGCGTGGTCACCTCTCGACAGCGACGGCTGGTACGCGGCTCGAAACGCCACCACCGCATTGCGCGACGTCCTCGCGCGCGCCGGCCTGGAGAAGGACTTCCCCTACCTGCGTGCGGACTTGAACGCCTTCGGACACGGCCTCGTCGAGCTGGGACGTGTCTCACCCGACACCGCCGAGCTTCTACGCCTGGCACTGGCAAGCGGATACGGCCGCGACCGTGACGGCGACGGTCACGCGTCAACCACAGCCGAAGAACACAAGGGAAGGACCTGACGTCATGACCGACCGGCGAGGAGTGGTGGCCAAACGGGCGGAGGACCTGGTGCCCGGCGTGCCCTACGTCCGAGGCTGGAACCGCGCGCGCCGAAGCGCCGGCACCCTGGCCGATCAACTCGTACTGCTCGGGTTGGACTCCGACTTCCCTGGCTTGGTGGCCGACGTGAACGTCCTCGGCGACGGATTGGTGCAGTTGGGAACCGTGCGCCCTGACGCAGCCGAAATGCTGGCGAAGCTCATCGCGGCAGGACTCCAAGCAGAGCTGCACGGCACGACGACCGAGACATCTGCCGTCTGAACCGCTCCTCGAACGCCGGTCGGTCGCGGTTCGAGCGTGCTCCTGCGGTCGACTGGTCTGGCCCCGTACGGCATCGTTCTCTCGGCGTTGTCGGACGGGGCCATTTGCTGTCCCGGCGAACATGGCTGGTCTGCCGCTCGGCCGGGACCGGCGCCCCAGCGCCGCAGCCCGGACGAAGCGGCAGGTCAGCGGTGACATCAGCTTGGGAAGCTTGGGTTCCCTGGCGATGGATGGTGGGAGGACCTGCGGCGGAGCGCCGTTGGCGTCCTGGTCGCAGGCAAGTCAAGTTCCCGCTGCTCCCCGCAGCAACTGGCACGTGAGTGGCACGGTTCTTCGTCTCGCACGTCCCTTGGCGGACTGGGCCCGGAAGGGTCTGAGCCTCAGCCGACGACAGTCAGCCACGACGGTAGACGCACCGACCCACCCCACGCACGCGTGTGCCTCGCTGCACCCCCACCAGCCTCAGCCACGCTGCCATGCAAGATCTTCTCCCAAACTCCTCCCAGGGAGACACGATCCCCGGAGGCGCCGGATCAAGTGAACCGACTACTTCCGGAATGCAGGACAAGTGCAGTTCCAGAGCAGTATGGTCAACTCGGTCGGAAAACGACGTGTTTACCCACCAAGGGGATTGGGCCTGTCTCCGGGCGCTATGAAAGCTCGCGAAACATGCCTTCAATCGCCCTACGCTCGGAAGGCGATACGGAGGTGCCTCGGAATCCGTAGCCCATCCCAGACGGGGGCCGATCGCGGGGATACTCGTCGTCTGCGTAACGTTGTTCAATCGAATCTCGAGCAGACGCAATGTCTGGTCTCAAATCGTCGATGATACCGACCCTAATCGCCAGCATTTCAACGTCGTTAACCCACTGATGATCAGAATCACGATCCTGCTCATTTCCGGACAAGTTCTCCAGCTCCTGCCGTAACCCAGTCCAGACGCTTTCGTAAAACTTTTCATTAGGGTCGAACTGTTGCTTCAGGGTTGAGCCGTACGACTCAAAGAAATCCTTGAATGCCGTCACGTCATCTAGCGTGTACAGTAATTCACCCCAGCTTTCGAAGGCCCATCGCAGATCACCTCGAAAAGAATCCGGATCTTCCATGTAGCGCATCATTAAGGCCACATTGAAGGACCTCCAGTCATCCGGCTCCATAAACCCCGAGGCTGAGCCCTTAAGAAGTTCGATTGACACTGCTAGGAGCCCATTGAGTGATTCACCTAGCAGTCGATGCGCTGGCTGCAGAGAGTCAAGAAGGGGTTTAATTGTTCGCCGATAGATCCGGGCTGGTCTGCGTGAATCGACTTTACTGGCCTCTTTTTCTTCGGTGATGAGATCCATCATCTTCTTGAGGATGGAGCTTGTGTGGCGAGTAACTGTTTCGGCGCAATTAGGGAAGCGAAGCTTACCGTCAAGCTCGGATACCGCGTATTCCAGGAGCGTACTCACTTGAGCCAGATGCCTTGCGTCCCCAATGATGGCCATCAGGTAGTCCGGCTCTTCGTCAAGGAAAGCGAGAGTGAAGTCACGTACGCTTGGATTGGCGTAGGCGATCACCGTGTCCCCGTCACGCCTTTTTTCCACGCTGACAAAGGTGCCTTCTAGTACTCGAAGCGCGCTCGTATACTCCGTTGGCTTCGCCTCTTTTTTAACCAAATCCTTGAGGTCCCTGGAGTCGGCGCCATAAACAGGAAATGAGGCAAGCGTAAGCGTTAGCCGTTGCGCAAGATCCGACAATCCATTGTTGAATACTATTCTCCATAGGTCCAGTGGATGGTCAAGCGTGTGATTGAGATCGCGCGCGAGTTCATCCGCCGACGAGTGAGGCCGCTTGATGACCAATTCCAGGATCCGCGGGGAGAAGTTTTTATGCCTAACGACTGTCCAGTAGGAAGAATTCTCTACGTACTCCCTGACGACTTCTCGCGACAGGGTAGAAAAATAGAGATGATTGTACAGTATGCGGGCTCGTTGGATCGCCCCGTACTCAGCTATCTTTAGCACGAACTCAACAACTCGTAAGTCTGTATGTGCGATCGGCTCGCTGGTTAGCCGCGCTTGTTGAAGAATCTGCGATCTCGTAGTCATGACAAGCCGCTTGTCTGGGTTCCGCGCCACGCGGTCCATTAGGCGTATGACCGAACTGTCCTTCGCGCGCCTTTCGCTGAGGTCAGTCTGCCCGAGGAAATCGTCATACAGGAACACCTGCTGGCGGCCCGACTTGTATGCCTCCCATGCGTCGTCAACGTCAGTTCCCACTGATACGATCTGCCAGTTTTCGTGCCAGTACATTAGAGCGAGCATTTCGGCGAGCATGCTCTTGCCGACTCCCGGCGAACCCGTTAGGACGACCACATGCTTAGCGTCGAGTAGTTCGTATGCCGCTTGGAAGCTGCTAGTTGGAACATATAGCTTCACTCGATCCCTGATGTCCTCAAGCAGCGCCTCACTGCGCTCCCAGACGCCGCTCTGGACAATGCGTTCCAAGATAGTTGTGGAGGCGAGCCAAAGCTTGAAATGCTGCTGCTCTACTAATGGATGCTGCGTGATTAGGCCATTGATGTCGGCTTGGGTCAGTAGGTCGGCGGTGTCAGAAAGCCACGGCTGGAGGTCACCAGCGAGGGTGTCTTTCTGTGTCCTATTTAGATCTTGGGACGTGACGAAGAGATAGCGGTCGGGCTTCTCTTTGTCCATCTTTGGCACTTCGCGACGTGCCGACGCGCGAAGGTCCGAGAAAGACGATCCCAGGTAGTGTTTACACTGGACGACGATCTTTCCTGCTGCCGTGCTCGCCCGTAAGTCGATGCCTCCGTCGCGACCACGACCGAACGCCTCCAAGCGCCAACGATACTCGGCTTCGAGGAGATCACGAATCAATATTTCGAAGTCGTTAGGCGAGAGGGTGCGGAAGTCGTAGTCGGCCAATTTGCAAGCTCCAACAGAGTTAGCGATCCGCTAGCATGCGCGCCGGCGGAAGGAGCATCAACTATACCGACGCTAGCGTTGGCCGCCGATGGTTTGTCAGATCACGGGAGAACTGGCTTCGACGAGTGCTCAGGTCGACTGGTGCTGCTTTGAGCTGGGCTCCTGCGTTCGATGTGCGCACCGCCCGTCGCCGTTTGTCGACGTTGTTCACTGTCGGACGGCCCGGGGACAGGACAGCGACAGGGTGCATGCCGACCGCGACGAGTATTTGATCAACTCCACGCCTCCGGGGCATGGCCTGCACCGCTCCGGGTTGAGAGGATAAGCCGGTGACCGAGAATGAGGTTGTCGAGGCAGGGCGCTGGTCGCGGGCCTCCGAGGGCTTTGGTCATTCGCCTGCGGTCGTCGCCGATTGCTTTTCTTCGCTTCTGTACAACTACCGCTGATATTGGTGGCGAAGGCCCGCCAGATGGGCTTGCACGCAGGGGATCGAGGATGCCGTCAGACGCAGGCTTCGAGAGTCCTAAATTTAATGGCCTCGCAACTCCACCAGGCCAGCCTGGCCTGCACGTCGCTGAGGCTCACAAGGGATCGACCTGCCCGGGTTCATCCGCTGGGACCAGCTACGCATCCCGGCCAAGCGCCATCACTCCCGAACTTCCGGGAAGCCTCAGGGCAGTTCGTATTAATGTTCTTCATCCCAATACTCTGCATCTCCCTCTGACACCAGTTCATCGAATTTCCGCAACAGCGGGAAACCCACGTCCGGCTCAACTGCGGCGATATAACACGCCCAGCCCAAGAGGCGACGCCGACGCATCTCCTCCTCCCTGCCGCCGAACTCTGCCATATAGGTGTCGTAACCAAATGTCGATATGACATGCAAGATCCATCGCATCTTGCGCTTGAGCTTGCGCGGAATCCGAGGCCCGTCCGACTCTCCCACATACAGGCCGGTAACGTATTGCGGTCCGCCACGGCGCATGAAAACGGTCTTACGCGTGTTCACCGACCAGCCAGCCTCGTCGAGAATTCGAGCAATATCCGTTGCGTGGCGGTCAGTGACGTCGCCGGAAAACGTGAGATCGTCCACATAGCGCGTAAACGACAACCCCTCCGACTGGGCATACTCGGCAAGAGACTGGTCCGTGCTCAGGAAGGCCAAATTCGACAAGAGGGGCGACGTACTGAGGCCGATGGGGAGCTTGCCGCCGATAGTGACGAAACTGGCAGTAAGGTCTGCGACCTTTCCCTCATAGCCTTGCTCTCGCAAAAGCGTCTTTACTGTTGCGGCGCCAATCGACGGAAAGAAATCCTCTAGATCCATACGCAATACGCACTTTTTAGCCAGGTGTTGACTGGCGTTGGTGATTGTAGAACGTTCGCGAACGAATCCGTGGACATGATCGGGAGCCGTATATGAGAACAGCCGCGTGAAACTCCGATACAAGTTCTTACTGACGGTATCGAATGGCCGCTTCGGTTTGAATACTTCGCGTACTCCGCCGTGTCTCTTGCGGTATATTCGCTGCTCGTAAAGGCGGCCGAAACCGGTAGGGATCTCCGAACTCAGCCGCTCAAGAATCTCAGTCGATACGTCAGCTTGCTGCGCCAGGTCTTCAACCGAGTATGGCACTGGGCCCTCCCTGGTGAAACGTGAGAAGGTAGGGTCGCACTCCCATGCAAGGGCTATCCTGCAACGCACGCGAACTCGCGCACAGAGATGACCGCGACCCTACCTTCGCCGGGCATTGTAGCATACCTCAGTGGAGCGGGTCCCTTCTGCTAGAGATGCGACCATCCTCGAACGAATAGAGCAGGGAAATAGAGGGTTCAATTTCTTTGAACGATCTATAAGCGTAAGATTCCGCAGATGTCGTGCGGTTCTCCCTGAGCCATCTGCTTACGGCTGCCATAACATAGTCGATAATGGCCGTAGACATGTAATCACGCTTACCGACCATTTGAGCATTTAGTCGTGGCAACGGAATCGATTGTCCGGCTGTTTTGCGCGCCTGCTTGGCGACACTGTCGGGAAGTCGAGTTAGAATCGATTTCATTTCTTCGCTTTGCTCTATGAAGCAAAGCAATTCGGCTTCACGGCGATGCCGGATCGATAGATCACTTAGCAATTTCACGTACATGAGCTCAATCAGCTCAGATTCCGCGACATTCTGAAATTTCACTCGATTGGTCGTGACCATATACGTCCGGAAAAAAATCCTCCGCATGAGGTCTTTGAACGGACCGGAGACCTCCAGGGGATCAGTCGAGCTATGGAAACCGTTCTCGCGGAATTTCTCGAAGCTAGGAAGTCCGGCCAAGCTCCTTCTTGCGGATAGGTCTCGGTGCAGATCCCGAATCTTTTTCTCTATGTCGTCAGCATCTTCACCAAGCTCAACTACGCCTACGATCAGCGGCTGAGACGCATTTCCGTTACCTGATTCGTCCATAAAGAGCTTCAGCACAATTAGCCTTTCATGAGGCCGGCCAACGCCGCCAGAACGTCCACGTCGTCGCGCTAATGCAGCCGCAGGAGTAACGCGTGGCCCTGCATAGAATAGGGCAATACGCTCTGAGGGTGCGCCGGAATCGGTGAGGCGGTTGGTACTCACCTGGGATGGGTTGGGTGATCCGAGGCAGATCAAGGCGTTCTACGGGCTGGGCGAGGCGCAGTTCGTCAGGGGACGGCATTGGTGCTACGTCGCGGCGGTTAAGGCCGGCGTGGCCGACCGCCCCAGCCACGACGCGCCCCTTGTCTAACTTCAAGCGATTGATCGCTGTGAGCGCGGCACGGCCGCCGGTCGGGCTGGAGCGGGGCGGAGACAGGAGCGCAGGCCCGGCCGGGGGCCGGGCCGCGCGCGGGGAGCGGAGCGAGCCGCCTTGATGACGTAGAGAAAGTCTGAGCCAACTCGGCCGTGCTACAGCCGGAACGACAGCTCCAGCTCGTCGCCTGGAAGGTGGAACTCCTCCAGGGCGAGGGGCTTGTCCGACTCGGTGAGGGTCACGCGGATGACGTGGAGCATCGGGACCCCGTCGGCGAGTCGTAGCGCCTGAGCCTGATCGGGTAGGGGCATGCGGGGGCGGATGTACTCCGTGAAGTGGAGCTCGTGTCCCAGGCCGGTGAGCGCCGTGTAGAGCTCCGGCGCCGGCGGTGGGGCCTCCTCCTCGTACTTGGTGTCGATGAGCACCGAGAACGGGACATACGTCCGGTGGAGTTGACGGAGGTGGCCGTGGTCCGCGGTTTGCAGCGCGTCGTACGTGAACATCGGCTCGCCCGGCGGGACGCGGAGTAGGTCCGCCAGGGTTAGCGGGGCATCGGTGCGGGTGGCTACCGGCGGCTCGGCGTCTGTCCAGCGGATGCCGTCCGCCTCGACGTAGCGGCCGTCCGTGGTCCGGCGTACGCCGCGCGGGCGCGTGTGGCTGGGGCGGCTGTGGGGGGAGCGGGCGAAGGTGCCGCGGCCCATGATGGCTTCGACGAGACCTGATGCCCGGAGTTCGCTCAGGCCCTGGCGGACCGTGGGGCGCGTCACGCCGAACTGCTTCGCCAACGCCTCCTCGGAAGGCAGCGGTTGGCCGGCGGGGAAGGTGCCGTCCAGGATGCCTTCGCGCAGGTAGTCGGCGATCTGCCGGTACTTCGGCTGCGTGTTCTTCGGCGGCATGCGTGCCCTCCCCGGCCGTGGTCACTGCTTCTTCCGTCCGTGGATGGAACGTAACCGCCCACGGACGGAACCTAGCTTCTCCCACGCGAAGACGGTTGACAACCCGTACTACGGGTGGTCAATCTTGTCCTGTCACCCGTAGTACGGGTGGTCTAGCAACCCGGAGGAATGGCCTTCGGGTGCCTGAGATGAGGAGATCTGAAAAGTGGCAACCCTTCCGATCGACACCGCGAAGTACACGGGGATCATCTGTGCCGTGCCCCCGGCTCCGCGGGTCGCCAACCGTGAGACCGGTCAGCTTCGCGTTGACCGCGACACGGGCAAGACCGTGTACCAGGTCGGCCTCTGCCTGATGGCGGGTGCGTCGGCCGACGTGGTGAACGTGAGCGTGGCCGGCGAGCCGGCCGGTGTGCAGCTCGGCATGCCGGTGGCCGTGCGGGACCTGGTCGCCACGCCGTGGGAGAACGAGGGGCGGCACGGGATCGCGTTCCGTGCGGCGGAGATCCGGCCTCTGAGCGCTCCCGCCACCACGGCGGGCAGGGGGGCCGGGCAGTGATGAAACTGGCCTCCGCCACTTCGGCCGGTGAGACCTGGCCGAGCTGGGTTCTGGTGGTGGCCGCAGTGCTGGTGTCGGGTCTGCTTCTGGCGGGCCCGGCCCTGCACCGCCGCTACCCCGCCGCCTGGTGGCTGTTATGCGGCTTCCCGGCCGTGGCCTTCCGGGTCGTGCAGACCTGGCGGCCCTTGATGGCCGGCTGCGGGCTCGCCGTGAGTCGTCGACCGGCGCTGACCGTGGTGTCCGGGCTCGTCGGCAAAGGGGCGCCTCCGCCGCAGCCGCGGGTGCCCCGGAGAGGGCTCATACGCCCGTCCTCCGGCGGTTTCGCACTCCTCGTGCGGTTGTTGCCGGGGCAGGTGCCGGAGCACTTCGTCAAGGCCGCTCCCGCCATGGCGGAGAACTGGCAGGTGCACGCGGTACGGGTGACCTCCTGGAAGCCGGGGATCGTGCGCATCGTCGCCTCGGCGGCCGACCCGTTGGCCGATCCTCGGGTGCCGAAGCAGCGAGGGCCCGGCCATCTGCTCCGCGTGACCGTGGGCGCCCTGGAGACCGGGGCCGCGTGGGTGGTCGACCTGCGGCGCGTGCCTCACTGGCTGATCGTCGGCGCCACCCGCTCCGGCAAATCGACCCTGATCAACGCCCTCGTGGCGGGCCTCGCCCCGCAACCCGTCGCCCTGGTCGGGATCGACTGCAAGGGCGGCATGGAACTGTCCCTCTACGAGCCGCGGTTGTCCGCCCTCGCGACGAACCGAGAACAAGCCGTCCGGTTGCTGGCCGCCCTCGTCGACCTGACCCTCGACCGGATGACCCTCTGCCGGGCTGCCCGCGTCCGGAACATCTGGGGCCTGCCCGACAAGGAACGCCCGGTCCCCGTCGTCGTCATCGTCGACGAGATCGCGGAACTCTTCCTCGTGGCGAGCCGGAGCGAGAAGGACGAAGCGCATGCAGCCGGCACGGCGCTGATCCGGCTGGCCCACCTCGGTGCGGCACTGGGTGTCTTCCTCGTCGTGGCCGGACAGCGCGTCGGCTCCGACCTCGGACCCGGTGTCACGGCTCTGCGGGCACAGCTCGGCGGCCGGGTGTGTCACCGCGTTGCCGACCCCGGTACGGCTGAGATGGCGCTCGGCGACCTCAACCCCGACGCGCTCAAGGCGGCGCAGGCCATCGCTCCGGAACAGGCCGGTACGGCCGTCCTCGCCTCCGGCGACGGCTGGGAACGCGCCCGGCCCACCTGATCACGGAAGCGGAGGCGGAAGCCGTCGCAGCGGAGTACGCGCACCTGACTCCCGTCCTGCCCGAGCTCCACGTCGAAGCGTTGTGAGAGGGAACTGCCGTGCTGGTGTCCATGTCGGCCGTGCTGCTGCTCGGCCTGCTGATCTGGTTCCTCCTGCGCATCCGGTACCTCAGGTGGGCCGACGCGCTGCTCTGCGGAACCTTCGGCTTCCTGCTCGCCCGGACCGTGGCCGCGCCGTTCGTTCAAGCGCTCCTCGACGGCGTGAACGACTTCCTCGGCCAACTCCGCTTCTGAAACGCCTCATCACCGACCCGACAAGGGGACTTCCCGTGTCCGACTACGTCATCCGCTCCGGTGACCGCGCCGCCTTCCTGGCTGGTCTGCGGGAGCTGGTCGACTTCCTGACCGCCAATCCGGCCGTCGTCGTACCGCGCCACTCGTCCGTCGTCGTCCTGGTCGACGCCTCCGACTCCGCCGCCCGCCGCGACGGCGTGGAGTCCGTCGCCGCTCCGCTCGGCGTGTCGACGGAGGACATCGGCCGGGGCTACTTCGACGCGCGCCGCGACTTCGGACCGATCTCGTACGGCGCCATCGGGATCCCTCCCGAGGAACGGCAGTGATCGCCCGTACGAAGGGCTCCCGACGGGGCGCAAAGTCGCCAAACCCGACCCCGTCAGGAACCCACTCCATCCGCCACATGAGCAGTGAAAGGAGCACCCACACTTAGTCCACCGCGCATCATTCGCGCAAATCCCCGTCGCTCGACTGCGACCTCAGGCAGCGCGACACGCAGATCTCGACCTGCGCCGGACGGGAACAGATCGTCCTCGTCGAACTCGACGGAACCGAGCAGTGGCTGTGTCCCGCACACGCGGCCGCCGTCTGGCTCACCGACCCGACACTCCGCTTCAGCGCCAAGACTCGGCCGGAAGGGATCTCGGCCGTGATGGGGCAGGCGTTCGGCGACGGGGGTGGTCGCTGATGACTACCGCCCTTCCACAGAGCGTCGTCGCTCTCGTCGACAGGGCGTCGGAGCCGGAGTTCGCGGCCTGGCGCCGGAACATCGTCCGTCTCGGCGGCTGTACCAACCCGATTCACCTGGTCGGTGCGGCCACCGTCTACGACACGGCGACCGGCGCCGCCCTCCTCTCCTACGGCTCGGACGTCTACGGCGGTCGCCTGCTCACCGCGTGCGGCAACCGGCGGGCGACGGTCTGCCCGGCCTGCTCGGCCTTGTACCGGGCGGACACGTACCAACTCGTCCGTGCCGGCCTCGTCGGCGGCAAGAACGTCCCGGAGGCGGTGAGTGGTCACCCGCGGGTGTTCGCCACGCTCACCGCCCCCGGGTTCGGCCCGGTCTACACCCGCCGTGAACGTGACGGACGCGTGCCACCCTGTCGGCCTCGTCGGGCAGGGGACCGCTGCCCGCACGGAACTCCGGCCGACTGCCGGGAGAGGCATTCGGAGGACGATCCTCGCCTCGGCGAACCCCTCTGCCCGCGCTGTTACGACTACGCGGGAGCCGTCCTCTGGCACGCCTTCGCCGGTCGGCTCTGGCACCGCTTCGGGCTGGAGCTCCGGCGGGAGACCGCACGCCGAGCCGGGCTGTCCCGTACCGAGTTCGGGGAGGCCGCCCGACTGTCGTACGCGAAAGTCGCCGAGTACCAACGGCGGGGCCTGGTCCACTTCCACGCCGTGATCCGCCTCGATGGGGCGGACGGACCCGACTCGCCTCCGCCCTGTTGGGCAACCGTCCCGCTCCTGGTCGACTCCGTGCGGGCGGTGGTCGGACGCGTGGGGCTGAACGCCCCCGGCGCGGGCGCAATCGGTCCGCGGGCAGTGCGCTTCGGTGCCCAGGTCGACGTACGGCCGGTCACCTCGTACCGGCGGGACGCGGGGGAGCGGCCTGCTTCCCCGGCCTCCGTTGCGGGCTACATCGTCAAGTACGCAACCAAGGGGGCGGAGTCCGCCGGCGCGGTGGACGGTCGCATCCGTCACGCGCGGGACATGGTCATGCTGCCGGTACGCGCTCACGTGCTCCGCATGATCGCCACGTGCTGGTGGCTCGGCGGCTTACCGGAGTTCGCGCCGCTCGGCCTGCGCCGCTGGGCCCACATGCTCGGATACGGCGGCTACTTCTCCACCAAGTCCCGCCGCTACTCGACCACGTTGACCGCCCTCCGGCAGGCGCGTACCGATCACCGGGCGGACCAGCAACGGGCCTCCCTCGGTTTGGCCGGCCACCCGACGGTCACGGTCGGCCGATGGCGCTACGCGGGGCGCGGCTACTCGCCGGAAGCAGCGCTCCTCGCTGCCTCGGTGCGGGAGGGCGGTGCTTCCCATGGCGCGTGACACCCGCTCGACGGCTGCCGAACTGCTCACCGTGCGGCAGGTGCTCGACGAACTGGGCGGCATCTCCCGGCGCACCTTCTACCGCTGGCGGGAACTGCGCCTCGCGCCGGCCTGCATCCGGTTGCCGAACGGTGAGCTCAGGGTCCGGCGTGACGTGCTCGACGACTGGTTGGAGGAACGGGCGGAGGGGGCGGCGTCGTGAAGTCCTACAAGGCTTCCGTGTGGAAGCTCTCGGTCAACAAGACCACCAAGAAACCGACCTACCTCGTGCGCTGGGTGGTCGACGCACAGCCCTTCAGCGAGTCACACAAGACCAAGGCACTGGCCGACCGCTTCCGCGCCAAGCTCGTGCGGGCGCTCGACAAGGGCGAGCCGTTCGACACGGTGACCGGACTGCCCGACTCCCTGCGTGGCGGCAAGGCGGCGCTGTCCTTCCTCGACCTGGCGACCAAGTACGTCGATGCCCGCTGGGCGGAGACGTCGGCCAAACAACGGGACAGCATGACGGACGCCTTGGCGACGGTCGTTCCCCTCCTGGTCAAACCGGGACGGGGGCGGCCCGCTCCCGAAGTGCTGCGTCGGGCGCTGCGCTCGTACGTCCTGCCCGTGCCGCGCAGGGAGCGGGAGCGTCCGGAGGAGATCGCCTCTGCCGTCCGGTGGATCGAAAAGGCTTCGCTTCCGGTAGGGGAGCTGCAGGAGATCAGCCGTGTGCACGAGCTGATCGACGGGCTGAGCCGGAGGCTGGACGGCAAGCCTGCGGCCACCCAGACCTATCGGCGTCGGCGGGCCGTCGTCTTCAACGCACTGGAGTACGCGGTGGAGCTGGAGCACCTCACATCTAACCCGCTGAGCCGCGTCCGGCGAAAGCGAGGCAAGCGGGCGGTGCAGGAAGTCGACCGCCGGGTGGTCGTCAACCCGCGGCAGGTCCGAGAGCTGCTCACCGCACTCACCTACGTGGGTGGCTACGACCGGGCGAGCGGCCGGCGGCTGCGGGCCTTCTTCGGATGCCTGTACTACGCGGCCATGCGGCCGGGTGAGGCACTCGGCCTCCGCCGCTCCGACTGCACGCTTCCGGCCCAGGGCTGGGGCCGCATCGAGCTGGCAGAGACCCGCCCGACGGCCGGTAAGGCGTGGACAGACTCCGGCGAGGCGCACGACCGGCGAGGGCTGAAGCAGCGGGCCCAGGGAGAGGTGCGCACCGTGCCGATTCCGCCCCCGCTCGTGCGGCTGCTCCTCGACCACCTGGACGAGTTCGGCACGGCGGAGGACGGCCGGCTGTTCTCCAGCGAGCGGGGCAACGTGATCGCTGCTTCGTCGTACTCCCGAGCGTGGAAGCAGGCCCGTGAACTGGCGCTCGTCCCCGACCAGGTGTCCTCGGTCCTCGCCTTCCGGCCGTACGACCTCCGGCACGCGGGCGTCTCCCAGTGGCTGAACTCGGGAGTGCCCGCCCCGGATGTCGCCGCTCGGGCCGGCCACTCGGTGGACGTGCTCCTGAAGATCTACGCCAAGTGCATCGACGGTCAGGAGCAGGAGATGAACGACCGGATCATGCAAGGGCTCGGGGAGGACGACACCGAGAACTGAAGACGGTCACGACCAATGGACGGAAGCCCCGGAGTGATCCGGGGCTTCCGTCCGTCCATGCATAGTCCACAGAGATACGTTGAGGTCCCTCGAAACCCTTGCTGACCTGCTGCGGAGCCCCCCAAGATCAACACGCCATTACAACGTGATCAGTGGCAAACGGCTGCTTCCGGCGGCATCCGCCTGCACATACGCGAAGACCCCGGCCTCAGCGTTTCCGCTGGTGACGGGGTCTTGGACACACTTACACAGTGTGCCCCCGGCAGGATTCGAACCTGCGCACACGGCTCCGGAGGCCGTTGCTCTATCCCCTGAGCTACGGGGGCGTGTCGGGCGCTTTGTGCGGCGACGGGTAGAACCCTACCAGCTCTTTCCGGGGTGATCGCCACCGGTTTTGGTGGTCGGCCGGGTCGCGCCGGCCCGCGTGGGGGAGTGGCCCCCGCTCGCGCAAGCGGGCCGGCCCCGCACGGGGTGGAAGTGGGGAAAACCCGGACGCGGCGGTCTCCCCGGACCTACCCTCAAGTTGTGCCAGGCGCGTCCGGCCGGGTTCTTGTTGTGGACGACAACAAGGTCATCCGGCAGCTGATCAGGGTCAACCTCGAACTGGAGGGTCTCGAGGTCGTGACCGCCGCTGACGGTGCCGAATGTCTGGACGTCGTCCACCAGGTTCGGCCCGATGTCGTCACCCTCGACGTCGTGATGCCCCGCCTCGACGGACTGCGCACCGCCGCCCGGCTCCGCGCCGACCCCCGTACGCGGGACCTTCCCCTCGCCATCGTCAGCGCCTGTACCCAGTACGAGGTCGAGAGCGGCCTCGACGTCGGCGTCGACGCCTTCCTCGCCAAGCCCTTCGAGCCCTCCGAACTCGTGCGGCTCGTCAAGGAGTTGGTGGAGCGCGGGCAGGCCGTCGGGGGCGACGGGGCTCCCAGCGCCGGTGAGACCCACAGCGTCGGCGGCGGCGACCTCGACCGCGCCGAGCATGCCGGTCCTGCCATCGGCCCTGCCAGCCGTACCGGTCAAACCACTCATACCGGTCACTGATGCGGCTCATACCCGTCACTGACACGGCTCGTACCTGTCACTGACACGGCACCTGCGCCGCCTACGCCCTCGACAGCGCCGATGAAACCCGCGGCACCGGCCGGCAGCTACCCCGTCATCGTCACCGCTACCGCTACCGCCACCGTGCAGGACAGTACGGGCGCGGGCGCCTCCGGTTCGGCCTCGTTCACCACACCGTCCATGCCCCCGCCGTCCATGCCTCCGCCGTCCGTACCTCCGCCGTCCGTACTCACGCGGGCCGCAACACCGGCTGGCCCGCGTCGAGCCGTGTCACCACCGGCCGCACCGACCGCGCCCCCGGCAACGACCCCCCACCCCCACAGCCCCCCCGTCCACATCCCGGACCATCCCCCAAACCGGCTCGCCTTCCCACCCCCCTTCTCCCCTAGGCTTGTCCCGTGACCCCCGTCGAGCTGTCCCGTACCGTGCTGCGCGCGGTGCGTCGTGCTGTCGATGACGGGGAGCTGAGTGTTCCCGTGCCGGCCAGTGTGGGGGTCGGGCCGCCCGGGGCCGGGGGATGCGGGGACTACGCCACCAACGTCGCCCTGCGGCTCGCCGGGCCCGCCGGGCTGCCCGCGCTCGAAGTCGCCGAGATCCTGCGGCCGCGCATCGGGGAGGCCCCCGGTGTCGCCGACGTGACCGTCACCGGACCCGGGTTCCTCAACATCACCCTCGGGGGTGGAGCCGCCGCCGCTCTGGTGGACGAGGTACTCACACGGGGCCCCCGCTACGGGCACGGCGACGCTCTCGCCGGCCGGGTCGTCGAGCTGCGCGTGCCCTACGACACCCGTGCGGAGGTCGTCGCCGACACCCTCGTACGGATCGTCGCCACCCAGGGCGGACGTGCCGAGGTGCGGCACGCCGAGCCCGTGAACCTGCGGCCCGTGCCCGCGCCCGAGGACCCCGCGCCGCTCGGCTCCGACGCCTCCCGCTGGGCGCTGCTGTACCCCGCGTCCCACGACCGGCCCCGCATCAGCGCCGACCACCTGCTCCAGCGCGAGAGCAACCCCCTCTTCCGGGTCCGTTACGCCCACGCCCGCACCCACGCCCTGCGCCGCAACGCCGCCGACCTCGGGTACGGCGGCCTTCCCGGCAATGACGTAACCCTCGCGGGTGAGGCCCCCGGAGACGGCCGCCCGTCCGACGCAGGCACCCCCCACCCCGAGGCCCGCCCCGAATCCGCCCTCCTCGCCGCCCTGGCCGAGTACCCCCTCGCCCTCCGGCTCGCCGCCACCCACCAGGCGCCCGACCGGCTCGCCCGGCATCTCGTCGGGGTCGCCGACGCGCTCCTTCTGTTCCAGCACCTCGTGCTGCCGCTCGGGGACGAGAAACCCTTGGCCGCCCACCGTGCCCGGCTCGCGCTCGCCGAAGCCGCCGGGGCGGTGCTCGCCGGTGGCCTGTCCCTGCTCGGCATCAGCGCACCCGAACATCTCTGAAGCAGAAAGCCCTACCGACATGAGCCGTTCCGCACACCCCGCCGGGCCCCGTCACGCCGACGTCTTCGCCGAGGGGCACTACAGCGCCCCGCCGGCCGATCTGAACGCCCTCGACCCCAAGGTGTGGTCGCACACCGTCGGCCGTACGCAGGACGGGGTCGTGACCGTCGGCGGCCTCGAAGTCACCGCGCTGGCCGAGGAGTTCGGCACTCCGGCGTACTTCGTGGACGAGGCCGACTTCCGGGAGCGGGCGCGCGCGTGGCGTACCGCGTTCGGGCAGGACGCCGACGTGTTCTACGCGGGCAAGGCGTTCCTGTCGCGGGCCGTCGTGCGGTGGCTGCACGAGGAGGGGCTCAACCTGGACGTGTGCTCCGGGGGCGAGCTGGCGACCGCGCTGTCCGCCGGGATGCCCGCGGACCGTATCGCCTTCCACGGCAACAACAAGTCCACCGCCGAGATCCGCGCGGCCGTCGAGGCCGGGGTCGGGCGGATCGTGCTCGACTCCTTCCAGGAGATCGCGCGGGTGGCGCACATCGCGCAGTCGCTCGGGAAGCGGCAGCGGGTGCAGATCCGGGTCACCGTCGGCGTCGAGGCGCACACCCACGAGTTCATCGCCACCGCGCACGAGGACCAGAAGTTCGGCATCGCGCTCGCCGACGGACAGGCCGCCGAGGCCGTACGGCGGGCGCTGACGCTCGACGGACTCGAACTGGTCGGGATCCACTCGCACATCGGGTCGCAGATCTTCGACATGGCCGGCTTCGAGGTCGCCGCGCGACGGGTCGTCGGACTGCTGGCCGCCATCCGCGACGAGCACGGCGTCGAACTGCCCGAGATCGACCTCGGCGGCGGTCTCGGCATCGCGTACACCAGCGACGACGACCCCCGTGAGCCGCACGAGATCGCCAAGGCGCTGAGTGAGATCGTCACCCGGGAGTGTGAGGCCGCGAAGCTGCGCACCCCGCGTATCTCCGTCGAGCCCGGCCGCGCCATCGTCGGGCCGACCGCGTTCACGCTGTACGAGGTCGGCACGATCAAGCCGCTCGAAGGGCTGCGGACCTACGTCTCCGTCGACGGCGGTATGTCCGACAACATCCGCACCGCGCTCTACGACGCCGAGTACAGCGTCGCGCTCGTCTCGCGCACCTCGGACGCCGAGCCGATGCTCGCCCGCGTCGTCGGCAAGCACTGCGAGAGCGGCGACATCGTGGTGAAGGACGCCTTCCTGCCCGCCGACCTGGCGCCGGGCGACCTGATCGCGGTGCCGGCGACCGGCGCGTACTGCCGGTCGATGGCCAGCAACTACAACCACGCGCTGCGCCCGCCGGTCGTCGCCGTGAAGGACGGCGCGGCCCGGGTGATCGTGCGCCGTGAGACGGAGGAGGACCTCCTGCGGCTCGACGTCGGCTGAGAGGATGAACCGGGCGGATGAACCAGGGGATGAACCGGGTGGAAGATCTCCTGTCGTCACCTACCAGAAAAATGAAATAGACGTCTCACGATCCGGACCAAGGGTAGAAACTCCCGTCCGGTGAGTGAGACTGGTCCAACCGAAGACGGTATGAGGAAACGAGGTCGGATGATGCGTACGCGTCCGCTGAAGGTGGCGCTGCTGGGCTGCGGGGTTGTCGGCTCAGAGGTGGCGCGCATCATGACGACGCACGCCGACGATCTCGCCGCCCGGATCGGTGCCCCCGTCGAGCTGGCCGGCGTCGCCGTGCGCCGCCCGTCCAAGGTGCGCGAGGGCATCGACCCGGCGCTGGTCACCACGGACGCGATGGCCCTCGTCAAACGCGGTGACATCGACGTGGTGGTCGAGGTCATCGGCGGTATCGAGCCCGCCCGTACGCTCATCACCACCGCGTTCGAGCACGGCGCCTCCGTCGTCTCCGCGAACAAGGCGCTGCTCGCCCAGGACGGCGCGGCGCTGCACGCCGCCGCCGAGGAGAACGGCCGGGACCTCTATTACGAGGCCGCCGTCGCCGGCGCCATCCCGCTGATCCGCCCGCTGCGCGAGTCCCTGGCCGGCGACAAGATCAACCGGGTGATGGGCATCGTCAACGGCACGACCAACTTCATCCTCGACAAGATGGACTCGACCGGCGCCGGCTACCAGGAGGCCCTGGACGAGGCCACCGCCCTCGGCTACGCGGAGGCCGACCCGACCGCCGACGTCGAGGGCTTCGACGCCGCCGCCAAGGCCGCCATCCTCGCCGGGATCGCCTTCCACACGCGCGTGCGCCTGGACGACGTCTACCGCGAGGGCATGACCGAGGTCACCTCCGCCGACTTCGCCTCGGCGCGGGGCATGGGCTGCACCATCAAACTGCTCGCCATCTGCGAGCGGGCCGCCGACGGCGGATCGGTCACCGCGCGCGTGCATCCCGCGATGATCCCGCTCACCCACCCGCTGGCCTCCGTGCGCGGCGCCTACAACGCCGTGTTCGTCGAGGCCGAGGCCGCAGGCCAGCTCATGTTCTACGGGCCGGGCGCGGGCGGCGCGCCGACCGCCTCCGCGGTCCTCGGCGACCTGGTGGCCGTCTGCCGCAACCGGCTCGGCGGCTCGACCGGGCCCGGCGACTCCGCGTACACCCAACTGCCCGTCTCGCCCATGGGCGAGGTCGTGACGCGCTACCACATCAGCCTGGACGTGGCCGACAAGCCGGGTGTGCTCGCCCAGGTGGCCACCGTCTTCGCCGAACACGGGGTGTCCATCGACACCGTGCGTCAGTCGGGCAAGGACGGCGAGGCCTCCCTCGTCGTCGTCACCCATCGTGCGTCCGACGCGTCCCTCGACGGGACGGTCGAGGCGTTGCGCGGCCTCGACACCGTGCGGGGCGTGGCCAGCATCATGCGGGTTGAAGGAGAGTAACCAGCAATGACCCACCAGTGGCGCGGAATCATCGAGGAGTACCGGGACCGGCTGCCGGTATCCGACAGCACGCAGGTCGTGTCGCTCCGCGAGGGCGGTACGCCGCTCGTGCCCGCGCAGGTGCTCTCCGAGCGCACGGGCTGCGAGGTCCACCTCAAGGTGGAGGGCGCCAATCCGACCGGGTCCTTCAAGGACCGCGGGATGACCATGGCGATCACCCGGGCCAAGGAGGAGGGCGCGAAGGCGGTCATCTGCGCCTCCACCGGCAACACGTCGGCGAGCGCCGCCGCGTACGCCGTGCGCGCCGGGATGGTCTGCGCCGTCCTCGTGCCGCAGGGCAAGATCGCGCTCGGCAAGATGGGCCAGGCCCTCGTGCACGGCGCGAAGATCCTCCAGGTCGACGGCAACTTCGACGACTGTCTGACGCTGGCGCGCTCGCTGTCCGACAACTACCCGGTGGCGCTGGTCAATTCGGTGAACCCGGTGCGGATCGAGGGGCAGAAGACCGCCGCCTTCGAGATCGTGGACATGCTCGGCGACGCGCCCGACATCCACGTCCTTCCGGTGGGCAACGCGGGCAACATCACCGCGTACTGGAAGGGGTACACCGAGTACGCCGCCGACGGCGTCGCCCGGCGCACCCCGCGCATGTGGGGCTTCCAGGCGTCCGGCTCCGCGCCCATCGTGCGCGGCGAGGTCGTCAAGGACCCCTCGACGATCGCCACCGCCATCCGGATCGGCAACCCGGCCTCGTGGAAGTTCGCGCTCGCCGCGCGGGACGAGTCAGGGGGCCTCATCGACGAGGTGACGGACCGTGAGATCCTGCGCGCCTACCGGCTGTTGGCCGCCCAGGAGGGTGTCTTCGTGGAGCCCGCGTCCGCCGCGTCCGTCGCCGGTCTGCTGAAGGCGGCCGAGCAGGGCAAGGTCGACCCGGGTCAGCGCATCGTCTGCACCGTCACCGGCAACGGTCTGAAGGACCCGGACTGGGCGGTCGCCGGTGCCCCGCAGCCGGTCACCGTCCCGGTGGACGCGGTGACGGCGGCGGAGCGGCTCGGACTGGCCTGACCGCGGCTCGGACCGGCCTGACGAGGACGAGGACGGTCCGCGCGGGCGCGCCTCCGACGTGGGCGCGGGCCCTCCGGGTGGGCGCCGGCCCTCCGGGTGGAGGCGGGCCTCGGGTCCGGGGTGGACGCGGGCCCTCCCGTCCGGGGGCAACGCGGGCCCCCGGCCGGCGTGAACGCGGGGGCCCGTCTGGCGTAAAGCCGCCAGGCGTAAACCCGCCAGCTGGGGACCGGAGCCACGCCGACCACGCCGAACAGGGCGTGCGCCGCGAGGGAAGCGGGCGGAAAAGCGTCAGAAGCCGATGAAAACCGGCCGCTTCCAGGGATGTTCCCACGGCGACCCCACCGGGGGTGCACGGGGGGCTTACGACACGCATCGTGCGCCTCCTGTGCGCCCTATGTCGCCACAGAACCTTCCTTCGATAGGCTGTACCGAACCCGCCCGCCGCATATGCCGCGGCGCCGCGACGTCCCTGCGGCCTCCGGGTTTCACCGCCCGTCCACCGCAGCACCTCCGTGCAGTCCCCCTCGCCGTCCCCCGCAGTCCTGTCGCAGTTCCTCGCAGCACCCCGAAGTTCCTCGAAGCCCTCGTAGGTCTCGAAGTTCCTCGGAATCCCGTACAACACGCAGCTCAAGGAGAGTCATCGAGCGATGGCCGGTCCAGCCTTCCGCGCCGCCGCCGTCCGGGTGCGCGTCCCCGCCACCAGTGCCAACCTCGGCCCGGGCTTCGACGCCTTCGGCCTGTCACTGGGGCTCTACGACGACGTGGTCGTCCGGGTGGCCGACTCCGGGCTGCACATCGACATCGCGGGTGAGGGCAGCGAGACGCTGCCCCGCGACGAGAACCACCTCCTCGTACGTTCCCTGCGCACCGCCTTCGACCTGATGGGCGGCCAGCCGCGCGGCCTGGAGATCGTCTGCGCCAACCGCATCCCGCACGGCCGCGGCCTGGGCTCCTCCTCCGCCGCCATCTGCGCCGGAATCGTCGCCGCCCGCGCGGTGACGATAGGCGGGGACAGCCGGCTCGACGACACGGCTCTGCTGGAACTCGCCACCGAGATCGAGGGACACCCCGACAACGTCGCGGCCTGTCTGCTCGGCGGTTTCACGCTCTCCTGGATGGAGTCCGGCGCCGCCCGGGCGATCAGGATGGAGCCCGCCGATTCCATCGTTCCGGTGGTTTTCGTCCCCGGAAAGCCCGTGCTCACCGAGACCGCGCGAGGCCTGCTGCCGCGCAGCGTGCCGCATGTCGACGCCGCCGCCAACGCGGGCCGCGCCGCCCTGCTCGTCGAGGCGCTGACCCGGCGCCCCGAGCTGCTGCTGCCCGCCACCGAGGACCGGCTGCACCAGGAGTACCGGGCTCCGGCGATGCCCGAGAGCGCGGCGCTCGTCGACCGGCTGCGCGCCGACGGCATCCCCGCCGTGATCTCCGGAGCGGGCCCCACGGTGCTCGCCCTCGCGGACCGAGCCTCGGCCGACAAGGTGGCCGATCTCGCAGGTCAGGGGTGGGCCGCGAACCGACTGGACCTCGACGCGCAGGGGGCGTGCGTCCTGCCGCTCGCACCTGTCGGCGTCGCCTGACGACGCACGGTTGCCGGATTTCGAGAGGGGGAATGTTTGTTGGATCCGGTAGTGTTAACCTCAAGTCTGCACCCGACCCCACCATGGCGAGGTGCTTCGCGTCCCCGTCCGGGACACCCATTCTTCCGGGAGCCTCCCAAACTGCTTCGTGCCTTGCATTGGGTGCTACGCGCTGAGCAGTGCTGAGCACGCTCCGGAACCGGCGTGACCATGCCGATGACACCGCACCTCAGTGCCTCGGCTCCGGAATCGTCATCACCAGATATGTCTTCCGCCGCTTTGGCGGACCACCGCCCCGGCACGGTCCACACAGCAAGGACCAAAGCCGGACAGCACAACCGGTCGCCGAGCCAGACAGGCCGACGTCCGCTCCAGGGAAGGACCCTTCGTGAGCGACACCACCGATCTGATGGGCGCACGTGTCGAGGAGACCGCTGCCGCGCCCGCCACGGACGCCTCCGCGCCTGCCACCGGTGCCGGCTCCAGGCGACGCCGCGGTACCGGCCTCGAGGGCATGGTGCTGGCCGAGCTTCAGCAGGTCGCATCCGGCCTCGGGATCAGGGGCACCGCGCGTATGCGCAAGAGCCAGTTGATCGAGGTCATCAAGGAAGCGCAGGCGGGAGGCGGTGCCCCCGCCAAGGCGGCGTCCGCCGACGCGGCCGGCGAGACCAAGCCGAAGCGCCGCGCCACCTCGAAGGCGCGTACGGGTGACGAGGCCGACACTCCGGCCGAGAAGAAGACCGAGAAGGCCGCCGCCGAGCAGGCCGTGGCCCAGCAGCAGATCGAGATCCCCGGCCAGCCGGCCGGCGGCCCCGCCGCCCGTTCGGGCGAGACCGAGCGTGCGGGTGAGGACGCCCCCGCCGAGCGCCGCCGCCGCCGTGCCACCGCCGAGGCGGGCAGCCCCGAGACGGTGACCGCCGAGGCGAAGGCCGACACGCAGACGCAGACCGACGCCGACGGCGCCGAGGGCCGCCGCGAGCGCCGTGACCGCCGCGACCGCGACCGGGGCGGCCGTGACCGTGACCGCCGCGGCAACAAGGGCGACGAGCAGCAGGGCGGCCAGGACCGCCAGGGCGGCGACCGCCAGCAGCAGGGCGGCGGACAGCGCCAGGACCGGCAGGACCGTGACCGTCAGCAGCAGGGCGGCGGCCGTCAGGACCGCCAGCAGCAGCGCGACAACGGCCCGCGGGACAACGGCCCGCAGGACGACGACGACTTCGAGGGCGGCCGCCGCGGCCGGCGCGGACGCTACCGCGACCGCCGCGGGCGCCGTGGACGCGACGAGATCGCCGAGCCGCAGGTCGCCGACGACGACGTGCTGATCCCCGTGGCGGGCATCCTCGACATCCTCGACAACTACGCGTTCATCCGGACCTCGGGCTACCTGCCCGGCCCCAACGACGTGTACGTCTCCCTCGCCCAGGTCCGCAAGAACGGCCTGCGCAAGGGTGACCACGTCACCGGCGCCGTCCGCCAGCCCAAGGACGGCGAGCGCCGCGAGAAGTTCAACGCGCTGGTCCGCCTGGACTCCACCAACGGCATGGCCCCCGACTCGGGGCGCGGACGCCCGGAGTTCAACAAGCTGACGCCGCTCTACCCGCAGGACCGGCTCCGCCTGGAGACCGACCCGGGTGTGCTGACGACCCGGATCATCGACCTCGTCGCGCCCATCGGCAAGGGCCAGCGCGGTCTGATCGTGGCCCCGCCGAAGACCGGCAAGACCATGATCATGCAGGCGATCGCCAACGCGATCACGCACAACAACCCCGAGTGCCACCTGATGGTCGTCCTGGTCGACGAGCGTCCGGAAGAGGTCACCGACATGCAGCGGTCGGTGAAGGGCGAGGTCATCTCCTCGACCTTCGACCGCCCCGCCGAGGACCACACCACGGTCGCCGAGCTGGCCATCGAGCGCGCCAAGCGTCTGGTGGAGCTGGGCCACGACGTCGTCGTGCTGCTCGACTCCATCACCCGTCTGGGCCGCGCGTACAACCTCGCCGCCCCGGCCTCCGGCCGCATCCTGTCCGGTGGTGTCGACTCGACCGCGCTCTACCCGCCGAAGCGGTTCTTCGGCGCGGCGCGCAACATCGAGGACGGCGGTTCGCTGACGATCCTGGCCACCGCGCTGGTCGACACCGGCTCGCGCATGGACGAGGTCATCTTCGAGGAGTTCAAGGGCACCGGCAACGCCGAGCTGAAGCTCGACCGCAAGCTCGCCGACAAGCGCATCTTCCCGGCGGTGGACGTCGACGCGTCCGGTACCCGCAAGGAAGAGATCCTGCTCGGCAGCGACGAGCTGGCCATCACCTGGAAGCTGCGCCGTGTGCTCCACGCGCTCGACCAGCAGCAGGCGATCGAGCTGCTGCTCGACAAGATGAAGCAGACGAAGTCGAACGCCGAGTTCCTGCTCCAGATCCAGAAGACCACCCCGTCGCCGGGCAACGGCAACGACTGAGGTTCTCCGGACCGGCAGCACCAGGGCCGCCCCCGTCACGCGAGTGACGGGGGCGGCCCTTTGCGCTGATGGGCACACATGTACGATCGCGGCTTCGTATGTCTGCTGAAGCAGATCTGAACTCTTGACTCTGAGGGGGGACTTGAGTGGACACACCCATGTCTGGAGGCGGCCGTCACAGACGTCGCGCACGGATAGCCGTCCCGGTCGCCGCAGCCGGCCTCGCCGCCGCGATCGCCGGAGCGCTCCTGGTCTCGTCCGCGAACGCCTCCGGCGTCTCCGGCCCGCCGACCCCGACGGTGCGCCCCGCCGCCGTCTCCGTGCCGTCCCAGGCCGTTCTCAAGCAGCGGGTCGCGGACGCCGTCGCCGCCGGTGACAGCGTGGCCGCGACGCCCCGCAAGACCGCGCTGAGCGCCGGGACGACCGCCACGCGCATCGACCCGAAGATCATCGGCGGCACCACGACCACCATCACCAAGGCGCCGTGGATGGCGCAGCTCTGGTACTTCGACGACAAGGGCACCAGCGGGGAGAGCGACGACCTCGGCTTCTTCTGCGGCGGTTCCGTCGTCTCGCCGACGAAGATCCTCACCGCCGCGCACTGCGTCAAGGACGAGAACGGCAAGAGCTACGACTGGAAGGCGCACGGCAGCATCGTCACCGGCACCTCCCAGCTGCCGAGCGGGGGCAGCCTGCACGGCGGCACGGTCAGCGGCGTCCTGCGCCAGTGGAACCACCCGTCGTACAGCCCGGCGACCATCAACAACGACATCGCCGTCCTCACCCTGGCGACCCCCGTCAAGGCCAAGCCGATCCGCATGACGACGTCCGGTGACACCGCCTCGTACGCCTCCGGCACCAAGGCGACGCTCTACGGCTGGGGCCGCACCAGCTCCACCACCCAGGACATCTCCGAGACGCTGAAGACGGCCACCCTGCCGATCAACTCCGACAGCGCCTGCACCACCGCCTACGGCCGGGAGTACGTCAAGGGCCACATGCTCTGCGCGGGCACCAAGGCGACCGGCCGGGACGCCGGCACCACCACCGCCTGCAACGGCGACTCGGGCGGCCCGCTGATCGTCGGCGGCCGGATCGTCGGCGTCGTCTCCTGGGGCGTCGAGGACTGCGTCGCCAAGGGCGCCTACAGCGTCTTCTCGAAGGTCAGCACCTACGTCGGCGCCGTCTGGCCGCGCGTCGAGGACACCAACCTCAGCGGCGACAACAAGGCCGACCTCTGGCTCCGCAGCGCCTCCGGCAAGAAGGGCTACGAGAAGGACTCCAAGGGCACCTCGTTCGCCGCGCGCACCTCGTGGGGCGACTGGGACGGCGTCAACGTCGTGCTCCAGACCGACCTGAACCGGGACGGCTACCAGGACCTCGTGGTCCGCGACAGCCACAGCGGGGACGTCTACTGGTCCCACTTCCTGCCGGCCACCGGCAAATGGGCCACCGACAAGGCCTTCAGCGGCTGGGGCACCCGCCAGCGGATCGTCGCCCCCGGCGACCTCACCGGCGACGGTTTGCCCGACATCCTCTCCGTCGACTCCTCCGGGACGATGTGGGAGTACCCGGGCAAGGGCAACGGCACCTTCTCCTCGCGCGTCAAGGTCGGCACCGGCTGGAGCCAGTACAACTCCGTACGCGGACACGGGGACTTCACCGGCGACGGCAAGGCCGACCTCATCGCCCGCAGCAAGACCGGCTCGTACGTCTACCTCTACAAGGGGACCGGCAAGACCGGCAGCGGCGCCTTCTCCGCGCGGGTCAAGGTGACCACCTGGAGCGGCTACAACGCCTTCGACGCCGTCGGTGACGTGACCGGCGACGGCAAGGCCGACTTCCTGGCCCGCACCCCCGGCGGCACGCTCTACCTGTACCCGGGGACCGGAAAGGCCACCAGCGAGATCTTTGCCACAAGGATCTCGGTCGGCACCGGTTTCGACCAGTACGACATCTTCGGCTGAAACCGCAGGTGAGCGGGTTCCCGCCCGGCCTCACCCGTGACGCTCTGTGCCCATCGGGCCACCTGATGGGCACAGAGCGTTGTGCAACCCTTTCCCGGGTTTCCCCGTCTGACCGTACGGAGTGACCATGGAGCGGTACGCCTTGTCACGACCGGATGGGTCTGGCCCTGAAAGCAGGGGGTAACCGACCGCGAAAAGGGACTGAGGGAGCACATGCCTGCCGAGAGCACACCGGAGCCCGAGATACCGGCCGACCCGGCCAAGCGAAGCCCGCGCCGCGGCGCGAAGGGCCGCCGCCGCAAGACGCGCAGCACGCGGCGCAAGGCCCTGCTCATCACGGCCTGGACCGCCGCGGGCGTCGTCGTGCTCGGCGGCACCGGAGCCGGCTACCTGTACTTCAAGCTCAACGGCAACATCAAGAGCGTCGACATCAACCAGGCGCTCGGCAGCGACCGCCCCACGAAGGTCGACAACGGCTCCGAGAACATCCTCGTCCTCGGCTCGGACACCCGCGCCGGCGGCAACAAGAAGCTCGGCGGCGGCGCCGACGACGGCAGCGCCCGCTCCGACACCGCGATGATCATCCACGTGTACAAGGGCCACAAGAAGGCCGGCGTGGTCTCCATCCCGCGCGACACCCTGGTCGACCGGCCCTCCTGCACGGACACCCAGGGCACCGCCCATGCCGCGGCCTCCGGCGTGATGTTCAACTCCGCCTACTCCACCGGCGGCGCCACCTGCGCGGTGAAGACCGTCGAGTCCGTCACCGGCATCCGCATGGACCACTACGTCGAGGTCGACTTCACCGGCTTCCAGAAGCTCATCGACGACCTCGGCGGCGTCTCGGTCACCACGACCAAGAGCATCAAGGACCCCGACAGCCACCTGAACCTGAAGGCCGGCACCCACACCCTCGACGGCAAGCAGGCGCTCGGCCTGGTGCGCACCCGGCACGGCGTCGGCGACGGCTCCGACCTCGGCCGCATCCAGCTCCAGCAGGCGTTCATCAAGGCCCTGGTCGACCAGGTCAAGCACCTCGGCGTGCTCTCCAGCCCGAAGAAGCTCTACGACCTCGCCGACACCGCGACCAAGGCGGTCACCACCGACTCCGACATCGGCTCGGTCACCGACCTCGCGTCCTTCGCCAACGGCCTCAAGGGCATCAGCTCGTCCCACATGACGATGGTGACCATGCCCGTCCAGTACGACCGCGCCAACGCCAACCGCGTCCTCGTCGACAAGGACAAGGCCGCCCAGGTGTGGAAGGCGCTCAAGAACGACCGGCCGATCCCCGAATCGGCCACCGAGGGCACCGCCACCGGCTCCGCCAAGGACGTCGTCAGCTCCGGCTGACCCCGCCCGCCGGCGCCCGGGGAATAGATCACCGCGTCCCCCGGTTTTGGGGGATACGGCCAGTGCTGGCAGACTGGTACGTCGGCCCCGGTTCACGCACCCGCATCCCGCGGCGGCGACCCGGTGCCCTCCCGAAACTAGGAGACACCTTGAAGCGCGACATCCACCCCGAGTACGTCGAGACGCAGGTCAGCTGCACCTGTGGCGCGTCGTTCACCACCCGGAGCACCATCGACTCCGGCACCATCCGTGCCGAGGTCTGCTCCGAGTGCCACCCGTTCTACACGGGCAAGCAGAAGATCCTCGACACCGGTGGCCGCGTGGCCCGCTTCGAGGCCCGCTTCGGCAAGGCTGCCGCTGCCAACAAGTAGCGAGCCCACAGCGCCGGTCTTCGGCGTCCCCGGTACGGGGGCGCCGGGACCGGCGCTTTGCGGTGCAGCCCGTACCCCCGGGCTCCGGCCACGCCGGAACAAGGGGCCCCCATGCCGTACCCCCCGTCCCCGAGCCCAGCGCGGGGACAGTCCATTGGAGCCGGAGATGTTCGAGGCGGTCGAGGAACTGATCGGTGAGCACGCCGATCTGGAGAAGAAGCTCGCTGACCCGTCGGTCCACGCCGACCAGGCCAACGCGCGCAAGCTCAACAAGCGCTACGCCGAGCTGACCCCGATCGTCGCGACGTACCGCTCCTGGAAGCAGACCGGGGACGACATCGGCACGGCGAAGGAACTCGCCGCCGACGACCCCGACTTCGCCGCCGAGGTCAAGGAACTGGAGAAGCAGCGCGAGGAGCTGACCGAGAAGCTCCGCCTGCTCCTGGTCCCGCGCGACCCGAGCGACGACAAGGACGTCATCCTGGAGATCAAGGCGGGCGCCGGCGGCGACGAGTCCGCCCTGTTCGCCGGTGACCTGCTGCGCATGTACCTGCGCTACGCCGAGCGCGTCGGCTGGAAGACCGAGATCATCGACTCCACCGAGTCCGAGCTGGGCGGCTACAAGGACGTCCAGGTCGCCGTGAAGACCAAGGGCGGCCAGGGCGCCACCGAGCCCGGCCAGGGCGTGTGGGCCCGCCTCAAGTACGAGGGCGGCGTGCACCGCGTGCAGCGCGTGCCCTCGACCGAGTCGCAGGGCCGCATCCACACCTCCGCCGCCGGCGTGCTCGTCACGCCCGAGGCCGAGGAGGTCGACGTCGAGATCCACGCCAACGACCTGCGCATCGACGTCTACCGCTCCTCCGGCCCCGGCGGCCAGTCCGTCAACACCACCGACTCCGCGGTGCGCATCACGCACATTCCCACCGGAGTCGTCGCTTCCTGCCAGAACGAGAAGAGCCAGCTCCAAAACAAGGAGCAGGCCATGCGTATCCTGCGCTCCAGGCTCCTCGCGGCGGCCCAGGAGGAAGCGGAACGGGAGGCCGCGGACGCCCGCCGCAGCCAGGTCCGCACCGTCGACCGCTCCGAGAAGATCCGTACGTACAACTTCCCGGAGAATCGCATCTCGGACCACCGCGTCGGCTTCAAGGCGTACAACTTGGACCAGGTCCTGGACGGCGAGCTGGACGCGGTCATCCAGGCCTGCGTGGACGCCGACTCGGCCGCCAAGCTCGCCGCTGCGTAACTGCAAACGACAACAGCTCAGCCCCGGAGGACCAGCGTGCAGCAACATTTTGGGGGTCGACCCCCGAACTCCCGCAGCGTGCTGCTCGCGGAAGTGGCCCAGGCCACCCAGCGGCTGGCCGACGCCGGCGTGCCCTCTCCGCGCAACGACGCGGAGGAACTCGCCGCCTTCGTCCACGGCGTCAAGCGGGGCGAGCTGCACACCGTCAAGGACTCCGACTTCGACGCCCGCTACTGGGAGGTCACCGCGCGCCGCGAGGCCCGCGAACCGCTCCAGCACATCACCGGGCGCGCCTACTTCCGCTACCTCGAACTCCAGGTGGGGCCCGGCGTGTTCGTGCCCCGGCCGGAGACCGAGTCGGTCGTCGGCTGGGCCATAGACGCCGTCCGCGCGATGGACGTGGTCGAGCCGCTCATCGTCGACCTGTGCACCGGCTCCGGCGCCATCGCGCTCGCCCTCGCCCAGGAGGTCCCGCGTTCGCGCGTGCACGCCGTGGAGCTGTCCGAGGACGCCCTCCAGTGGACGCGCAAGAACGTCGAGGGGTCCAGGGTCGACCTGCGCCAGGGAGACGCCCTGGAGGCCTTCCCCGACCTCGACGGCCAGGTCGACCTGGTGATCTCCAACCCGCCGTACATCCCGCTCACCGAATGGGAGTACGTCCAGCCCGAGGCCCGCGACCACGACCCCGAACTCGCCCTGTTCTCCGGGGAGGACGGGCTCGACCTGATCCGCGGCATCGAGCGCACCGCGCACCGGCTGCTGCGCCCCGGCGGGGTCGTGGTCGTCGAGCACGCCGACACCCAGGGCGGCCAGGTCCCGTGGATCTTCACCGAGGAGCGGGGCTGGGCCGACGCCGCCGACCACCCCGACCTCAACAACCGGCCCCGCTTCGCCACCGCCCGCAAGGCGATGCCGTGAGCCCGGCCCACCGCGCCCCGGCCCACCGCGCCCCGGCGCCCGGCGGCGGGGCGCGCGCCCACATCGAGTTCCCCCAGTTCCCCCAGTTCCCCGCGTTTCCCCACCAGCAGTACGTGTACGAGGAGGCCCGCTAAATGGCACGGCGATACGACACCAACGACGCGACCGACCGCACCACCGGTCTGCGCGAGGCAGCGTCCGCCGTCCGCCGTGGCGAACTGGTGGTCCTCCCGACGGACACCGTCTACGGCATCGGCGCCGACGCGTTCACCTCCGAGGCCGTGGCCGACCTGCTCGACGCCAAGGGCCGGGGCCGCAACATGCCCACCCCCGTCCTCATCGGCTCCCCGAACACCCTGCACGGCCTCGTCACGGACTTCTCCGAGATGGCCTGGGAACTGGTCGACGCGTTCTGGCCCGGCGCCCTGACCCTCGTCGCCAGGCACCAGCCCTCCCTCCAGTGGGACCTCGGCGACACCCGCGGCACCGTCGCCATCCGCATGCCGCTGCACCCCGTCGCCATCGAGCTGCTCACCGAGGTCGGCCCGATGGCCGTCTCCTCCGCCAACCTCACGGGCCACCCCTCCCCGGAGACCTGTGACGCCGCGCAGGACATGCTCGGCGACTCCGTCTCGGTCTACCTGGACGGCGGCCCCACCCCGGGCAACGTGCCCTCCTCGATCGTCGACGTGACCGGCAAGGTCCCCGTGCTGCTGCGTGCCGGCGCCCTGTCGGCGGAGGAGCTGCGGAAGGTCGTACCCGACCTCGAGGTGGCGAATTGACAGCCCCCGCCTCCTCCCGGCCCCCCGCTCCGCTCGACCAGGGGGCACCCCCATGCGTGGTATAGGCACGGGGATCACGGGGACCGACGGGTCCTCCAGGGAGTCCTTCCGCATCCTCCACGTCAGCACCGGCAACGTGTGCCGCTCGCCCATCACCGAGCGGCTGACCCGGCATGCCCTGGCGGACCGGCTCGACGACCCCCGGTGGGGCGGCCTCATCGTGGAGAGCGCCGGCACCTGGGGCCACGAGGGCGCGCCCATGGAGGCCAACGCCGCGACCGTCCTCGCCGACTTCGGCGCCGACCCCTCCGGCTTCGTCGGGCGGGAACTCCTCGACGACCACGTCATCCGCGCCGACCTGGTCCTGACGGCCACCCGCGACCACCGCGCCCAGGTCATCTCCATGGGGCACTCGGCGGGGCTGCGCACCTTCACCCTGAAGGAGTTCACCCGCCTCGTGCGCGCCATAGACCCGGCGACCCTGCCGCCCCTGGAGAACGGTGTCGTGGAACGCGCCGTCGCCCTGGTGCGCGCCGCCGCCGCGCTGCGCGGCTGGCTGCTGGCCCCGACGGCCGAGGCGGACGAGGTGTTCGACCCCTACGGGGCGCCGCTGCCGTTCTTCCGGTCCATCGGCGACGAGATCAACGAGGCGCTCGACCCGGTCGTCACCGCGCTCACGGGGGTACCGGCCCGCGCCTGAGGGCTGATAGCCGACGGCTGACACCGGGTCCCGCCGTGCCGCCGGCCCTCGTGGCACGGCGACACCGGGCGTGGTACGGGCCGCGGTCCTACATTGGACGTAGCGCCTTGCTCGCCGAGCCCGGAGTCCACCATGCCGGTCACCCACACGCCCGAAGCGGACGTCCTGCTGCGCCAGGACCCCGAGATGGCGGAGATCCTGGCCGGCGAACTGACCCGGCAGTCGACCACCCTCCAGCTCGTCGCCGCCGAGAACTTCACCTCGCCCGCCGTGCTGGCCGCCCTCGGCTCCCCGCTGGCCAACAAGTACGCCGAGGGATACCCCGGCGCCCGTCACCACGGCGGCTGCGAAATCGTGGACGTCGTCGAGCGCGTCGCCGTCGACCGCGCCACCGCCCTGTTCGGCGCCGACCACGCCAACGTGCAGTCCCACTCGGGCAGTTCGGCGGTCCTCGCCGCCTACGCCGCCCTGCTGCGCCCCGGCGACACCGTGCTCGCGATGGGCCTGCCCTACGGCGGTCACCTCACCCACGGCTCACCCGCGAACTTCTCCGGCCGCTGGTTCGACTTCGTCGGCTACGGCGTCGAGCGGGAGTCCGGGC
Organism: Streptomyces sp. NPDC007084; assembly: GCF_040703595.1. Lineage (NCBI taxonomy): Bacteria > Bacillati > Actinomycetota > Actinomycetes > Kitasatosporales > Streptomycetaceae > Streptomyces > Streptomyces sp. NPDC007084. The sequence continues at coordinate 61,921 of NZ_JBEYFY010000022.1, forward strand.
TCATCGACCACGAGCAGGTGCGCGCGCTGGCCCGCGCCCACCGGCCCAAGGCGATCGTCTGCGGCTCGATCTCCTATCCCCGGCACATCGACTACGCCTTCTTCCGCGAGGTCGCCGACGAGGCCGGCGCCCATCTCATCGCGGACGCCGCCCACCCCATCGGGCTCGTCGCCGGGGGAGCGGCGCCCAGCCCGGTGCCGTACGCCGATGTCGTGTGCGCCACCACCCACAAGGTGCTCCGCGGTCCGCGCGGCGGCATGATCCTGTGCCGGGGGGAGCTGGCCGAGCGGGTGGACCGGGCGGTCTTCCCGTTCACCCAGGGCGGCGCCCAGATGCACACCATCGCGGCCAAGGCCGTCGCGTTCGGCGAGGCGGAGACCCCGGCGTTCACGGCGTACGCCCATCAGGTGGTCGCCAACGCGCGCGTACTGGCCGCCGGACTGGACGCCGAGGGGCTCGCGGTCACCACCGGCGGCACCGACACCCACCTCGTCACCGTCGATCCCGCGCCGCTCGGTGTCGAGGGGCGCACCGCGCGTGGCCGGCTCGCCGCCGCCGGTATGGTCCTCGACACCTGCGCGCTGCCCCACGGGGCGCGCGGCCTGCGCCTGGGCACCGCCGCGCTCACCACACAGGGGATGGGGCAGCCGGAGATGGCCCGGGTCGCGGTGCTGTTCGCGGGCGTGCTGCGGGATGAGATCGAGACCAGGCACGCCCGTGAGGAAGTGCGGGAGCTGACCGGAAGATTCCCCCCATACCCGGACTGAGCGCGGGTAGGTGTGCACAGGTGCACAGCCACTCGTGCAACCATCGTCGCTACCCGGAAGTCCCCAACCATATGCGCGCATCGCTAGGGTGTGGGGCTGTGATGGCCAGCGAGACCTGTGGGGAAGCCCGTGCGTGAATACCTGCTGACGCTCTGCATCACGGCCGCGGTGACGTATCTGCTGACAGGGCCGGTACGGAAGTTCGCGATCGTGGCCGGAGCGATGCCGGAGATCCGTGCGCGGGACGTGCACCGCGAACCCACGCCGCGGCTCGGCGGCATCGCGATGTTCTTCGGCCTGTGCGCCGGTCTGCTGGTCGCGGACCACCTGACGAACCTCAACGAGGTCTTCGCCAACTCCAACGAACCGCGCGCCCTGCTCTCCGGAGCCGCGCTGATCTGGCTGATCGGCGTGCTGGACGACAAGTTCGAGATCGACGCCCTGATCAAGCTGGGCGGCCAGATGATCGCCGCCGGTGTGATGGTGGTGCAGGGTCTGACGATCCTGTGGCTGCCGATCCCGGGGGTCGGTCTGGTCGCGCTGACCCAGTGGCAGGGCACGCTGCTGACGGTGGCGCTCGTCGTCATCACGATCAACGCGGTCAACTTCGTGGACGGCCTCGACGGCCTCGCCGCCGGCATGGTGTGCATCGCGTCCGCCGCGTTCTTCCTGTACGCCTACCGGATCTGGTACTCGTACGGCATCGAGGCCGCCGCCCCGGCGACGCTGTTCGCGGCGATCCTCATGGGCATGTGCCTGGGCTTTCTGCCGCACAACATGCATCCCGCGCGGATCTTCATGGGCGACTCCGGGTCGATGCTCATCGGCCTGGTGCTGGCCGCCGGCGCGATCTCCATCACCGGGCAGATCGACCCCGACGTGATGAACCTGTTCTCCGGTTCCGAGCGCAACACCGTGCACCAGACGGTGCCCGTCTTCATCCCGCTGCTGCTGCCGCTGACGATCATCGCGATCCCGGCCGCCGACCTGGTGCTCGCCATCGTGCGGCGCACCTGGCGCGGCCAGTCGCCGTTCGCGGCGGACCGGGGGCATCTGCACCACCGCCTCCTGGAGGTGGGCCACTCGCACAGCCGGGCCGTGCTGATCATGTACTTCTGGTCGGCGCTGATCGCCTTCGGCGCGCTCGCCTACTCGGTCAACTCCGGGGCCATGTGGAGCGTGCTGGCCGTCGCGGCGCTCAGCGCGGTGGGTCTGGTGCTGCTCCTGCTGCCGCGCTTCACCCCGCGTGCCCCGCGCTGGGCCGAGCACCTGGTGCCGCCCCGCTACCGCCGTCGCAGGGCCGCCGCCAAGTCCGCCGTGGACGGGGTGCCGGTCACGCACGAGACGGCCGTCACGGACGGGCCGGACGAGGCGCGCGAACACCTGGCGCCGGTGGTCGCCGGGGTCTCAGGAGTCAACGGGGCAACGGCGATTGGCGCCCGTTCGCGACTCCTGGACCGGCGTGAGGCCGAGTCGTCGCGCTGACGGCAAGGTAAGAATCTGACTAACGCGTGACCAAGTCGTGGGGTAGCAAAGGGTCCCAATACCAGACAAGTTGACCCTCCCCGCGCACAGACGCGCACTTTCACTCTCATGTGTGACAGTGAGCACACCAACCAGGTAAAGACCTCATCAAATAGTTTGTGATACGGTTCACGAGAACCCGGGACGGAGCCGAAGGACCCTAGTGAGACGGTCCCTTGGCGTGAGGTTCTCTCTCCACCCGGGACTACGCTCGTCCATGACGACACCCTGCCCCCCCTGAGCAAGCGGAGTTGCCGCCATGCCGTCCAATGACGCCCGGATCCTCCTTCAAGCCGCCGTACCCACGGCTGCCGTCGGCGCGATTGCCGCCGTCGTCAGTGGTGTGGTCGCCGGCGGCAAGGGAGCGATCGGAGCGGTCGTCGCGACGCTGGTCGTGATCCTCTTCATGGGGCTCGGTCTCTACGTTCTGCAGCGCACCGCCAAAACGCTTCCGCATCTGTTCCAGGCGATGGGCCTCTTGCTCTACACGGCGCAGATTCTTCTGCTGTTCATCTTCGTCGCCGCGTTCAAGAACACCTCGCTGTTCAACCCCAAGGCCTTCGCGATCACACTGGTCGCGACCACGCTCGCGTGGATCGGGGCGCAGGCGCGTGCCCACATGAAGGCCAAGATCCTCTACGTCGAACCCGAGTCTTCGAAGGGCGACAAGCCCGAAAAGACAGGGCACTCGTCGTGAGGGGTAGGGCCGGGATAAGTGCGCGTGAGAGATCCTGCTATCGTCCGGTGCCAACTGCGGCATCGCGGGCGCGGGCATCTGAGCTGACGCCTGCTCAATCGCGAGGCTTGATGCCCCACAGCCGCCCCCACATCCGTAACACCAGTCCAGTGCCGAACCGCGGCTGTGCGCCGCGCCGACACAACGAGGTTGCCGTACCTATGCGCCACGCTGAAGGAGCCCGCGGTGAGTGCTGACCCGACGCAGGTGCTCGCCTTCGAGACCGACTGCCACATCTTCGACGGCTGTGGCTTCCCGGCTCCCGGCCTGCACTCGTTCCTGTTCGAGCCCCTCTGGGGCGACGGTGACAGCAACGTCTACTTCAACAAGACGATGCTCCTGGCGCTGCTCGGCTCCATTGTCGTCGTCGGCTTCTTCTGGGCGGCCTTCCGCAAGCCGAAGGTCGTCCCGGGCAAGCTGCAGATGGTCGCCGAGGCGGGCTACGACTTCATCCGCCGTGGTGTCGTCTACGAGACGATCGGCAAGAAGGAAGGCGAGAAGTACGTACCTCTCGTCGTCTCGCTGTTCTTCTTCATCTGGATGATGAACCTCTGGTCGATCATCCCGGTCGCCCAGTTCCCGGTCACAGCGATCATCGCGTACCCCGCGGTCCTTGCCCTGATCGTCTACATCGTCTGGGTCTCGCTGACGTTCAAGCGCCACGGATTCGTGGGTGCCTGGAAGAACATCACCGGCTACGACAAGTCGCTGGGCCCGGTTCTGCCGCTGGCCATGTTCATCGAGCTTCTCTCGAACCTGATCGTCCGGCCGTTCACGCACGCCGTGCGACTCTTCGCGAACATGTTCGCGGGTCACACGCTGCTGCTGCTGTTCACGATCGCGAGCTGGTACCTGCTCAACGGCTTCGGGATCGTCTACTCCGGCGTCTCGTTCATCATGGTCCTCGTCATGACGGCCTTCGAACTGTTCATCCAGGCCCTGCAGGCGTATGTCTTCGTGCTGCTGACCTGCACCTTCATCCAGGGCGCGCTGGCCGAGCACCACTGAGCGCCCGTCCTCTCGACCCCGCAGTCGTCCGGTGGCCAACCCCCACCGGTCCGTAAAGAAAAGGAAGAACTGGCATGTCCCAGACCCTTGCCGCTGTCTCCGGCTCGCTCGGCTCGATCGGTTACGGCCTCGCGGCCATCGGCCCCGGCGTCGGCGTCGGCATCATCTTCGGTAACGGCACCCAGGCGCTCGCCCGTCAGCCCGAGGCCGCCGGTCTGATCCGCGCCAACCAGATCCTCGGCTTCGCCTTCTGTGAGGCGCTCGCCCTCATCGGTCTGGTCATGCCGTTCGTCTACGGCACCTGATCCACCAGATCAGCGACAGCCCACTAGACGAAAGGCACTGACATGAGCCACCTGCTCATTCTGGCGGCCGAGGAGAAGGAAAACCCCCTCGTCCCGCCGATTCCCGAGCTTGTCATCGGCCTGATCGCCTTCGTCATCGTCTTCGGCTTCCTGGCCTGGAAGCTTCTCCCGAACATCAACAAGGTTCTGGAGCAGCGTCGCGAGGCCATCGAGGGCGGTATCGAAAAGGCCGAGGCCGCTCAGACCGAGGCCCAGAGCGTTCTTGAGCAGTACAAGGCTCAGCTCGCCGAGGCCCGTCACGAGGCCGCGCGCCTGCGCCAGGAGGCACAGGAGCAGGGCGCCACGCTCATCGCCGAGATGCGCGCGGAAGGCCAGCGGCAGCGCGAAGAGATCATCGCCGCCGGTCACACGCAGATCGAGGCGGACCGCAAGGCCGCGTCCCAGGCGCTGCGTCAGGACGTCGGCCACCTGGCCACCGACCTGGCCGGCAAGCTGGTCGGCGAGTCCCTCGAGGACCACGCCCGCCAGAGCCGTGTCATCGACCGTTTCCTCTCCGAGCTTGAGGAGAAGGCCGAGGCGGCTCGATGACTGCGCACGGAGCGAGCCGCGAGGCAACCGCAGCCGCACGTGAGCGTCTCGACGCGCTGACGGACTCCACGTCCGTGGACGCGGCCCGGCTCGCCGACGAGCTGGCCTCGGTCACCGCGCTGCTCGACCGCGAGGTGTCGCTGCGTCGGGTCCTCACCGACCCGGCGCAGCCCGCCGAGGCCAAGGCCGAGCTGGCCCAGCGCCTGCTCGGCGCCCAGGTCAGCGGCACCACCGCCGACCTGGTGTCCGGCCTGGTGCGGTCCCGCTGGTCGCAGCCGCGCGACCTGGTGGACGCGCTGGAGGACCTGGCCGCGACCGCCGACCTCACGGCGGCCCAGCGGACGGGCGCGCTCGACGACGTCGAGGACGAGCTGTTCCGCTTCGGCCGGATCGTCAACTCGAACACCGAGCTGCGCGCCGCGCTGACCGACCGCGCCGCCACCAAGGCGGCCAAGAGCGAGCTGCTGCGCGGCCTGCTCGGCGGCCGGGCCAACGTGACCACCGAGCGTCTGGTGACGCGCCTTGTGACCGCGCCGCGCGGACGTAGCCTGGAAGCGGGACTCGAGTCCCTGTCCAAGCTCGCCGCCGAGCGCCGCAACCGCATGGTCGCCGTGGTCACCTCGGCGGTGCCGCTGAGTGACGGACAGAAGCAGCGCCTCGGCGCCGCCCTGGCCAAGCTCTACGGCCGCCCGATGCACCTGAACCTCGACGTGGACCCCGAGGTCCTCGGCGGGATCCGGGTGCAGGTCGGTGACGAGGTCATCAACGGTTCGATCGCGGACCGTCTCGAGGACGCCACTCGCCGTATGGCGAGCTAGCAAGCCCATAAGCAGAACGCAATGACGGCCCATGTTGGGCCGTGCAGAGGATTCACCTCTCATAGGGGGGAGTCCCCATCCCCCCAAAGTGAAACTTCGGGCCCAACAAGGAGAGCAGGGAACCCAGATGGCGGAGCTCACGATCCGGCCGGAGGAGATCCGGGACGCGCTGGAGAACTTTGTCCAGTCGTACAAGCCGGACGCGGCCTCGCGCGAGGAGGTCGGTACGGTCACCGTCGCCGGCGACGGTATCGCCAAGATCGAGGGTCTCCCCTCGGCGATGGCGAACGAGCTGCTGAAGTTCGAGGACGGCACTCTCGGCCTCGCGCTGAACCTGGAAGAGCGCGAGATCGGTGCGGTCGTCCTCGGCGAGTTCAGCGGCGTCGAGGAGGGCCAGCCGGTGCAGCGCACCGGTGAGGTGCTGTCCGTCGCCGTGGGCGAGGGCTACCTCGGCCGCGTCGTCGACCCGCTCGGCAACCCGATCGACGGCCTCGGCGAGATCGAGACGTCCGGACGACGTGCCCTGGAGCTTCAGGCCCCGGGCGTCATGGTCCGCAAGTCGGTGCACGAGCCGATGGAGACGGGCTACAAGGCCGTCGACGCGATGACCCCGATCGGCCGTGGCCAGCGTCAGCTGATCATCGGCGACCGCCAGACCGGCAAGACCGCCCTGGCCGTCGACACGATCATCAACCAGCGCGACAACTGGCGCTCGGGCGACCCGAAGAAGCAGGTCCGCTGCATCTACGTCGCCATCGGTCAGAAGGGTTCCACCATCGCCTCCGTGCGTGGTGCGCTCGAAGAGGCCGGCGCCCTGGAGTACACGACCATCGTCGCCGCCCCGGCGTCCGACCCGGCCGGCTTCAAGTACCTCGCGCCGTACACCGGTTCGGCCATCGGCCAGCAGTGGATGTACGAGGGCAAGCACGTCCTCATCATCTTCGACGACCTCTCGAAGCAGGCCGACGCCTACCGCGCCGTGTCCCTGCTGCTGCGCCGCCCGCCGGGCCGCGAGGCCTACCCGGGTGACGTCTTCTACCTGCACTCCCGTCTGCTGGAGCGCTGCGCGAAGCTCTCCGACGAGCTGGGCGCCGGTTCGATGACGGGTCTGCCGATCGTCGAGACCAAGGCGAACGACGTGTCGGCGTTCATCCCGACCAACGTCATCTCCATCACCGACGGCCAGTGCTTCCTGGAGTCCGACCTGTTCAACGCCGGCCAGCGTCCGGCCCTGAACGTCGGTATCTCGGTCTCCCGCGTCGGTGGCTCCGCCCAGCACAAGGCGATGAAGCAGGTCTCCGGCCGGCTCCGCCTCGACCTGGCCCAGTACCGCGAGCTGGAGGCGTTCGCCGCCTTCGGTTCCGACCTGGACGCCGCGTCGAAGTCGCAGCTCGAGCGTGGTCAGCGACTGGTCGAGCTGCTCAAGCAGGCTCAGTACCAGCCGATGCCCACCGAGGACCAGGTCGTCTCCGTCTGGGCCGGCACCACCGGCAAGATGGACGACGTTCCGGTCGAGGACGTCCGCCGCTTCGAGAAGGAGCTGCTGGAGTACCTGCACCGCAAGGAGCAGGGCCTCATGACCTCCATCAAGGAGGGCGGCAAGATGTCGGACGACACCCTCACCGCCATCGCGGACGGCATCGCGGACTTCAAGAAGCAGTTCGAGACCTCGGACGGGAAGCTTCTCGGCGAGGACGCTCCGGCCGCGGCCAAGTGACGTAAGGAAGGGACCTGACTCATGGGAGCCCAGCTCCGGGTCTACAAGCGTCGCATCCGATCCGTCACCGCGACCAAGAAGATCACCAAGGCGATGGAGATGATCGCCGCCTCGCGTGTCGTCAAGGCGCAGCGCAAGGTGGCGGCCTCCGCGCCGTACGCGACCGAGCTCACCCGCGCGGTCACGGCGGTCGGTACCGGTTCGAACACCAAGCACCCGCTGACCACGGAGGCGGAGACGGCGACCCGTTCCGCGGTGCTGCTCCTCACGAGCGACCGCGGACTGGCCGGCGCCTTCAACTCCAACGCCATCAAGGCCGCCGAGCAGTTGACGGCACGCCTTGAGGGCGAGGGCAAGGAGGTCGACACGTACATCGTCGGCCGCCGCGGTCTGGCCCACTACAACTTCCGCGAGCGCAAGGTCGTGGAGTCGTGGTCGGGTTTCACCGACGAGCCCACCTACGCGGACGCGAAGAAGGTCGCGGGTCCGCTCATCGAGGCCATCGAGAAGGAGACGGCGGACGGCGGCGTGGACGAACTCCACATCGTCTACACCGAGTTCGTCTCGATGATGACGCAGTCGGCGCTCGACCGCCGGCTGCTGCCGCTCCGCCTCGAAGAGGTCGCGGAGGAGGCGCCCAAGGGCGAGATCCTTCCGCTGTTCGAGTTCGAGCCGTCGGCGGAGGACGTCCTTGACGCCCTGCTGCCGCGCTACGTCGAGAGCCGTATCTACAACGCGCTGCTCCAGTCGGCTGCCTCCAAGCACGCCGCCACGCGCCGCGCGATGAAGTCGGCGACCGACAACGCGGGAGACCTGATCACCACGCTCTCCCGACTTGCCAATGCGGCCCGCCAGGCCGAAATCACCCAGGAAATCAGCGAGATCGTCGGTGGCTCCGCAGCCCTTGCCGACGCGACCGCGGGGAGTGACAAGTAATGACGACGACTTCTGAGACGGCCGTTGCCACGGGCCGCGTCGCCCGGGTCATCGGCCCGGTCGTCGACGTGGAGTTCCCCGTCGACGCGATGCCGGACATCTACAACGCCCTTCACGTCGAGGTGGCCGACCCGGCCAACGCCGGCGAGAAGAAGACGCTGACCCTGGAAGTCGCCCAGCACCTGGGTGACGGCCTGGTCCGCACGATCTCCATGCAGCCCACCGACGGTCTGGTCCGCCAGGCCGCCGTCACCGACACCGGCACCGGCATCACGGTCCCCGTCGGTGACTTCACCAAGGGCAAGGTGTTCAACACCCTCGGTGAGGTGCTGAACACGGACGAGAAGTACGACGGCGAGCGCTGGTCCATCCACCGCAAGGCCCCGCGCTTCGACGAGCTCGAGTCGAAGACCGAGATGTTCGAGACCGGCGTCAAGGTCATCGACCTTCTCACCCCGTACGTCAAGGGTGGAAAGATCGGTCTGTTCGGTGGTGCCGGTGTCGGCAAGACGGTGCTCATCCAGGAGATGATCTACCGCGTCGCCAACAACCACGACGGTGTCTCCGTGTTCGCCGGTGTCGGCGAGCGCACCCGTGAGGGCAACGACCTCATCGAGGAGATGTCCGAGTCGGGCGTCATCGACAAGACCGCGCTTGTCTTCGGCCAGATGGACGAGCCCCCGGGCACCCGTCTGCGCGTGGCCCTCGCGGGTCTGACCATGGCGGAGTACTTCCGCGATGTGCAGAAGCAGGACGTGCTGTTCTTCATCGACAACATCTTCCGCTTCACGCAGGCCGGTTCCGAGGTCTCGACCCTGCTCGGCCGTATGCCCTCCGCGGTGGGCTACCAGCCGAACCTGGCCGACGAGATGGGTCTCCTCCAGGAGCGCATCACCTCGACCCGCGGTCACTCGATCACCTCGATGCAGGCGATCTACGTCCCCGCGGACGACCTGACCGACCCGGCCCCGGCCACCACGTTCGCCCACCTCGACGCGACGACGGTGCTCTCCCGTCCGATCTCCGAGAAGGGCATCTACCCGGCCGTGGACCCGCTGGACTCCACGTCCCGCATCCTGGACCCGCGCTACATCGCGGCGGACCACTACGCCGCCGCCATGCGGGTGAAGTCGGTCCTCCAGAAGTACAAGGACCTCCAGGACATCATCGCGATTCTCGGTATCGACGAGCTGGGCGAAGAGGACAAGCTCACCGTCCACCGGGCCCGTCGTGTGGAGCGCTTCCTGTCCCAGAACACCCACGTCGCCAAGCAGTTCACCGGCGTCGACGGGTCGGACGTCCCGCTGGACGAGTCGATCGCGGCCTTCAACGCGATCATCGACGGCGAGTACGACCACTTCCCGGAGCAGGCGTTCTTCCTCTGCGGTGGCATCGAGGACCTCAAGGCCAACGCCAAGGAACTCGGCGTCTCCTGAACCTCGTGTTCTCAGTGAGGGGGGCGGGGCCGCGCCTCACGGGGTGCGGTCCGTCCCCCTCCGTACGCCTACTAGACTTTGACCCAACACCCGGCAGCAACGCCGGGTGGTGACCCGAGGAGCCCACCTTGGCTGCTGAGCTGCACGTCGAGCTCGTCGCCGCGGACCGCAGTGTCTGGTCCGGCGAGGCCACCCTGGTCGTCGCGCGTACCGCGTCCGGCGACATCGGCGTCATGCCCGGTCACCAGCCGCTGCTCGGTGTGCTGGAGTCGGGCCCGGTGACGATTCGTACGAGCGATGGCGGAACGGTCATCGCGGCGGTGCACGGCGGTTTCATCTCGTTCGCCGACAACAAGCTGTCGCTGCTGGCCGAGATCGCCGAGCTGTCGGACGAGATCGACGTCCAGCGCGCGGAGCGGGCGCTCGAGCGCGCGAAGTCGGACGCCGACGCGTCCGCCGAGCGTCGCGCGGACGTCCGTCTGCGCGCGGTGTCGACGCGCTGACGACGGTGCGACCCCAGGCCCTTAGGCGTTGGGGCCGCACTGTGTGAAGCTTTGCCTCAGCCGCGGCTGGGACCGGATCACTCCGGCCCTGGCCGCGGCTGAGGCGAATCCGGACGTTTTTTCTTTTCCGTTACCTAGGAGACGAGGAGGTCGGTGTCGATGGTCCTCGCTCTGACTGTGTGCGGATTGGTAGTGGCCCTGGTCGTGGTGGGGCTGTTCGTCTTCGGTCTCCGCCGCCGGCTCATCCAGCGGTCCGGCGGAACGTTCGACTGCAGCCTGCGCTGGGACGTTTCCGAGAAGGGCGACCCCAGCGGCAAGGGCTGGAGCTACGGGGTGGCCCGCTACAACGGCGACCGCGTCGAGTGGTACCGCGTCTTCTCCTACGCCCCCCGTCCGCGCCGCACCCTGGAGCGGTCGGCGATCGAGGTGGCGGGCCGGCGTGCCGCGGAGGGCGAGGAGGAACTAGCGCTGCTCTCCGACGCGATCATCCTGACCTGTCTCCATCGGGGGACGCGCCTGGAGCTGGCGATGAGCGAGGACGCGCTCACCGGTTTCCTCGCCTGGCTGGAGGCGGCCCCGCCCGGCCAGCGCGTGAACGTCGCCTGACCTCCGAGCCCGGCCCCACCCCGCCCCCTACGGTTGCCGGCGCCGGGCGGTCGGAGGGTAGCCCGGGGATCGGGCCGGAAGAACGCCCCGCAGAACAAAGCCGCGGACAGACCTGAGGTCTGCCCGCGGCTTTCGTGCGAGATGCGAGATGCGAGATGCGAGGTGCGAGGTGCGACGTGCGACGTGCGAGGTGGTGCGGGAGGTCAGCTCAGGCCGCTGCTGATGGCGCTGACCAGCTCACCGTTGCTGGTGTCTCCGCTGAACTCCCAGAAGAAGGCGCCGCCGAGACCCTGGGTCTTGGCCCACGACATCTTCCCGGCGATGGTGGCCGGGGTGTCGTACGACCACCAGTTGCTGCCGCAGTGGGCGTACGCGGTGCCGGCGATGGTGCCGGTGGCCGGGCAGGACGTCTTCAGGACCTTGTAGTCCTCGATGCCTTGCTCGTAGGTGCCCGCCGCCGGGCCCGTGGCCGTGCCGCCCGGGGCGTCCTGGGTGACGCCGGTCCAGCCGCGGCCGTAGAAGCCGATGCCGACGAGCAGCTTGCTCGCGGGGACGCCCTTCGACTTGAACTTGGCGATCGCGTCGGCCGTGGTGAACCCGGCCTGCGGGATGCCGCTGTACGAGGTGAGCGGGGAGTGCGGGGCCGTCGGACCCTTGGCGTCCCACGCGCCGAAGAAGTCGTACGTCATCACGTTGTACCAGTCGACGTACTGCGCGGCGCCCGCGTAGTCGGCGGCGTCGACCTTGCCGCCCGAGGTGCCGTCGGCCGTGGTGGCGGCGGTGACCAGGTTGCCCGTGCCGAACTTGGCGCGCAGCGCCTGCATGAGGTTCTTGTAGGCCGCGGCACCGCTGGTGTCGCAGGTCAGACCGCAGGCGTTCGGGTACTCCCAGTCGATGTCGATGCCGTCGAAGACATCGGCCCAGCGCGGGTCCTCGACCAGGTCGTAGCAGGACTGCGCGAAGGCCGCCGGGTTCTTGGCCGCGTCACCGAAGCCGCCGGACCAGGTCCAGCCGCCGAAGGACCACAGCACCTTGATGTTCGGGTACTTGGCCTTCAGCTCGCGGAGCTGGTTGAAGTTGCCGCGCAGCGGCTGGTCCCAGGTGTCGGCTACGCCGCTGACCGACTGGTCGGCGGTGAAGGCCTTGTCGTAGTCGGCGTAGGAGTCGCCGATCGCGCACTTGCCACCGGTCACGTTGCCGAAGGCGTAGTTGATGTGCGTGATCTTGGCGGCGGAGCCGGACGTCACCAGGTTCTTGACGTTGTAGTTGCGGCCGTAGATGCCCCACTCGGTGAAGTAGCCGAGCTTGACCGTCTTGCCGGTGGGCGGGGGAGTGGTGCCGCCGCCGGTGGTGTGCACGGAGACCGCGCCGCTGACCGGACCGGTCTGGTCGGCGGTGTCACGGGCCTGGACCGTGTACGAGTAGTCGGTGCCGGCGGTCAGACCGGTGTCCGTGTACGAGGTCGTCGTCACGGTCGCGACCTTGGTGCCGCCGCGCAGCACGTCGTAGTTCTTGATGCCCTTGTCGTCGGTGGCCGCGCTCCAGGTGAGCTTCACCGAGGTGTCGGTGATGGCGGAGGCGGTGGGCGTACCGGGCGCGGAGGGGGCGCTGTCGCCGGGGACGGTCGGGCCGCCGTCACAACTGCCGCCGTTGAGCTTGCAGTTGGTGGGCGAGCCGGAGCCCGCGCCGTTGAAGCCGAAGGAGATGGAGGCGCCGGCGGCGAGGGTGCCGTTGTAGGACTTGTTCTTGGCGGTCCAGTGGTTGCCGGAGTTGGTGACGTCCGCGTCCCAGGCCGAGGTGACGGAGGTACCGGTGGGGAAGTCCCACTCGATGGTCCACGAGCTGATGGCCGAGGTGCCGGTGTTCTTGACGGTCCACTGGCCGCCGAAGCCGGTGCCCCAGTCCTGGGTCTTGGTGTAGGTCGCGGTGGCGGTGGAGGCCGCCTGGGCGGTACCCGCGAGGCCGACGAGTGCGGCGAGGGGGAGGAGCAGGGTGGTGAGCCCCGCCACTGCTCGGTGTCTGGCTCTCTGCCGGAAGCGCATGATGCCTCTCCTCTTTCGTCTGGTGCCTCCGGGGCGCCGTGACGAGCGGGGGGACCGCGACCGTGCTCAGCCCGGCGGGCGTGCGCGCGCTCGCGCTCCCGCCGCCCTCGCGCCCCCTCGGCCGGGGGTGTCGTGGGCATGGCCAAGCGCAGTGCGGCGAGAATAGAAAGGTCTGGACCACGGGTCAATAGGTCTGGACCAGTGCACTGTGCAATCCCTGTGGCCCTCAACTCCCCCGCGAGGGGCGTGGCTTGCGGGCGGGCGCGTGGTCCCGGGCGGCCCGGCAGGGGGCTGACGTGCGCCTTCGTCGTCGCGGGGGCCTTGCCGGGCCGGGGCTCGATCCGGGCGGTCGAGGGCCCCTCGCCACGGCAGGAAAAAACTCACGCTCCCGGCCGGGACTCCCTGCTACAGCTCGCTGTTGCCGCCCACCGCTACTGCTACCGCTACCGCTCCCCGCCCGGGACCCACAGCACGTCGCCGGTGTCCTTGTTGGCGGTGCGGGCCAGGATGAACAGGAGGTCCGAGAGACGGTTGAGGTAGGTCGCGGTGAGCGGGTTCATCGCCTCGCCGTGGACTTCGAGCGCCGCCCAGGTGGAGCGCTCGGCGCGGCGGACCACCGTGCACGCCTGGTGGAGCAGGGCCGCGCCGGCCGTGCCGCCGGGCAGGATGAAGGAACGGAGCTTCTCCAGCCGCTCGTTGAAGCGGTCGCAGTCCGCCTCCAGTTTGTCCACGTAGAACTGCTCCACGCGCAGCGGCGGGAACTTCGGATTCTCGACCACCGGCGTGGACAGGTCCGCGCCCACGTCGAACAGGTCGTTCTGGACGCGGACGAGGACCTCGACAACCTCCGCCTCCAGGCCGCCGAGCGCGATGGCGGTGCCGATCACCGCGTTGGCCTCGTTGGCGTCGGCGTACGCGGAGATGTGCAGGTCGGTCTTGGCGACCCTGCTCATGTCGCCGAGGGCGGTGGTGCCCTGGTCGCCGGTCCGGGTGTAGATGCGCGTCAGATTGACCATGGGGCCAGCGTAGTTATGCGCCGGCCCTGCGGAAGACCCGTGTGCCCACCGTCACGGCGAGCGCGGCGAAGCCGAGGGCCACCAGAACGCCGTACGGCATGTGCGCGGTGGCGTACGAGCCGACGCAGGCGTCCCGTACCGCGTCCACCAGATGGCGGAACGGCATGAAGTGCGAGAGCGCGTCCAGCCGGCCGGGGGCCAGGGACATCGGCAGCATCAGCCCGGACGGCAGCATGGACGGCATGGTCAGCGCGTGTGGTCGACCGGCTGGCCGGCTGGCTGGCTGGGTGCGCGGCCGGGTGAAGGGCGAGTCGACCGTCGGCGCGGTCCTGCGCGGACTGCGCGCCGAGGTCGAGGCGGTCTTCCCGCGGCTCGGCCTCATGACGGGATACGTCCGCTTCATGGAGGTCGTCCAGGACGTGGCGGTGCCCTGCTCGCGCCTCTGGGTGATCGGCCAGGGGATCGTCGTCAACCTGGAGGACGCCCTGCGGGACGAACCCGGCGCGGCCCCAGGCGACCCGCTGCCGGGGCTCGTCGCCGGTCGGATCAACTGGGTGCACCAGACCGCCAGGTCGGTCATCGGCCGGGAGATGACGGCCGGCCGGGATCCGGCCGAAGTGTCACGCGAGGTGGTGCTGCTGCTGGACGACACGGAGGACCTGCTGAGCCCAAGGCGCTCAACTACGCCGTACGGGCGGTCGAATGACCCGTGCCGGTGTGATGTCCGTCAGATGAGACGTGACGCGCGTTACTTACCGGTCACACAGGCCCACCCGGACGCTAGGGTCCGCCGAAGAGGCAACTCAATCAGCGCGTCAAGGGAGTCGGAGTGGCACGGAAGCTCGCCGTCATCGGAGCCGGACTCATGGGGTCCGGTATCGCCCAGGTCTCCGCGCAGGCCGGCTGGGACGTCGTCCTGCGCGATGTCACCGACGAGGCGCTCGGCCGTGGCCTCGACGGCATCCGGACCTCGTACGACAAGTTCGTGAGCAAGGGCAAGCTGGCGGCGGCCGACGCGAAGGCGGCGCTCGCGCGCATCACCGCGACCACCGACCTCGAAGCCGCCGCCGACGCCGACATCGTGGTCGAGGCCGTCTTCGAGAAGCTCGACGTCAAGCACGAGATCTTCCGGGCGCTCGACAAGATCGTCCGCCCCGACACCGTGCTCGCCTCGAACACCTCCGCCATCCCGATCACCAAGATCGCGGCGGCCACCGAGCACCCGGAGCGGGTCGTCGGCGTGCACTTCTTCTCGCCGGTGCCGATGATGCAGCTCGTCGAGCTGGTCCGCGGCTACAAGACGAGCGACGAAACCCTCGCCGCCGCACGGGAGTTCAGCGAGTCCGTCGGCAAGACCTGCATCGTCGTCAACCGCGACGTCGCCGGTTTCGTGACCACCCGTCTGATCTCGGCCCTCGTGGTCGAGGCGACCAAGCTGTACGAGTCGGGTGTCGCCACCGCCGAGGACATCGACCTCGCCTGCCGGCTGGGCTTCGGCCACGCGATGGGACCCCTCGCCACCGCCGACCTCACCGGCGTCGACATCCTGCTGCACGCCACCGGCAACATCTACACCGAGACCCAGGACGAGAAGTTCGCTCCGCCCGAGCTGATGCGCCGGATGGTTGACGCCGGTGACATCGGACGCAAGAGCGGGCAGGGCTTCTACAAGCACTGAACGATCACCGCGGCGACGGCCACCCCGTCGCCGCGTTCGGCACGGAACCGCACGAACCTCCCGGGTGTCACCCCATGAGGTGAATTCGGTATCGGTTCGCTTACGGACGGCAACCTCGGCGGCCCTCAGGCAGTCAGACGGTGCACAACTCACAGACGACACGACGACAAGACGCGCATCAAGACACACGCGGAGTCACGAGACGCATTCTCGGGGAGCGCATATGTACATCAGGGGCGACCACGCCGAGCTGGTCGTCGGGGGCCGCCTCGACGTACGCAGCGCGGCGGACGCCCGCACGGTCCTGCACACGGCCGTCGACGACGGAGTCGGCGACCTGGTGCTGGACCTGTCCGAGCTGGACTCCTGGGACGCCACCGGCCTCGGTGTCATCATGGGGGCCCACCGACGCGCCGGGCGGTGCGGCAGACGGCTCGTACTGCGCGGGGTCCCGGCGCAGATGCAGCGCCTGCTGGTGGCCACCCGGCTGCACCGGATCCTGGCGATCGAGGGCGGCATCGGGGTCGAGTCCCTGCCCCGCGTCTGACCCCCGGCGGCCACCCCGGCGCCGGCCCGCACGGCCACCCCGCCACCGCCCCGGCGGCCACTCGGCGAGCCCCCGCCCGGCCGCGGCGGTGCCCCTTCCGGGCCGCGCCACGCGTCACGCCGCGCCCCCCCAGATGTCACGCCACGCATCACGCCACGCATCACGTGCACAATCCTCACGAAGCTGTGACGGTTCGGACCGCGCGGTACCCCGCCTGTTCGTAGATACTGTGCGAAGGTTTAGGGTTCGGCTGCCCGCCGCCCGAAACCCTACGAGCGGGCACCGGACCAGAAGCGACAGCGCGGTGTGCAGCACGGCCGGGAGGGCTCGGCACACGACGCTTTTGGGGGGCTTGGAACATGGACCCGACCAACCGGGGACCCGAAGAGTACGGCCATGACGACGACGGCCAGGCGCCTCGCCCGCGCCCGCCGCGCGACCCGCTCGCCACCGACCTGGGCCAGCACACACCCGCGCTCGTCCGCACGGTCCGGCTCGTCACCGGCGACTTCCTGCTCACGGTCAACCCCGTCGACGGCAGCGAGATCGAGAACTGTCCGCCGGGCGAGCGTCCCGACCCGCCGGTCAAGCACACCGCCGCGGCCCGCGCCGAACTGGCCCGCGCCGCCAAGCCGCCCGTGCCGCCCGGCCCCGCCCAGTCCCGGCCGCCCCTCCTGGAGCGCGCGGAGGAACGCGAGCGGCTGGTCCGGCTCCTCGCCCGCGGCCGTTCCATACGGCTCACCGGACCCTCCGGATCCGGCCGTACCGTCCTGCTCGACGCCGTCGCCGACGACTGCGCGGATCTGGCCCCCGACGGCGTCGTCCGCCTCTGCGGCCACCGGCGCACCGCGACCGACCTGCTGCACGACCTGTTCACCGCCGTCTACGACGCCCCGCTGTACCGCCCCGACCGCGACGAACTGCTGCGCCTGGTCCGCGAGATCGGCGCCGTCGTCGTCATCGACGACGTGGAGATCGGCGGCAGCGCCCTCGACGAACTCCTCGACGCCACCCCCGAGTGCGCCTTCGTCATCGCCGCCACCCCCGACGTCCCCGCCCCGTCCTCCGAGTCGCTCCTCGAAGAGGTCGTCCTCGGCGGCCTCGACCGCAGCGGCGGCCTCGAACTCCTGGAGCGCTGCGTCGGACGCGTCCTGACCGAGGAGGAGTCGAACTGGGCGGGCGACCTCTGGTTCGAGTCCGAGGGGCTGCCCCTGCGCTTCATGCAGGCCGGAGCCCTGCTGCGGCAGCGCGACCGGCTCCAGGCCGGCGAGGACGCCCTGGACGATTACGGCGTCTTCCAGCAGGTCCCCGAGGACGCCCCGGTCGAGGCCGTCGAGGCCCACGACGTACCGCTGCCCTCCCTCGCCGAGGGCGCCGCGCCCGCCGCCCTGCTCGCCTCCCGGCTCAGCGAGTCGGCCCGCGCCACCCTCCGGTTCGCCGTCGCGCTCGGCGGCGAGGTGCCCCACCAGGCGCACCTGCCCGCCCTGGTGGGCGACACCCACGCCGACGCCGCGCTCTCCGAACTCGCCGGCTGCGCGCTGATCTCCCCGGTCGGCTCCCGCTACCGGCTCGCCGCCGGTGTGCAGGCCCAACTGGAGGCCTCCGGATACGCGGAGACCCTGGACGAGCAGGCCCTCGCCGCCGCCCGGCACTACACCTGGTGGGCCGGGCACCCCTCCGTCACCCCGGAGCGGGTCTGCGCCGAGGCCGACGCCGTGCTCGCCGCGCTCACCGTCCTCGTGCCCGCCACCACCGCCCCGCTGGACGAGGACGACGAGAGCGCCGCCGTCCAACTGGCCCGCACCGCCGCGCCCGCCTTCGCCGCGGGCCTGCACTGGAGCGCCTGGGAACGCGCCCTGCGCTCCGGCGCCGAGGCCTCCCGGCTCTCCGGCGAGGTCGGCGAACAGGCCTACTTCCACCACGAGTTGGGCGTCCTCGCGCTCTGCGGGGGCCAGTTCGACCGGGCCCGCGCCGAACTGGAGGCGTCCATCGGCCTGCGCGGCGCCCTGGCCGACAAGCGCGGCACCACCGCGGGCCGCCGCGCCCTCGCCCTGGTCGCCGACCGCTCGGGAACCCCGTACGCGATCGGCGGGCGCACCGCGGGGGAGGAGGTGCCCGACGCGCGGCACGACGAGTCGGTGTCGCCGCCCGGCGGTGTCCCGGCCCCCTTCCCGACGGTGGTCGACTCCTCCGGCGGCGCCGTGACGGTGCTCGCCCACCCCGGCGGACCCGGTCTGCCCGCGCGAAAGCGCCCCAGCGTCGCCGGGCGCCTCGTCACCGGCACCCGGCGCAACCTGGTCGCCGCCGGCGCGGGCGCGCTCCTCGTCGCCGTGCTCGGGACCGTGGTCACCCTCGGCGCGACCTCGGACCACGACACCGACACCCCGTCCGAGAAGGTCGGCGTCAACCCGTCGGCCAGTCAGGGCGGCGACGACGACAGCCTCGGCGCGGACAAGGCGAAGAAGGCCGGCGACTCCAAGCCGACCGCCGGCGCCCCGGCCGCCCCCACCGACCCGGGCCCCGACGGCACGTACGGCACCACGGACGACCCGACGCCCGCCGCCACGTCCTCCGGCAGCCCCTCCGCGAGCCCGACGGGCACCCACCCCTCGCACAAGCCCTCGAAGTCGCCGACCCCGTCCACGTCACCCTCGAAGTCGACCAGGCCCTCGTCGAGTCCGTCCAAGACCCCGAGCACCCCGGCCTCGCCGTCCACCTCCCCCTCGGACCCCACGTCCACCCCGCCGGACGAGTCGACCGAGCCCTCCACCTCCGACTCGGCGAGCGGCCCGGTGACCAGCGGCGCTCCCGTGAGCACGTCGGCCGCCCCGGAGAGCAGCGGCCCGGCCGAGGAGCCTGGGGGTCTGCCGAGTGGGACGGTGATCTGACCGTCGGCCGTACGACACGAGGGAGGGCCGGGTCCTGTGACGGACCCGGCCCTCCCTCGTCGTACGACGGCCCCGCGCGCCCCCGCGCCGCAGGTCAGAACAGGCGGAGTTTGTCGTCCTCGATGCCGCGCAGGGCGTTGTAGTCGAGAATCGTGCAGCCGATGCCGCGGTCGGTGGCGAGGACCCGGGCCTGGGGCTTGATCTCCTGGGCGGCGAAGATGCCGCGGACCGGCGCGAGGTGCGGGTCGCGGTTCAACAGCTCCAGGTAGCGCGTCAGTTGCTCGACGCCGTCGATCTCGCCGCGCCGCTTGATCTCCACCGCGACCGTCGCGCCCTCGGCGTCCCGGCACAGGATGTCGACCGGGCCGATGGCCGTCATGTACTCGCGGCGGATGAGCGAGTAGCCCTCGCCGAGCGTCTCGATGCGGTCGGCGAGCAGTTCCTGGAGGTGTGCTTCCACGCCGTCCTTGATCAGGCCGGGGTCGACACCGAGTTCGTGCGAGGAGTCGTGGAGGACCTCCTCCATCGTGATGATGAGCTTCTCGCCCGCCTTGTTGACGACGGTCCAGACGCCTTCCTCGTCGCCGGAGCCCTCCTTCAGCGTGCAGGGCGGTGACATCCAGTTGAGGGGCTTGTAGGCCCGGTCGTCCGCGTGGATCGAGACGCTTCCGTCCGCCTTCACCAGGATGAGGCGGGGGGCCGACGGGAGGTGGGCCGTGAGCCGGCCCGCGTAGTCCACGGAACAGCGGGCAATGACGAGACGCATGGTCGGCAACGCTACTCGACCGGCGGTGGTGCACGCGATTCTCCCGCCCCACCGGCCCCACTGATCGACCCGGTAAGGGAGTTACGCGGCTTTTGTCTCCGCGTGCTCCTCGTGATCGCCGGATTCCGGCCTGCCGGCCGGGGGCGGGCCATCCCATTGATCCTGAAGCTTCCGTGTTGGGGTGTGGCTGATAGTCGGCCTACCCGCGGTTCGCTATGTGCCCATTCTCCTGGTGCCGCCACCTGGCGTTGCTTACCGTATAAGCGGGAGGTCGTGACGCGTGTACTGAGCGTGTCCGGCATCGCCAACTCCCCATCCCTGTCCGGCAACCCCCGAGGTCTGGGGGTGCGAGAGGAGAACCCATGTCGCTCGACGTCTCACCGGCCCTACTCCAACAGGCCGAGCGAGGCGAGGTCGACGAAGCTGACTTCGTCGACTGCGTCCGGACCTCCCTGCCCTATGCGTGGGAGATGATCAGCTCCCTGGTGGCCCAGCTGAAGGTGGACGGCGGCAGCTTCGCCGACAACCAGACGCCCCCGCCGGACGAGCAGGCGCGTGGCCAACTGCTGCGCGCGCTCGCGAGTGACGCGATACGCGGCGCGCTGCAGCGGCACTTCGGCGTGCGGCTGGCCTTCCAGAACTGCCACCGGGTGGCGGTGTTCCCGCTGGACGACTCGGTGGACGACACGCTGACACGCTTCACCTCGGTGCGCAGTCAACTGCTGAACCAGTCACCGGAGTTCAGGGACTGCTGACGCGCTGACGCCGCTTGGCTTGCCGCTCCGTCCGCGGGAGGTGCTTTGGTACTGGGGCGGCAAGCTCCCCGCGTACCCGGCCCGTCCGGCCGGGTTCCGTCCGGCCTGCCGGGCCGGGTTCCCTTTGGCCAGTCGGGCCGGGTTCCGTCCGGTCTGCCCGGCCGGGTTCCCACCGGCGCGCCGGGCCGGGTTCCGTCCGGTCATCCGAGGTGCGGGAGGACCTCGGCCCCGAGCCGCCGTACGTTCTCCTCGGTCGCCGCCAGATCGCCCGAGCCCTCGACGAGCAGCGCGAAGCGCGTGATGCCGGTCCGCTCCGAAGTGGCCGCGAGCCGGTCCGCGCACAGCCGCGGGGTGCCCACCGGGTGCAGCCCGCAGAGCAGTTCGGTGTACGCCACCGGGTCGCGCATCGAGCGGGCCCGGCCGTCGACCGTCACATGCGCGTCCAGCCCCTGCTTCAGCCAGCCCGGCATGGCCTTCACGAGCGTCTCCACCGCGTCCGTACGGCGGTCGGCGATCTGGCAGACGCCGGCCGACACATGGGCGGCCGAGCCGATCTCCTCGCCGGAGCGGCCCGCGGCGCGCGCGTGCCGGCGCCACAGCCCGATCATTTCGGCCTTCTCCTCGTCCCCCACGTGCATGCCGAGAAGCATCGGCAGACCGCGCTCGGCGGCGAGCCGCACACTCGCCGGTGAGGTGCAGGCGACCACGACCTCGGGCCCCGGCGTCTCGCACAGCGCCTCCGACGGGCGCGGCACGACGGGCACTTCACGGAACGGGAACCGCTCGGAGGCGCTCGCCACGGACGGCTCGCGCAGCCAGCGCAGCAGCAGATCGAGTGACTCGGGGAACCCCTGTTCGTACGCTTCGAGGCCCGCGCCGAACACCTCCAGGTCGACCCAGGGGCCGCCCCGGCCGACGCCGAGCGAGAACCGCCCGCCGGAGGTCAGGTGCAGCAGCGCGGCCTGCTCGCCGAGCGCCACGGGGTGCGCGGTGGGCAGCACACTCACCGCCGTGCCGACCCGGATACGGCGGGTGCGGCCCAGCAGATACGCGGCCAGCGTGACGGCCGACGGGCAGGTCCCGTACGGCACGAAGTGGTGTTCGGCCAGCCAGACCGCGTCGAGCCCGGCCTCCTCGGCGACCTCGGCGGACCGCACCGCGCGGTGCAGGGCCTCCCCCTGACCCTGTCCCGGGAACTGGGCGGCGAGTACAAAACTTCCTACGCGCATCGAACTTTCCTGCTTCCTCGGCTCCGACAGGGAGCTCCCCCACCCGGCATAACCTCCTGACACGTGCCGAGGTCACGGCCTGCCGGAGAGATTTGCGGATTGTCGGGGAAATGGGCCGTCCGATGGGGGATCTGTGCGGGTTGGCGGTGTACGCGTACCCCCCTGCGCGCCGCGTAGGCTGGACGCGGCCCCTGCTCCCTGTATAGCTCCGTGAGGTGTCCCTTGTCCCCGCGTCGCAACCGTCCGAAGGACGCCGGCTCGTCCGGCAGGAGCGCCGAGGCGGACCCGTCGGACCGGTACGGCGGCTGGCAGTCCACGGAGAGCTGGCAGGGCGAGGAGTGGAGCGTGCGCCATGTGGCGGGCGCCAGCGCGCAGGGCAAGACCTACCGCTGCCCGGGCTGCGACCAGTTGATCCCCTCCGGGGTGCCGCACGTGGTGGCCTGGCCGGAGCA
The DNA here is from genome assembly GCF_040703595.1 of Streptomyces sp. NPDC007084. Classification (NCBI taxonomy): domain Bacteria; kingdom Bacillati; phylum Actinomycetota; class Actinomycetes; order Kitasatosporales; family Streptomycetaceae; genus Streptomyces; species Streptomyces sp. NPDC007084. The sequence goes on from NZ_JBEYFY010000022.1 coordinate 84,238, forward strand.
CTCCGGCGTCGACGAGCGGCGGCACTGGCACAAGGCCTGCTGGAACGCGAAGGACCGCCGCACCTCGCGGGTGCAGCGGTCCCGTAACGCGCCCAGGTTCTAGGCGACTTCAGGCATTCCGGAGGCCCGGGGCGTCATACGTCCCGGCGTTCCAGGAGGACGAAGGCGCCGGCGATGGCCGCCGCCGTCACTCCGGCGAGCAGGCCGAGCTGCGCGCCCCCGTGGCCGCTCTCGCTGTCGACCTGGAAGATCCGGGCGAGCGCGTTCGGGGCGTTGTACTCCTGCATCTTCTCGCCGAGCGTGCGCATGCTCTCGGACATCATCAGGAACGCCGGCATGATCGCGGGCACCAGCACGACGCCGAGCATCGTGGTGATCGCGCCCGCCGAGTGCCGCAGCATCGAGCCCACCGCGAGCGCGAGGACGCCGAGCAGCGACACGTACAGCGCGCCCATCACGACGGTGCCGCCCCACGGCACCGGGGAGGGCTCGCTGTGCATCCCCTCGGTGATCAGGCCGACCAGCCCGATCGAGAAGGCGGAGACGACGAAGGCCACCACGAAGAAGATGATCAGCTTCGCGGCGAGCACCCGGTGCCGCTGCGGCGAGGCGGTGAACGTGGTCCGGATCATGCCGGTGCCGTACTCGGACGAGACGACCAGCACGCCCAGGGTGATCAGGCAGATCTGCCCGAGCATCAGGCCGAAGAACGCCGGGATCGTGTACGGGACGTCGCCGAAGTCCTCGTTCGTGGTCTGCGCGGCGACCAGGAAGCCGATGCCGATCACCAGCAGCAGGAAGATGCCGAGCGTCCACAGCGTGGAGCGCACCGACTTGATCTTCGTCCACTCGGAGTTGAGCGCGTGCCCGAGGTGAGTGCGGGTGACGGGGATCGGCGAGGTGTACGACGTGCCGGGCGCCGGGTGCCAGTCGGGGGCAGCGGCGGTCTGCTGCGGCAGCGGGGGCTGGGGCGTGCTCATCGGGCGTCCTCGGGCTTGGTCAGGTCGGCGGCGGGCGCGGGGGCCGGGGCGGCGGCGGGCGCCGGGGGCCCCGCGGGGGCCTGGGGAGCGGCCTGGGCGTACGGGTTGACGTCCGCGGCGCCCGGAGCACCCTGGGCGCCCGGGGTGCCGTAGGGGCCGGGCTGGGCGCCGGGAGCGGCGTAGGGGCCGGCCGGGGGCTGTCCCTGCGGCATCGCGAAGGGCTGCTGCCCGCCGTGCTGGGGCGGCGGCGGGGCGTACCAGCCCGGCTGGCCCTGCCCGGCGACCGGGAGCTGCGGCTGCGGCACGGCGCCCGGCGGAAGTTGCTGCTGGAGGCCGGCCTTCTGGTCGATGGTCGAGCGGTAGTCGACGGCGCCCTGCGTCATCCGCATGTACGCCTCTTCCAGCGAGGCCTGGTGCGGCGACAGCTCCCACAGGCGGACGTCGGCGGAGTGCGCGAGGTCGCTGATGCGGGGGAGCGGCAGGCCGGTGACGCGCAGCGCGCCGTCCTGCTCGGGCAGCACCTGGCCGCCGGCCTCGGTCAGCGCGGCGGTCAGCTTCTCGCGCTGCTGCGGCTCGGTGTCCGGCGTGCGCACCCGGGCGAAGTCGGCCGAGTTGTGGGAGATGAAGTCCTTGATGTTCGAGTCGGCGAGGAGCTGGCCGCGGCCGATCACGATGAGGTGGTCGGCGGTCAGCGCCATCTCGCTCATCAGGTGCGAGGAGACGAAGACCGTACGGCCCTCCGCCGCGAGGGACTTCATCAGGTTGCGCACCCAGAGGATGCCCTCGGGGTCGAGGCCGTTGACCGGCTCGTCGAACAGCAGCACCTGGGGGTCGCCGAGGAGCGCGGCGGCGATGCCGAGCCGCTGGCCCATGCCGAGCGAGAAGCCCTTGGAACGCTTGCGGGCCACGTCCTGGAGGCCGACGACGCCGAGCACCTCGTCCACCCGGCGGGCCGGGATGCCGGAGAGCTGCGCCAGGCACAGCAGGTGGTTACGGGCGTGCCGGCCGCCGTGCACCGCCTTGGCGTCGAGCAGCGCGCCGACCTGGCGGGGGGCGTTGGGCAGCTTGCGGTAGGGGAAGCCGCCGATCGTCACCCGCCCGGAGCTGGGGTTGTCGAGGCCGAGGATCATCCGCATCGTCGTCGACTTGCCGGAGCCGTTGGGCCCGAGGAAGCCGGTGACGGCACCCGGCCGCACCTGGAAGGAAAGGTTGTACACGGCCGTCTTGGCGCCGTAGCGCTTCGTCAGGCCGACTGCCTCGATCATGCTCCGCACCCATCGAAAGGTTCAGGACGTCGGGGCGCACGCCCCCGTAAGGGTTAGGAGGATATCCGGGCACTGACGGTTCCACTCAAGAGAAAGTAAAACCGCGCCGGTCAAAGGGGGTGAGAGCCCAGCCGGGACACCGGTTTCGGCCGTTCGGACTGTCAGGTACCCGTCGTGCCTGATCAGGCCGGAAAACGGAATCCGCCGCCCCCGCGCGATGGCGTGATCTCACGGGCCCGGCGGCAGCGAGTCGTCCAGCGGCGGCAGGTCGTCGTAGAGCCGCAGCTCCGCCGAGTCGTCGACGTACGGCAGGAAGTCGGTCTGCGGCAGCACCCAGCCCTCCTCGCCGAAGATCAGCGTGCCCCGCTCGCGCAGCGACCGGTCGGCGCCCGCGGCCCGCACCCAGGAGTCCGGGTCGGGGCCCAGCAGCTCGCGCAGCCGCGCCGAGCCGGCCAGCAGCGAGGCCAGCAGCGCCGACTGGTCGCCGCCGCCCGGCCGGGGCCGCCCGCTCGACGGCTCGGCGAGCACGCCGTGCGCGCTGAAGTAGATGTACGCGCCGCCCAGCCGCTCCCCGGAGGGCATCGTCATGGCGAAGGTGTCGCCCGGGAGTATCGCCCGCCGGTAGTCCGGGAACTCGGTGTCGTCCACCGCCTTGAGCTGCGTCGAGTCCAGCCAGGTCACCACGAGCGTCGTCTCGGCCGCCCGGTCCACGTACGGCGTCCCGGCCACGTAGCCCGCCGGGCTGATGTGTCCCGAGCAGCCCACGCCGATGCCGCGCACCCGCACCGGGACCATCGGCACCGTCGCCGGGATGCCGAGCCGGGTCAGCTTGTGGGCGACCTGGCCGGGGGAGGCGTTCGACCCGACCGCGATCACCGGATGGCGGCGGCCCGTCACCACCTGGCCCAGATCGGTGAGGGCCTCGTCCAGGCGCTGCTGCTCCTGGCGCTCCTCCACCCACCACTCGCCGAGCCGCAGCGGCCGCACGTCCAGGTGCAGCAGCTCGCCGCCGGTCAGCAGGGACGGCTCGGTGGTGGGCCGGCCGGGATAGGTGAGGGGCTTCTTCGCGGGCACGTCGTCCAGGCCCAGCGCCTCGAGGCTTCGGTCCTTCGTCGTCACGGTGACGCCCTTCGGGGGTGGTCGCGCGCATACGGGCACAGCTTTTCACGCGATGTCTACCCGGGACGGGGCCCCGTCTCCCCGCCGCGGCGGGGTTGGCCGGAACCGGCGCCGGGAATCATGCCGTCCCCAGTGTACGAGGGGGCGCCAAGTCGGTTACGGGGGAAGCCAGTTGAGACTCATGGGACGCGAGGTGCGGTGGCCGGGGCGGTCCGCCGACACCTGGACACATCCGCGCTATCGCACCTCCGTTCGCTGGTGGATCGCCGGCCGGACCGTTCACGCCCTGCTGCTGATGGCCCTCGGCGCCCTCACCGGCCTCGCGGTTGCCATCGCGACGGCGTGGACGCTCACCGAGCACTCGCCGCGCTCCCTGGCGGACCGGTTCTCCGACGGGGAGGCGCTCTTCGACCTCACCCTGACCGTGCTGCGCGTCTGCGTCGGCACCGACAACCTCGAACCCGAACCGGACAGCACCGCCCACCAGCTGCTCGCCACGGTCTCCTCCGTCACCGGCGCGCTGGTCCCCGCCGTGCTCCTCGGCATCGTCCTGATCAAGATGTTCGCGCTGCGCCCCTTCGTCTGGCGGCGCCGGGCCAGCATCTCGCACGCCTGGACCGCCGACTTCCCCGGCTACTCGCGCCGCCACGCCGGCAGCGACGACGCGATCATCGCCGTACGGTTCTACAACCGCTTCGACAACCTCTCCGTCGTCGACCTGCGGGCCCGCGCCCTCCTGCGCTACCTGGAACGGTCTCCGCATGACGGCAGCCTCGTCATTTATCGGAAGTCGCTGAAGGTGCTGGACTGGCAGGGCGAGCCGGCCGAGGAGCGGAGCTGGCTCGCGGTCGAGCGCGGGGCGCCCTTCACCGTGTGGATACCGGTCGAGGCGCCGGTGACCGAGCTGCCGTTCCGCCGCATCCAGGGCAAGGACCTGGAGAGTTCGCACGGCGTGAAGCTGCTCGTCCGGCTCACCGCGCGGACCGTCGGCCTCGGCACCGAGGTCGCCGACGAGCGCTGGTTCGACCTGGAGGGCGGCGACTTCGAACTCGGCCGGTTCGTGCCGCTCCAGCCCGACCCCGGCCGGGACGTCTGGCACTGGGAGGGCTGGACCGACTTCGACGGCCTGACCGGCGCCCGCCTGGACGCCGACGGGACTCTCCCTGCCGGCGCCCGCCCGGACGCCGACGCTGCTCCCTCTGCCGGCGCCCGCCCGGACGCCGACGCTGCTCCCTCTGCCGGCGCCCGCCCGGACGCCGACGGGGCTCCATAGCCGAGCCGACCCCCCCCCGCACCCCGGGCAGTCCGGCGGGCCGGGGCTACGCGTCCCGCCTCTTCAGCAGCGCGTACCCGCCGACCAGCGCCACCGCCACCCACAGCACCATGATGCCGAGGCCGCCCCAGGGGCCGTAGGGCGTGTCGTCGTCGAGCGGGGTGACCACCCGGAGAATCCGGCTGCCGGCCTGGTCGGGAAGGTACTGGCCGACCTTCTTCGTCGCGGACACCGCGCCCAGGATGTTGGAGATCAGGAAGAAGAACGGCATCAGGATGCCGAGCGAGAGCATCGGGCTGCGCAGCATCGCCGCGACCCCCATCGAGAACATCGCGATGAGCGTCATGTACAGCCCGCCGCCGATCACCGCGCGCAGCACGCCCGGATCACCGATCGACGCCTTGTGCGAGCCGAGCACGGCCTGCCCGAGGAAGAACGTGATGAAGCTGGTGACCATGCCGACGACGAAGGCGAGCCCGGCCGCCACCGCCACCTTGCTGAACAGGAACGTGCCGCGCTGCGGGACCGCGGCGAGCGAGGTGCGGATCATGCCGGTGCTGTACTCGTTGCCGACCACCAGCACACCGAAGACGATCATCGCGAGCTGGCCGAGGGTCATGCCCGCGAAGCTGATGAAGGTCGGGTCGAAGGAGAGTTTGTCGCGCGTGCTCATCTTGTCGAACTCGTTCTTCGACAGCAGCGAGATCAGGATGCCGAGCGCGATGGTGACGACCGCCGCGAGACCGAGCGTCCACACCGTGGACGACACGGAGCGGATCTTCGTCCACTCGGACCGGAGGACCTGGGTGGCCGCCATGTCAGCCCTTCTTCCAGTCGCTGCCCCACTGCGGGGCCGGGGGCGGATTCGGTGACGCCGGCGCACCCGGAGACGCCGAAAGGCCCCCCGGGTCCCGCGGGTCCGGTGCGCCGAGACCGCCCGGCGCTGCGAGCGGGCCGCCCGGTTCGGGGCCCGTGTGCGCGTGGTACTCCACCGACTCCGCCGTGAGCTGCATGAACGCCTCCTCCAGCGAGGCCTGCTGCGGGCTCAGCTCGTGCAGCACGATCTGGTGCCGCGCGGCCAGCTCACCGATCTGCTCGGGCTTCCCGCCGTCCACCTCCAGGGGGCCGCCGCCCGTCTCGATGACGGTGATCCCCTCCCCGTGCAGCACGTCGAGCAGCCGCTCCCGCTGCGGGGTGCGGATACGGACGTAGGACCGCGAGTTCTGCCGGATGAAGTCGGCCATCGAGGTGTCGGCGAGCAGCCGGCCCTGGCCGATGACGACGAGATGGTCGGCGGTCAGCGCCATCTCGCTCATCAGGTGCGAGGAGACGAAGACCGTACGGCCCTGGGCGGCGAGGGATTTCATCAGGTTGCGGATCCAGTGGATGCCCTCGGGGTCGAGCCCGTTGACCGGCTCGTCGAACATCAAGATCCGCGGGTCGCCGAGCAGCGCGCCCGCGATGCCGAGCCGCTGGCCCATGCCGAGCGAGAACCCCTTCGCCTTCTTCCGGGCGACCCCGGTGAGCCCGACCGTGTCGAGGACCTCGTGGACCCGCGCCTTCGGGATGCCGTTGCTCTGCGCGAGGCACAGCAGGTGGTTGAAGGCGCTGCGCCCGCCGTGCATGGCCTTCGCGTCCAGCAGCGCTCCGATGTACTTCAGCGGGTCCTTCAGCCGGTCGTAGTGCTGCCCGTCGATCCGTACGTCGCCCGAGGTGGGCCGGTCGAGCCCCAGCATCATCCGCATGGTCGTGGACTTGCCCGCGCCGTTGGGACCGAGGAAGCCGGTCACGATGCCCGGTCTGACGGCGAAGCTCAGGTTGTTCACCGCCACCTTCTCGCCGTACCGCTTGGTCAGCCCCTCAAGCTCGATCATGCGGCCACGCTAAGACCGCCCCTCGCCGCCTGCCACCTGACGGACCGTACGACAAGGCCCGCACCCTCGGTGAGGGAGCGGGCCCTGGTGTCGAACCGCTTGCCGGTACCGCGTGCTCAGCGGGACTGCTGCGCCGGAACCCCGCGCGAGATCGGCTCGTCCTCGGCCGGCGTGCCGGCGGCGGCCACCGCGGCGCCCGTGAGCGTCGCGAGCATCTCGCGGACGTTCGTGAGCTGCGCGTTGATCGAGTCGCGGCGGTTGGTGAGGGCGGCCAGCTCGCGCTCGGACTCCGAACGGATGCGGTCGGCCTTGGCGTTCGCGTCGGCGACGATGTCCTCGGCCTGGCGCTGGGCCGTCTCCACCGTCTGGCGGGCGCGGCGCTCGGCGTCCGTCCGCAGCTTCTCGGCCTCCAGGCGGAGCTGCTCCGCGCGGTGCTCGATCTCCGCGAGACGCTTCTCGGCCTTGGCCTGACGCGACGCCAGGTCCCGCTCCGACTGCTCACGGCGCTTGGCGAGGTTCGTCTCGAAGTCGGCGGCGGCCTGGGCGGCCTTGGCGCGGGTCTCCTCGAAGAGGGCGTCCGCCTCCTCGCGCTTGGACTGCGCGTCCTTCTGCGCCTCGGAACGAAGCTGCGAGGCGTCGCTCTTGGCCTTCTCGACGATCCGGACGCCCTCGTCCTCCGCCTTGGCCTTGCGGTCCGCGGCGAACGACTCCGCGTCGTTGCGCACCTGCTGGGCGGCCGACTCGGCCAGCTCGCGGTGCTGCTCGGACGCGCGACGCGCCTCCTCGCGCAGGTCCTTGGCCTCCTCCTCGGCGAGGCGGAGGATCTTCTCGACACGCGCGCCGAGACCGGCGTACGACGGCTCTGCGTCGCTGACCTGGGCCTGGGCGTTCTGCGTTTCGAGGTGCAGCTCCTCGATGCGCTTTTCCAGGGCGGTGATACGGGCCAGAGCGCTGTCACGGTCGGAGACGAGCTTCGAAATGCGTTCGTCCACCTGAGCGCGGTCGTACCCACGCCGCACAAGCTCGAAGCCGTAGGGGGAAGTGTCGCTCATGGGGTTCCTGTCGAATGAGACCGGTGAGGTGATAGGTGGAATCCTAGGGGTCAAAGCGGTGTGTCATCGAGCGGATACGTGTTTGATCTGGAGAATGACACTCCTTTTGGGTGGCTAGCCGCCGGATGGCTTGCCAGAGCCCGCACCAAAGGTCCCCTCAAAGCACGGAATGGGCGGTTCTGGCTAGCTGTCCGACGACTTGCCACCCGATCGGGGCGCCCCCACCGTCGCACCGGCCTTGACGCCGCCGTCCTTGCCGCCCGGCGCCTCGAAGGACTCCAGCGCCTCCAGCACGTCCTGGACCCGGGAGATCTCCGTGTTGATGTCCTCCCGCCGGCGCACCAGCACCTCCAGATCCCGCTTGCCCTCCTCGACGGCCGCCTTGGCCTCCTGGATGGCCTCGGACCTGATCTTCTCGGCCTCGGCGATGACGGACGCTTTCTTCTGCTCGGCCTCCTTCAGCAGACCCTCCGCCTTGCGCACCGCGGCGATCCGCACCTTGCTCGCCTCGGAGTTCGCCTCCGACACCAGCTCCTTGGCCTTCGCCTCGGCCTGCGCGAGCTGGTCCTCCGCCGCCTTGATCAGCGCGTCGCACCGGTCGCCCGCGTTCTTCATCGCCTCGGCCGACTCGCGGCGGGCCCGCTCGTGCAGCTCCTCGATCTCCGAGGTGATCCGGTCCCGCAGCTCCTCGGCCCGCTCCCGGATCGCGGTCGCGTCCCGGCGCGCGCCGACCAGCAGCTCGTCCGCGTCCGTACGCGCCCGCTCCACCAGGGTGTTGCCCTCGACGGTCGCCTCGGAGACCAGCCGCTCCGCCTCGCCCCGCGCCACCCCGACCATGGTGTCGGCCTGCGACTCGGCGTCCGCCGTCGTCTTCTGCGCGCTCTGCTGGGCCTCCGCGAGCAGCTTGTCCGCCTCGGCCGCCGTCTCGGAGATGAGCGTGTCGACCTGCTCGGCCGCCTCGGAACGCCGCCTGTTGGCCTCCTGACGGGCCTCGTCGAGCGTCCGCTCCGCCTCCTCGCGCGCCGCCGCCGTGACCTGCTCGGCCTCCTCGGCCGCCTGCGCCCTGACCCGCTCCGCCTCGGTGCGCACCCGCTCGGCGTGCTGCTGCGCCGACCCGACCGCCTCCGCGGCCTCGGCACGCAGCCGCTCCGCGTCCCCGGTCGCGTCCTCGATGAGCTTCTCCGCCTTGGCGACCGACTCGGCGCGGACCCGCTCGGCCTCCGCCGCCGTCTCCGTCTGAAGCCGCTCGGCCTCCGCCGCCGCCTCGGTGATCAGGGTGTCCGCCTGCGTCGCCGCGTCCGAACGGATCCGGTTCGCGTCCTCCCGGGCGTCCGCGCGGGTCCGCGCCGCGTCCTGGTCGGCGCTCGCGATCGTGTCCGACGCCTCGGTCCGCACCCGCTGCGCGTGCTCCGCGGCGTCCGAACGCACCCGCTCCGCCTCGGCGATCGCCTCCGCGACCGTCCGCTCGGCGAGCGCGGTGGCCGCCTCCGTCTCCTCGGACGCCTCCCGGCGCAGCCGCGACGCGTCCTCCGACGCCCGCTCCCGCTCGGCGTACGCGTCGGCACGGACCCGGTCCGCCTCCTCCTGCGCCTCCGTGCGCGTACGCTCCGCCGCGTGCTCGGCGGCCGAGCGCAGCCCGGCGATCTCCTCCTGCGCCTGCTCGTGCAGCCCCGCCACCGCGTCCCGCACCTGCTGCGCGGTCTGCTCGGCGCCGGCGACCATCTCGCTCGCCCGCCGGTCGGCCTCCTCGACCAGCCGTACGGCCTCGGCCTGCGCCTCCTCCACGCGCTTGCGCGCCGAGGCGAGCAGTTCCTCGCTCTGCTCGCGGGCCCGCTCCCGCTCCTGGTCGGCCTCCTGGCGCGCCGAACCAAGGGTCTCCTCGGCCTCCCGGCGCCGCCGAGCGGCCTCCTCCTGAGCGGCGGCCAGCGTCTCCGCGCCCTCGGCGGCCAGCCGCTCCGCCGCGGTCTGCGCCTCGGTGCGCACCCGGTCCGCGCTCTCCTGCGCCTCCGACTTCAGCCGCTCCGCCTCGGCCGCGGCCTCCGACCGCAGCCGCACCGCGACGGCCTCGCCCTCGGCGCGGGACGCCGACGCGTCCGCCGCCGCCTCGTCGCGCAGCCGCTCGGCCTCCGCCTCCGCCTGCGCCTGGAGGGTGCGGATGCGCTCCGCGGCCTCCGACCGCAGCCGGTCCGTCTCCTCGGCCGCCTCCCGGCGGATCCGCTCGGCCTCCGCGCGCGCGTCCGTCAGCGCCTGCTCGGCGGCGGTCAGCCGCTCCTCGGCCTCCGTGTGCAGCCGTGCCAGGTTCTCCGCGGCCTCGGCCTGCCGGGCCGCTATGGCCCGCTCGGTCTCCTCGCGCTGCCGCTCGGCGGCCCGCTCCGCGTCCGCGGTGATCGTCTCGGCCTGCTCGACGGCCTCCGCACGGTGCCGCTCGGCCTCCGCGCGGGTCCGCTCCAGCGTCTCCTCGGCCTGCCGGCGCAGACTCGTCGCCCGCTCGATCGCCTCGGTGCGGACCTTCTCGCTGTCCGCCGTCGCGGCCTGCCGCAGCTCGTCCGCGTCGGCCTTCGCCTTCGCGAGCAGCTCCTCGGCGGTCCGCGCCGCCTCCTCGATCTGCTGGACGGCCTCGCGCCGGGCCTCGGCACGGATGCGCTCGCCCTCGGCGACCGCGTCCGACCGCAGCTGCTCGGCGTCACCGCGCAGCCGCCGCGCCTCCTCCTGGAGTTCGACGGTCTTGGCGCGGTACTCCTTGGTGTCGTCCTTCGCCGTGCCCTTCAGCTCCTCGGCGATGTCGTGCGCCTCGGCCCGCAGCCGGTCGGCCTCGGTCTCCGCCTCCGTGCGGATCCGCTCGGCCTCCTCGGCCGCCGCCTTCGTGGTCCGCTTGGCCTCCTCGGACGCCTTGTTCAGCACCTCCTCGGCGGTCCGCGCGGCCTGCGCGAGCTGCGAGGCGGTCTCCTCGGCGGTGAGACTGCGCGCGTTCTCCTCGGCCTCCGCGACGATCGTCTCGGCCTTCGCCCGCGCCTCCGCGACAAGCTGCTCGGCCTCCGCCTTGGTGGACTCGGCCTCCTTCGTGGCCTCGCTGACCAGCCGGGCGACCTGCTCCTTCGCCGTCCGGGTGCGCTGCTCGTTGGCCGACTCGGCCGCCGACAGCGTCTTGGCCGCCGCCTCCTTGGCCTCGGACAGCACCTTGTCCGCCTCGGCCTGCGCCTCCCGCAGCCGCGTCTCGGCGGCGCTCATCCGCTGCTCGGCGGCCCGGCTCAGCTCGGCCGCCTGCCGGCGGGCGTTGTCCGACTCGCTCGCCGTGGAACTGCGCAGCTGCTCGGCGTGGTCGGTGGCCTCCTGCGCCTGCGTCGACGCCGCGTTCAGCAGCCGCTCGGCGTCCGCGCGGGCCCGGCGCAGCAGCGCCTCCGCCTCCGCGCGGGCCGCCTCCGCGTCGTTCGCGAGCCGCTGGCGGGCCTCCGCCGTGACCCGCTCGGCCTCGGCGCGGGCGGCGGCCAGCGCCTGTTCGGCCTCCGCGCGCGACTCGTCGAGGAGCCGGCGGGCCTGCGACTCGGACCGGGCCCGCAACTGCTCAGCCCACGCCACGTTCTCGTTGACGTGCGCCTCGACAGTCTGCCGGCGCTCGGCCAGCTCCTGGTCGAGCTGCTGGCGGCGGGTCACCGCCTCCTGGTGCAGCTCCGCCTGGAGCCGGGCGGCCTGCTCGGCGTGCTCCTGGAGGATGCGCTGCGTCTGCGCGCGCGCCTGGCTGATCTCCCGCTCGGCGTCCGTGCGAAGCTGGTCGGCCTGCATCTGGGCGTTACGGAGCAACTGCTCGGCCTGATAGCCGATGTCCGCCCCGTCGTAGGCAGGACGGGTCGCCAGACTGCGGCGCGCCTCGTGCAGCTTGGCGCGCAGCACCTCGACCTGATAGCCGAGGTCCTCGGCGTGCTGGACGGCCTTCTCCCGCTCGGTCTTCAGCCGTTCCATCTCGGCCTCGAACCGAGAGAGGTGGTCGACGTCAGCCGCCGGCTCTCGCTCCTGGCGTTCGTAGCCCCGCACTGCGCGGTCCCATCCGTCCCCTGGTCGCAAGTCTTTCCGAACGAGCACCGTCCATCCGCCGAACGGGGCCCCCGGGGAATGGTGTCAGATCAACGGCGGAGCACGGGCTGCTGCCCCGACGCTCGCCCCCCGAAACCTGGACCCCGGCCCTTGGTCCCGCACGCCCGAAAGCGGCAGGACCCGGCCGTTCCCCCGTGAAGGCGACGGCCGCCCCCAACCCTACCGGCCCAGATATACGGAGGTCAGTGCTCAGGTGACTCAACCGTCGCCGAAGTGACCAGTTCTGTCAGGACTCCATGACAATCCTTGGGGTGCAGGAAGGTGATCCGGGACCCCATCGACCCCGTGCGGGGCTCGTCGTAGAGGACTCGGACGCCCTTGTTCCGGATGTCCGCCGCGTCGCCGTCGACATCGGCGGTGCCGAAAGCGATGTGGTGCACCCCCTCGCCGTTCTTCGCCAGCCACTTCCCGACGGCCGAGTCCTCCCGGGTCGGCTCCAGCAGCTGGAGGTAGGAGGCACCCCCGTCGGAGGTCTCGTTGATCTTGAGCATGGCCTCCCGCACACCCTGCTCCTCGTTGACCTCGGTGTGGAACACCTCGAAGCCGTACGTCGCACGGTAGAACTCGACAGTCGTGTCGAGGTCGAAACAGGCGATCCCGATGTGGTCGATTCGCGTCAGCATGCTGCCAGTGCAGCGCTCCCGGCGTGGTTACGCAACGTGCGCGCGATCACACTGCGGGCCGGATGACGGGTGGCACTACCGCTCAGTACATTCTCAGTAAACCCTCGTTCACTCCTCGGCTGTGCAAGCCGGTAAGGGGATCGCACCTCATGTCTGGATCGAACAGCACGACCTCGGTGATCGTCGCGGGCGCCCGGACGCCCATGGGACGGCTGCTGGGCTCGCTGAAGTCCTTCTCCGGGGCCGACCTCGGAGGATTCGCCATCAAGGCCGCCCTCGACCGTGCCGGCATCGGCGGCGACCAGGTGCAGTACGTGATCATGGGCCAGGTGCTCCAGGCCGGCGCGGGGCAGATCCCGGCCCGTCAGGCCGCCGTCAAGGCGGGCATCCCCATGAGCGTCCCGGCCCTCACCGTCAACAAGGTGTGTCTCTCCGGCCTCGACGCCATCGCCCTCGCCGACCAGCTCATCCGCGCCGGCGAGTTCGACGTCGTCGTCGCCGGCGGCCAGGAGTCCATGACCAACGCCCCGCACCTGCTCCCCAAGTCCCGCGAGGGCTACAAGTACGGCGCGATCGAGATGCTCGACGCCATGGCGTACGACGGCCTCACCGACGCCTTCGAGAACATCGCCATGGGCGAGTCCACCGAGAAGCACAACACCCGCCTCGGCATCAAGCGCCCCGAGCAGGACGAGATCGCCGCCCTCTCCCACCAGCGCGCCGCCGCCGCCCAGAAGAACGGCGTCTTCGAGGCGGAGATCACCCCGGTCGAGATCCCGCAGCGCAAGGGCGAGGCCGTCGTCTTCAGCAAGGACGAGGGCATCCGCGCGGAGACCACCGCCGAGTCCCTCGGCAAGCTGCGCCCCGCCTTCACCAAGGACGGCACCATCACCGCCGGCAGCGCCTCCCAGATCTCCGACGGCGCCGCCGCCGTGGTCGTGATGAGCAAGGCCAAGGCGCTGGAGCTGGGCCTGGACTGGATCGCCGAGATCGGCGCCCACGGCAATGTGGCCGGACCGGACAACTCCCTCCAGTCGCAGCCCTCGAACGCCATCCTGCACGCCCTGAAGAAGGAGGGCCTGGAGGTGGGCGACCTCGACCTCATCGAGATCAACGAGGCGTTCGCGGCCGTCGCCGTCCAGTCCATGAAGGACCTCGGGGTCTCCACGGACAAGGTCAACGTGAACGGCGGCGCCATCGCCCTCGGCCACCCGATCGGCATGTCCGGCGCCCGCCTGGTCCTGCACCTCGCCCTCGAACTGAAGCGGCGCGGCGGCGGGGTCGGCGCGGCGGCCCTGTGCGGGGGCGGCGGCCAGGGCGACGCCCTGATCGTCCGGGTCGCCAAGGCCTGAGAACGTCCGGGTGGCCGAGGTCTGAGAACGTCCGGGTCGCCGAGGCCTGAGATCGTTCGGGTGGCCGAGGCCTGACATCTTCCGGATGGCCGAGGCCTGATCCGCCGATCCTGATCTCTCGTGAACGGAGCTGTGATGCAGGACGTCTCCACGCTGGTGTCCCAGGCCAGAGAAGGGCGACCGCGGGCGGTGGCCCGGCTGATCTCCCTGGTGGAGGGCGCGGCACCGCAGCTCCGTGAGGTCATGGCGGCCCTGGCCCCGCTGACCGGCAACGCCTACGTCGTCGGGCTCACCGGCTCGCCCGGCGTCGGCAAGTCCACCTCGACCTCGGCGCTGGTGACCGCCTACCGGCGGCAGGGCAAGCGGGTCGGCGTCCTCGCCGTCGACCCGTCCTCCCCGTTCTCCGGCGGCGCGCTCCTCGGCGACCGCGTCCGCATGTCCGACCACTCCTCCGACCCCGGCGTCTACATCCGCTCCATGGCGACCCGCGGCCACCTCGGCGGGCTCGCCTGGGCGGCCCCGCAGGCGATCCGCGTCCTCGACGCGGCGGGCTGCGACGTGGTCCTCGTGGAGACCGTCGGCGTCGGCCAGTCCGAGGTCGAGATCGCCCGCCAGGCCGACACCTCCGTCGTGCTGCTCGCCCCCGGCATGGGCGACGGCATCCAGGCCGCCAAGGCCGGAATCCTGGAGATCGGCGATGTGTACGTGGTCAACAAGGCCGACCGCGACGGCGCCGACGCCACCGCCCGCGAGCTGAACCACATGCTCGGCCTCGGGGAGTCCCGGGGCCCCGGCGACTGGCGCCCGCCGATCGTCAAGACGGTCGCCGCCCGCTCCGAGGGCATCGACGAGGTCGTCGAGGCGCTGGAGAAGCACCGGGCCTGGATGGAGGAGCACGGCGTCCTCGCCGAACGCCGGCTCGCCCGGGCCTCCCAGGAGGTCGAGACGATCGCCGTCACGGCCCTGCGCCGCCGCATCGGCGACCTCCACGGCGACCGCCGCCTCAGCGCCCTCGCCGAACGCATCGTCGCCGGCGAACTCGATCCCTACCGCGCGGCGGACACCCTGGTGGAGGGGATCACGGAGGGTTGACGGGGGTGTGGGGGAGGGGGGCTGGGTGCCCCTGGTCCGCGCCGGACGCCCGCGAGGCGGGGGTGACTTCACGCGGGCATCCTGGGCTCGGTGGCTCGGTGGCTCGGTGGCTCGGTGGCTCGGTGGCTCGGTGGCTCGGTGGCTCGGTGGCTCGGTGGCCCGGTGACCTGGTGGCTCGGTGACCCGGGCGGTCCCCGTGGCTCGGTGACCCGGGCGGTCGCGGTGGCCGGGGTGGCCGGGGTGGCCGGGGTGGCCGGGGTGACCCGGGCCGTCGCGGTGGCCGGGGTGACGGGTGCAGCCAGGCTTGTCCCCTGGTCGGCTTCTCGCGGTCGCTGTTACCTTGAGCCCATGTTCCTCCACTCGGCGTAGGGCCCGCCCAGGCCCGTGACGTACCGGCGGCTTCGAGGCCGGGGCGTCGCGGCACTCCGGCGTCCCCCGTCCCGCCTCGCAGTCGAGGAACCACACCCATGTCCGGGTCATCCCCGCGGCCTTCCTACGCCGCGCTCTTCCGCATTCCCCACGCCCGCCGCACCGTCGCCGCCGCGCTGACCGGCCGCCTCTCGTACGGGCTCGTCTCGCTCGCCCTGATGCTCACCACCGGCCACGCCACCGGCTCACTCGCCGTGGCCGGGGCCGTCATGGCGCTGTTCGGCGCCGCGAGCGTGTTCCTGTCGCCCGCCCGGGCGGCCCTCGTCGACCGGCACGGCGCCCGCCGCGCCCTGATCCCCATGGCCTCGCTCTACGCCGGCCTCCTCACCGCCTTCGCCGTGACCGCCTGGCGGCCCGGAGCGCCGGCCCTCGTGATCGGCGCGCTCGCCATCGCCGCCGGCGCCTGCACCCCGCCCCTCGGCCCCACCATGCGAACCGTGTGGAGCCAACTCGTCCCCGACGAACGGCTGTTGCAGCGCGCCTACGGTCTCGACGGCGTCCTGGAGGAGATCCTCTTCGTCTCCGGTCCGCTCGTCGTCGGCGCGGTCGTCCAGTGGGCCCCACCCGCCGCGGCGGTCCTGCTGAGCGCCCTGCTCGTCTGGTCGGGAACCCTGGCGTTCGTCCTGTCCCCGGTGGTCGCGGGCGCGCGTCCTGCCCCGGTGAAGTCGTGCCGCTCCAGGCGCCGTTGGCAGGGTGGCCGGGCCCTCGCGCAACCCGTCGTCGTCGCGCTCGGCGTCGGTCTGTCCCTCGGCGCCGTCGACCTCCTGGTCCTGGCGTTCGCCGAACAGCACCACCACCGCGCCGGTGCGGTGGCCTGGGTGCTCGCCGCCCTGTCGCTGGGCAGCGCGCTGGGCGGCCTGCTCAACGGCGCCGTCGACTGGCGGCTCTCCCCTGGCGTACGGCTGCCGCTGACGGCATGCGGACTGGGTCTCGCCCTGTTCGGTGCCGCCCTCGCGCCGGGGCTCGGCGCCCTGACCGTGGCCGTCGCCTGCGCGGGCTTCTTCGTCGCCCCGGCCCTCACGACGGCCTACCTGATCGCGGACGCGTCCGTTCCGCCGGGCATCCGTACTCAGGCCGGCGCCTGGGTCAACACCGCCGTTAACGCGGGCGGTTCGGGCGGCGCGGCCGGGGTGGGCCTGCTGGTGGGCCGTCTGCCGCTGGGCTGGTGCTTCGTGATCTCGGGGGCGGTCTCCCTGACGGCGGCACTCGTCTCCGTGCGTACGGGGTGGACGGCACGGTCATCTACGCCGCCGACGGCAGCCGGGGCGCACCGGGCCGCCGTATCGGAGCGGGGGACGGACCCGGGCGAGGAGGCCGATCGGAGCCGCGTCTGACGGGTCGCGTGCGGGGTCCGAGGATCGACTGCCCGCGGGCAGCGGGCAGCGGGCTGCGGGCTGCGGGCTGCGGGCTGCGGGCAGCGGGCGGGGCGGAGGCGACGCCTGTGCGCATCACCCCCGCCCCGCCCGCGGCCGGACTCCCGTCCCCGTCCCGTCCCCGTCCCGTTCCCGTTCGCGTCCGCGTCCCCGTCTCCCGCTCCCGTCCGCGGTCGGTCAGTCGTCGTCGGACCCGTGCCCCGAGTCGTCCCCCGCCTCGTGCCCCGACCCGTGCCCGGAGTCGTCCCCCGCCTCGTGCCCCGACCCGTGCCCCGAGTCGTCCCCCGCCTCGTGCCCCGATCCCTGTCCGGAGTCGTCCCCCGCCTCGTGGCCCGGCCGGTCGTCCGACCCATGACCGTGACCCTGCCCGTGCCCCTGTCCACGCCCGTTCCCGTGCTGAGCGTCGTGCCCGGCCCCGTCGTCGTCCCCCGAACCGCGGGCATGCGTGGCCCCGTCGTCCGAGCCACGCTCACGCTCCGTACGGTCGTCCGAGCCCCGCGCGGACCGCGCCCCGTCGTCGTCAAAGTCGTCGTCCGCGTCGTCGTCCGACCTGTGGTCCCGGTCCGCCGTGACCCGGCCCGTGCCGAGGTCGACGCGCCACTCCCGCTCGACGCCGTTCGAGGTCAGCGTCTCGACCTTCCAGGCGGGCGTCCGGCTGTCGTCGTCCACGTCGATCTCGATGACCTTGCCCTTCGCGGCGGCGGCCCGGGCGGCCTCGGCTGCCGAGACGGAGGCCCCCTTCAGGGCCGCCCGCACCCGGGCGATGTCGTCCTCGTGCCCCGTCCGGGAGCCGAGCACCGTGCCGCCGGACGGGGAGACCCGGACCTCGTGCCAGGCGCCGGCGCGGCCGATGATCTCGACCTCCCACACCAAGGAGCCGTTCTCGGCGTCCAGTTCGGCGCCGACGGCGGTACCCGGCGTATGGGCCAGGGCGCGGGCGATGGCGTCCTGCGCGGTGACGGCCGAACCGCCGGCCTTGCTGCCGGCCAGGCTCGTCCCGTGTACGGCCTTGTCGTCCCGGTCGTCGTCGGCCCCCGAGTGCCCGCTCGACCGCGGCGCCGGCGCCGATGCGGACGCCGGTGCCGACTCCGGTGCCGTGGTGTCGGTGCCCGTGACGGCCAGGGACGTCGCCGTGCCCCCGGCGATCAGAGCCGCGGCCGCGACCGTGGCGATGACGATGTTGCGCTTCATGGAAAGCCCTCCCGATGTCGGCTGGTTCACGCTGTCCCGTCCCGGAGGCTCCGCCGGAAGCGGTGCGACCGGGACGACGTGGACCAATCTGCGGGGCGGACGCTGAAGCCAGCCTGAAGGAACCTGAAGACGGCTTCAGGAAGGAGAACCTGAAGCCGTCTTCAGGTTCGGTTTGCGACCCTGTCTCCATGCGCCTGTTGATCGTGGAGGACGAGAAGCGGCTCGCCCTGTCGCTCGCCGCGGGCCTGCGGGCCGAGGGCTACGCCGTGGACGTCGTGCACGACGGCCTCGAAGGACTGCACCGGGCCGCCGGGGGAGGCTACGACCTCGTCGTCCTCGACATCATGCTCCCCGGCATGAACGGCTACCGCGTGTGCGCCGCCCTGCGCGCCGGCGGCCACGACGTGCCGATCCTGATGCTCACCGCCAAGGACGGCGAGTACGACGAGGCCGAGGGGCTCGATACCGGCGCCGACGACTACCTCACCAAACCGTTCTCCTACGTGGTCCTGGTCGCCCGGGTCAAGGCGCTGCTGCGCCGGCGCGGACCGGCCGGAGCGTCCCCCGTGCACGTCCTCGGACCGCTGCGGGTCGACACCGCCGCCCGCCGCGTCCAGCGCGACGGAACCGAAGTGGCCCTCACCGCGAAGGAGTTCTCCGTCCTCGAACACCTCGTGCTGCGGCCCGGCGAGGTCGTCTCCAAGGCCGACATCCTCGAACACGTCTGGGACTTCGCCTACGACGGCGACCCCAACATCGTCGAGGTCTACATCAGCGCGCTGCGCCGCAAACTCGGCGCCGACCTCATCCGGACCGTGCGCGGTGCCGGGTACCGCCTGGAGGCGCGGCCGTGAGGCGGGTGTTCGGTTCCGTACGGGCCAAGGCGACCCTCGGTGCCACGCTGGTCGTCGCCGTCGTACTGGTCGTCGCCGGTGCCGCCGTGCTGCTCTCGCTGCGCGCGGACCTCGTCGGCCAGGCGGACTCCCAGGCCGACACCGCCGCCCGGCACGTCGCCGCGCAGCTCGCGGCGGGCATCGCCTACCAGGACCTCGAACTCGGCGACGCCGAGGAACACCCCGTCCAGGTCGCCGACGAGCGGGAACGCCTCGTGGCCGCGAGCGACGACCTGGAGAGCATCAGCGGCACAGGAGTCACCACCGTCCGCCCGGCGCCGGCGCCGGCCCCGTCCACCCCGTCCACCCCGTCCACCAAACCGTCCCTACGCTCCACCCCTCCCTCTCCGTCCGCGAGCACCCCGGACGACGACGAGGACGACGACCGCGGCGGCGACGACCGCGGCGGGGACGACCACGGCGGGCGCGGCCGTGACAGCGGCAGTGGAAAGGGGAGCAGCGGCAGCGGCAAGACCGAGGGCGACGACGACAGCAGCGGCAAGGGCAGCGGCAGCGGCAGCGACCACGAGAGCGGGGACGACGACAGCGGCGGGGACGACGACAGCGGCGACAGCGACGACGATCCCGCCGTCGGGGAGATCTCCGAGAACGTCCGCACCGGCCAGGGCACCGCCACCGTCGACGGCGGCACCGCCGACTACCGGTTCGCCGCCGTCGAGGTCACCACACCCCAGGACGTCACCCTCACCGTCTGGGCCGGCGCCCCGCTCGCCGCCGAACAGGGCGCCGTCCGCACCGCCCTGACCGCCATGCTGATCGGCCTGCCCCTGCTGCTCGCGACGGTCGCGGCGGTGACCTGGCGGGTCACCCGGCGTGCCCTGCGGCCCGTGGAGGGCATCCGGGGCGAGATGGCCGCCATCACCGCCTCCCAGGACCTCGCGCGCCGCGTCCCGGTCCCCGACACCCACGACGAGGTCGCCCGGCTCGCCCGCACCACCAACGAGACCCTGTCCGCGCTGGAGGAGTCGGTGGAGCGCCAGCGCCGGTTCGTCGCCGACGCCTCCCACGAGTTGCGCAGCCCCATCGCCTCGCTGCGCACCCAGCTCGAAGTGGGCGCCGCGCACCCGGAGTTGCTCGATGTGGCGGGCGCGGTCGAGGACACCGTACGGCTCCAGCGGCTCGCCGCCGATCTGCTGTTGCTCGCCCGGCTGGACGCGGGGGAGCGGCCCGCGGACGGGCGGCGCTTCGACCTGGGCGCGCTCGCGGCCGAGGAGGCGGGCCGCAGGGCCGGGATCGCCGTCGACGTCGAGGACGGGGTGGAGGTGTCCGGGTCCCGTGGCCAGGTGGCGCGGGTGCTGGCCAACCTGCTGGACAACGCCCGGCGTCACGCCCGGGAACGGGTCGAGGTGCGGGTGCGCGCGGCGGGCGGCTGGGCGGAGCTGACCGTGGCCGACGACGGCGACGGGGTCCCGGCCGCCCAGCGCGAGCGGGTCTTCGAGCGGTTCGTACGGCTCGACGACGCCCGCAGCCGGGACGACGGGGGAGCGGGCCTCGGTCTCGCCATCGCCCGGGACGTCGCCGTACGGCACGGGGGCACCCTCACGCTGGGCGAGGCGCCCTCGGGCGGAGCGCTGTTCGTGCTGCGGCTGCCCCGCCCGGCGTCCTGAGGCGTCCGGCGCTCCGGGAAGCGGGCCGGCCCACGACAGAGCCGCGGCGCTCCCGGTGGGTGCGCCGCGGCTCGGTCCGGGTCTCCCCGGCGGGTACGGCGGGTGCTACGGCTTGCCGCGCTGGCCGCGCAGATGCTCGGCGATGGGCCGCAGCGACTTGTGCAGGTCCTCCAGCGCCTCAGGCGACAGCAGGTCGATGAAGTGCCTGCGCACGGAGGCGACATGGTGTGGAGAGACCTTCTTCATGGTCTCCAAGCCATGCTCGGTGAGGACCGCGTACAGTCCCCGCCGGTCGGACTCGCAGTTCTCGCGGCGCACCAGGTCGGCGCTCTCCATCCGCGTGATCTGGTGCGAGAGGCGGCTCTTGGACTGGAGGGTGGCGGACGCCAGGTCGCTCATCCGCATCCGGTCGCCCTCCGACTCGGAGAGGTTCACCAGAATCTCGTAGTCGTTCAGGGTCAGCCCGAAGGGCTGAAGATCCCTTTCGAGCTGATACGTCAACAGCCTGTTGACCTCCAGGTGGGTGCGCCAGGCGCACTGCTCCGCATCGGTCAGCCAGCGCGTGGCCGTCTCGGTCTCCATAAATGAAGTCTACCTAAAATGTTGAAAGGCGAACTAGTGAGGGTGGTGTGACGGTGCGCACGCGTTCGATGTCACACTCCGCAGACTACCGCTCACAGCCCGAAGCGACGCTGGAGGTCTCCGAGCTGTCCGGGAAGGCGCGGTGCCCCCGACTGCTGCCCGTGCTGCCCCGCCGGCCCGCCCGCACCCGGCACTCCGGCCTGCTGCGGAGGCGCCCCGACGGCCTGCTCCGCCATCAGGGTCTCGGTCGACTGGAGCAGCACCGTACCCGCCCCCACGAACTCGAACTGGTGCTCCTCGCCGGAGGCCCCGCCGAGCCCCGTCATCGCACGTAGACCGCCCAGCACGCCTGTCATGTACCCATGGTCGTAGTGGTGGCACGGAGAGGGGCAGTCCGCCCATCCGACGAGGGCCTGCGGGTCCACCCGGATCGGCGGTTCCATGAACACCACCGGCCCGTTGGACGCGGCCACGAACTTGCCCGTTCCGATCAACGTCAGGAAGCCCGGCACGATCGACTGCTTCAGCGCGAGACTTGGCTGAAAAGCGAGCAAGTTGCCCGAGCGAATGGTCAGGTTGCCGTCGTCCAGGTCGTACGAATTCACATCGAAGGCCCGGTCGGCGAGCAGCATCTTGCCCGAACCCTCCGCCACGACCCAGTCGCTCGCGTGCAGAGGCGAATGGAACGAAGTACGCACCAGACGGTCCAGCCGGCCGTGCCCGATCCCGTTGAACTCCATCGACCCGTAGTAGGCGATCATCTTGCCCTTCTGCAGGAACCACTGGCTGCCCCGCAGCTCCACGCAGAAGGTGTAGTTGTTCACGTTGTCGTCGACCGGCAGCGACATCGGATCATGGATCACCGGCCCGCCCGGGGCCCCGTACCCGCTCACAGCTTCTCCTCCGACGCCTGCACGAACACCGAACCGCTGCCGCTCAGCTCCAGTTGGAACGCCTCGCCCGAACCCCGGCCCACCATGTCCCGCCAGCCCAGCGCGGTCGACAGCTTGTTGCGCACCTCCCCGTGGTGCGCCACGTACGCCTGCGGGTCCACGTGCACCGGGCGCTGCGGGGTGATCGGCACCTCGAACACCCCGCCGTGTGCCATCACCGCCACCGCGCCGTGCCCCTTCAGCGTCGTGGTGAACAGCCCCTGGCCCGTCACCTGGCCCCGGACCATCCCCATCACCCCGCCCTGCGAGCCCAGGAACATCGTCCCCTGCTGCAACGTGCCGTCGAAGGCCAGCAGCCGGTCCGCCTCCACGTACAGGGTGTCCCCGGACAGCTCGATCACCTGCACATGATGGCCGCCGTGCCCGAACAGCACCGTGCCCGAACCCTCCACCGTCATCAGCGGAGTCGCCTCGTTGGCCAGCCGGCGGCCGATCATCGACATCACCCCGCCCTGCCCGCCCTGGATGTTCGGGGTGAACGACACCTCGCCCTTGTAGGCGAGCATCGCGCCCCGCTGGCTGAACAGCCGCTGCCCAGGCACCACGGTCGCCTCGACCATCTTCGAGTTCACCTCGCGGAACGGCATCTCACACATCCCCCGCGATCGTGTTCCGCTCGCTGGGCTGCACATAGACCAGCCCGTCGCCCTCGAACCGCATCTGGAAGGCCTCCCCGCCGCCCTCGCCGAGCAGCGTGCGGAACGTCACACCGGACTGGAGCGACTGCCGTACGTTCCCCTGGTGCGCGATGTACGCCCCCGGGTCCACCGTCAGCGGGTACTGCGCGCTCACCCGCAGCACCACCGCGGGGCCGTCCGACATGATCGCCGCCTGGCCGTGGCCCTCCACCGTCGTCGTGAACAGCCCGTTGCCCTGGGACGCGCCGCGGAGGCCCGTGAAGGTCGTCCCGGTCCGCAGGCCCGCGTCCGTCACCAGCAGGTTGCTCGACTCCACGTACAGCTTGTCCCCCTGAAGCCCCACCAGGTTGATCTCCGAGGCCCGGTCCGCGAACCAGCACGTCCCGTGCCCCCGCACCTCCATCACCGTCATCTGCTCGCCGGTCAGCCGCCGGGTCACCATCCCCCGGACGCCCTCACCGCCGCCGCTCAGCTTCTTGAAGGCCATCTGCCCGTCGTACGCGACCATCGAGCCGTTCTTCGCCTTCACGGCGTCCCCGGTCATGTCGACGGCCAGCACCTTGCTGCCTTGAAGTCGGAACATCGCCACGAAGCGAAGGTAACCCCAGCCCGCCCCCGCCGACAGAGTCTCCGGGTGGATCTCACCCCCGACCCGCCCCCTAGGGGAGCGGCGGCACGCCCCGAGCCGGACCCTCGGCCCGGTGTCCCCGGCGCCGGATGCCACAATGGGACCGACGCTTGTGCTTGCGTTCACAAAGCAGCGTCCCCCCGCCAGTGACACTCCCACCGAAGGTGACCCGTGGACATAAAGACCGCCAGCGCCCTCCGCCGCCTCCGCCTGGTCTCGGCCCCCGAAGCCGTCTCCTTCCTGCTGCTGCTCGTCTGCTCGGTGCTGAAGCGGACCACGGACTTCAACGCCGTCCCGGTCATGGGCGCGATCCACGGCGTCCTCTTCATCCTCTACGTGATCTTCTGGGCCGACGCCTGGTACCGCGCCCGCTGGAGCGCGGGCCTCGGACTGCTCTACCTCGTCCTCTCCGTCCTGCCCACCGGCGGCTTCTTCGCCGAGCGCAAGCTCAAGCGCGAGGCCGAGGACGCGGTGATCGCCTCCCGCGCCCGCCAGGAAGGGATCGTCAACGCATGATCGTCGCCTTCTCCGTGACCCCGCTCGGCGTCGGCGAGGACGTCGGGGAGTACGTCGCCGACGCCGTCCGAGTCGTCCGCGAGTCCGGCCTCCCCAACCGCACCGACGCGATGTTCACCTCCGTCGAGGGCGAGTGGGACGAGGTCATGGCCGTCGTCAAGCGCGCCGTCGCGGTCGTCGAGGAACGCGCGCCCCGCGTCTCCCTCGTCCTCAAGGCCGACATCCGGCCCGGCGTCACCGACGGCCTCACCGCCAAGGTCGAGACGGTCGAACGGCACCTGTCCGCCTGACCCGGCCGCCGCGCCACCACCCGAGAACCCCGGTCCCCTGGACCGGGGTTCTCGCGTACCCGGACCAAAGACCACCCGCCCGCACGGCCCCCACACCCCATCGGACGCACCCCGTTCGACACGCACCCGAAACTCACCTTGTGTGTGGATATCGGCCAGCTTGACCACCCCAGACGACCGGAGGGCGACGTGCGGCCCGAGGGCTACGACTACGACACCTACAGCCGACTCGCGGGACCCCTGACCGACCCCTCCGGCACGGCCCGGCAGGTGCGGTACACCAGGCTCCTGTCCAGCGGACCGCGGCGAATAGGCGCCCTCCTCCTCCTGACGCTCGCCCCCGCCCTCACCGTCACCCTCCTCGGCTACCTCCTGTGGCCCACCCACTGGACCCACCGGGAGAACGGCGAGACCTGGCTGACCGCCCTCGACACCAGCATGCTCGTGACGGTCGGCCTCGTCGAACTCTTCATGGTCGTCAACGTCCTCGGCATCGCCCACGCCACCCTCACCGCCCGCGACCCCGTCCCCCTCACCCCCGAGGAAGGCACCCGGGTCGCCTTCCTGACCACCTACGTCCCCGGCAAGGAGCCCCTCGCCACCGTCCGCGCCACCCTCGAAGCCGCCCTGCGCGTCACCCACCCCGGACTCCTGCACGTCTGGCTCCTCGACGAGGGCGACGACGAGCGGGCCAAGGCCCTGTGCGCGGAACTCGGCGTGCGGCACTTCACCCGGCACGGCGTCCCCGAGTGGAACCGCCCCACGGGCCCGCACAAGGCCCGCACCAAACACGGCAACTACAACGCCTGGCTCACCCTGCACGGCCACGCCTACGAGTACTTCGCCTCCGTCGACACCGACCACGCCCCGCTGCCCGGCTTCCTCGACCGCATGATGGGCTACTTCCGCGACCCCGACGTCGCCTTCGTCGTCGGCCCCCAGGTCTACGGGAACTACGACGACAACCCCGTCACCAAGGCCGCCGAATCACAGCAGTTCCTCTTCCACGCCCTGATCCAGCGCGCCGGCAACCGCTACGGCGCCCCCATGTTCGTCGGCACCAACAACGTCGTACGCATCGCGGCCCTGCGCCAGATCGGCGGCCTCCAGGACTCCGTGACCGAGGACATGGCCACCGGGTTCGAACTGCACCGCCACCGCAACGCCAGGACCGGCAACCACTGGCGGTCCGTCTACACCCCCGACGTGCTCGCCGTCGGAGAGGGCCCCGCCTCCTGGACCGACTTCTTCACCCAGCAGACCCGCTGGGCCCGCGGCACCTGCGAAACCCTCCTCCGGCAGTACGGGAAGGCCCCGCTCACCATGCCCGCGGGCCGCCTCCTCAACTACACGCTGATGCTCGTCTACTACCCGATGACGGCCCTCAACTGGCTCCTCGGCGTCACGAGCTGCGTCCTCTACCTCTGGTTCGGGGCCTCCGGAACCCAGGTCACCGCCTCCCTGTGGCTCATGCTCTACAGCGACGCCGCCGCCCTGCGCGTCGGCCTCTACCTGTGGAACCGGCGCCACAACGTCTCCCCCCACGAACCGGAGGGCTCCGCCGGGCTGGCGGGCATGGCCATGTCCGCGCTCGCCGCCCCCGTCTATCTCAAGGCCCTCGCCGACGCCGTCACCCGCCGCCCCGGCCGTTTCGTCGTCACCCCCAAGGGCGGCGACACCAGCGCCGACCGGCCGCGCACCTTCCGTATCCACCTCGGCTGGGCCGCGCTCCTCGCGCTCTCCCTCGGCGCCTCCGCCGTCCTCGGCCACACCCACCCCGCCATGCGCGCCTGGGCCCTGATCGCCCTGGCCGTCTGCCTCGCGCCCGTCGCCGTATGGCTCACCACCCTCCGCACGCGGCACCGGGCCCGCCGGCCGCACCCCGCCCGCGTCCGCGTTCCCGCGCCCGTCCCCAAGGAACCGGCGCTCGCCGCTCCCGCCCCGGCCACCGGCCGCACCCCAGGAGGTACCTAGGCCATGGCCCGCCAGCCCTCGAAGAACACCGGCGCGCCCAGCGGGAAGACCGGCGCCAAAGCCAGGAAGAAGCTGGCCGGCGTCGCCGCGATCGCCGTCCTCGCCGGGCTCAACGCCCCCGCCGCGGTCGGTTTCGCCGGCCAGACCTACCACCAGTACAAGATCTCCCGGCCCGCCTACCAGGCCGCGTACGGCTCCTGGGCGCCCGTCGACATCCCGCGCGCCTACCGCACCAACGCCATCCACGCCGCCCTGCTGCACTCCGGGAAAGTGCTCATCGTCGCCGGGTCCGGGAACGAACAGCGCAAGTTCGACAAGGGGTCCTTCGACACCGTCCTGTGGGACCCGCGGAACAACACGTTCAAGAAGATCCCCACCCCGGACGACTTCTTCTGCTCCGGACACGCCCAGCTCCCCGACGGCCGGCTGCTGGTCGCCGGAGGGACCGCCCGCTACGAACAGCTCGACGGCGAGGTGCGGCGGGCCGGCGGCGGCATGCGGGTGAAGAACGAGAACCCCGACAAGGACGTCGTCCTGAAGAAGGGCACCGTCTTCCGCTCGCCGGCGGGTGTCGAGTACGTCAGCCGGTTCGACGTCACCGTGCCGCGGGCCCGGCGCGACCAGACCGTCACCTACGACCGGGCCGGCGTCATGCGGCCCTGGCGGACCACCGTCACCGCCGGCGAGGCCCGCGTCTTCGTGGAGGCCACCGAGAAGGGCCCCCGCTCCGTCACCGGCGGCCAGGCCCAGTACGCCATCGTCGGCCTGCGCGGCGAGGACGCGGCCAACACCTACGGCCTCTCCGAGAAGATCACCCTCGACAAGCAGGACTTCCAGGGCATCAGGGCCGCCTACGAGTTCGACCCACGCGCCGAGAGGTACGTCCCCGTCGACCCGATGGACAAGGCGCGCTGGTACCCGACCCTCGTCGGCCTGGACGACGGACGGGTCCTCGCCGTCTCCGGCCTCGACGACGTCGGCACCATCGACCCCGGCGACAACGAGATCTACGACCCCCGCACCAAGAAGTGGACCCCGGGCCCCAAGCGCTACTTCCCCACCTATCCGGCCCTCTTCCTCACCCAGGGCGGCAAGCTCTTCTACCCGGCCTCCAACGCCGGTTACGGGCCCGCCGACCAGGGCCGCGACGCCGGCCTGTGGGACCTCGGCACCAACACCTTCCAGAAGGTCCCCGGACTGCGGGACGCCGACGAGACCGAGACCTCCGCCTCGCTGCTGCTGCCGCCCGCACAGGACCAGAAGGTGATGATCCTCGGCGGGGGAGGAGTCGGGGAGTCGAAGAGGTCCACCCCGCGCACCGCCGTGGTCGACCTGAAGAAGGACAACCCCGTCTTCGAGGACGGACCCGACCTCCCCCAGGGCACCCGCTACCTCAACAGCGTGATCATGCCGGACGACACCGTGTTCACCACCAACGGCTCCCGGGACTACCGGGGCCGCAGCGCCAGCAACATCCTCAAGGCCCAGTTCTACGACCCCAAGTCCAACACCTTCCGCGAAGCCGCCTCCCCGACGGTGGGCCGCAACTACCACTCCGAGGCGCTGCTGCTGCCCGACGGCCGGGTCGTCACCTTCGGCTCCGACCCGCTCTTCGACGACCAGCGGAACACCAAACTGGGCCACTTCGAACAGCGCATGGAGATCTACACGCCGCCCGCGCTGCACCGCAACGGGAAGAACCGGCCCGCCCTGGGGAAGGGACCCGACACCCTGGACCCGGACGGCCGGGCGACGTTCACCACCGGCCATCCCGAACGCGTCGCACAGGCCCGCCTGATGCGCCCCAGCGCCGTCACCCACACCACGGACGTCGAACAACGCTCCATCGCCCTGGAGGTGACCAAGGCCGGCAACTCCGTCACCGTGACGGCGCCCAAGGACTCCACCCTGGTGCCGCCGGGCTGGTACATGCTGTTCGTGACGGACGCCCAGGGGACGCCCTCCGAGGCGAAGTGGGTGCGGGTGCCGTAGCGGAAGGCGTGGCGGGTGCCGTGGGGGCGGGGCGGGGGATCGTCAGCCGCCGGAGTTGCGGGCCAGCTCCAGCGCGTACTGCGGCCACCACCGGCCCGCCGCCGGGCCGCCCGCGCACGGGCCGTCGGACTCGCCCGGCCGTTTGATCCACAGGAAGGCGTCCAGGGCGGGTTCGCCGGTTGTCGTGGTGGGGCGGGTGCCGAGCGCGCGGCCGGGCGGGTTGCACCAGGCGCCCTGGAGGGGGCCGTTGCCGTTGCGGCTGGTGTCCACGACGAAGTGCTTCCCGCCGAGCCTGCGCGACAGCTCGACGCCGTACTGCCTGGTCGCGTCGTCCGTCTGGAAGTTCGAGACGTTCAGCGCGAACCCGTCGGCGTTCGCGATGCCGGCCCGTCTAAGGGGTTCGACCAGTTGGCCGGGGTCGCGGATCCAGGCCGGGTGGCCGGCGTCGACGTAGACCCTGGTGCGCGGCTGGCGCTTGAACCGGTTGACCGCGTCGCTGAGCAGTTGGGTGCGCTCGTCGTGGTACTCGCCGGGGGTGCAGCCGTCGGCGATATGGGCGATGGCGTCCGGCTCCAGGACCACCAGGGCCCGGCTGTCGCCGAGGGCGTCCGCGAACCGCCCGATCCACCGCCGGTAGGCGTCCGCGTCCGCCGCCCCGCCCGCCGAGTGCTGACCGCAGTCCCGGTGCGGGATGTCGTACGCCGCGAACAGCGCGACCCGGTCCTCCCGCGCGGCGGCCCGGGCCGCCGCCCGCACGGCCGGGCCCGGATCGGCCTCACCGGCCGGCCACAACGCCACCGGCTGCTCGGCGATCCGCGCCAACAGCGCGGCGTCCTCCGTACGCCCCTCCCGCCGCCACGTCCGGATCTGCGCCGCGGCGGGCCCGTCGGGGTCCACCCAGAAGGCCGAACCGCCCCCGCCGCCCCGCCCCGGCGCGACGACGGTCCGCGCCGCCTCACCGTCCTCGGCCCCGCCGGAGCACCCCACGACGACCCCGAGCACCACAAGCCCCGCGAGAACGCGGATCAGCCGAGCCATGCCGCTCCTTACGCGAAGGTGACGAACGGTCACCAATCGTGGCACAAGGGGCTGTTTACCTCGCCGCACCTCACCGTGTCACGGCGGCTGCTCACCCCCGCCGCCCGAAGCCAGCGTGATGCCCAGGGGGGTGCGTTCGTAGAGGACCTGGTGGCCGTAGCGGCGGGAGGTGAGGAGGCCGGTGTTCCGGAGGGTGGTGAGGTGGGCGGAGACGGAGGACGGGGCGAGGCGGAGGCGGTGGGCGAGGGCCGTGGTGGTGGCCGGTTCGTCCAGGGCCGTGAGGACGGCGGCCCGGCCGCGGCCGAGGAGACGGACCAGGGCCTCGGGGGCGCGGTCGCCGGGTTCGGCCCACAGGCCGCCGATGCCCCGGGCCGGGTAGGCGAGGGTGGGCTGCCAGGGCGGCTCGAAGCCGCTGATCACGTCCGGCCAGGAGAAGACGCTCGGCATGAGGACGAGGCCCTGTCCGGCGAGGTGGCGTTCGTGGCGGCCCCTTCCCTCGATGGTGAGGGTGTGGGCGCGCCAGCCGAGCCGCCGGTCGATCTCCGGCAGGAGCCCCCCGAGGCCCACCTCGGCGAGCCGGCGCGAGTGGAAGGCGATGTCGGCTTCGAGCAGGGCGCGCAACCGGGGCCAGTCGGGTTCGACCAGGGTGTGCCAGGCCTGTTCGAGCAGGTCCGACAGCCGGGCGACCGTGCGCGCCGGGTCGGCGAGGAGGGCACGGCCCTGCGGGGAGTCGAGGGCTCCGGGGGTGTCGGCGAGCGAGCGGGCGATCTCCTCGCGGGCCACGGCGGGGTCGGCGGTGCGGACGGCGGCGATCTCCTCGCCGATGGTCGCGGCCGGGCCGATCGGGGGCGGGCCGAGCCAGTCGGGGGAGTAGCCGGTGCGCGGCATGAGGAGCCAGAGCGGGGTGAGGTCGAGACCCGCGGCGGCGGTGCGGATACGGCGCAGCCAGTGCGCGTGATAGCCGTGCCGGGCGGGCCGGTTGAGGGTGCGGACCGCCTCCTGGGTCTCCCACAGGGGCGAGATCGCGAAGCGGCAGTTGAGGAGGTCGTCCTCGCCGAAGTGGAGGAGGGAGGGCATGGGCACGGGCTCCGGGGGCGGCGGCTGGGGTGGGACGGTCCTGCTGGTGCTGGTGCTGGTGCTGGTGCCGGTGCCGGTGCCAGTTTCCGGACCGGACCCGGCACCAGTGCCGATACCGGCGCCCGGCGGGCGGAGTTGTGGCGAAGATTCGGCTGGAGCCGAAACTCTACGCCGGCCGTCTCCGCCCCGGCACGCTGCCGCACATGCCAGACACACCGACCGAGCCCCCAGCGGGCCGGACGACCGACCCCGCGACGGCCGCGTCCACCGGGTCCTCCAGCGGGCCATCGACCGGGCCCTCCACCGCGCCGCCGACCGGACTGCCCGCCGAGCTGACGGCGGGGCAGGCGACGCCCGGGGCCGCCGCCGCGAACACGCCCTCACCCGCGCCCTCGCCCGCCGCCCGCACCGGCTACGGCCCGGTCTTCGCCGTGCCCGAGTTCCGTGCCGTGTTCGCCGCGCACGCCTTCTCCCTGCTGGGCCTGGTCGTCAGTGAGATCGCGCTGTCCGTCCTGGTCTACGACCTGACGGGGTCTCCGCTGCTCAGCGCGTTGACGTTCGCGCTGGGCTTCCTCCCGTACCTGGTCGGCGGAACGTTCCTGGCCGGGGTCGCCGACCGCTTCCCGGCGCGCCGGGTGCTGGTGGTGTGCGACCTGGTGTGCGCGGGGTGCGTGGCCGTGATGGTGGTGCCGGGGGCGCCGATCGCGGTGCTGCTGGCGATGCGGGCGGCGCTCGCCGTGGTGTCCCCGGTGTTCCAGGGCACCCGGACCGCGACCCTGGCCGACGTCCTCGGCGACGGCGAACTGTTCGTGCTGGGCCGGTCGCTGCTGCGGATCGTGTCGCAGAGCGCGCTGCTGACGGGGTACGGGCTCGGCGGACTGCTGCTCACGGTGGTGTCGCCGCGGCACGCGCTGCTGGTGACGGTCGGTACGTTCCTGGTGTCGGCCCTGACGCTCCGGTTCGGCACGCGGCGCCGGCCCGCGCGGGCGGCCGGCGGCCAGGCGCTGGTGCGGGACTCGTTGCGGGGCGCCCGTCGCGTGCTGGCGGACCGCAGGGTGCTGGTGCTGCTCCTGCTGTTCTGGGTGCCCTCGGCGTTCGCGGTGGTGCCGGAGGCGCTGGCCGCCCCGTACGCGGCGGACCTGGGCGTCGGGTCCACGGGCCTCGGCCTGCTGATGTGCGCGCTGCCGGTCGGGACGATCGCGGGCGAACTGTTCGCCGGATCACGGCTGCGCCCGGCGACCCGGCACCGGATCACCCTGCCGCTGGTGTGCGTGACCTTGCTCCCGTACCTGGGCTACGCGCTGCGGCCGGGGCTCGGCTGGTCGCTGGTGCTGCTGGTCGCGGCCGGCGCCGGATCGGCGTACACGCTCGGCCTGGACCAGTGGTTCGTGCGGTCGGTGCCCGAGGACCTGCTCGGACGCGCGATGACGCTGAACACGGCCGGCCTGATGACCGTTCAGGGGCTCGGGATGGCCCTGTCGGGTGTGGCCGCGGAGTTCGCCGGGGTGCGGGCGACGGTGGCGGGCGCGGGTGTGCTGGGGGCGGCGCTGTGTGTGGCCCTCGCGGTGGCGGCACGGCGTACCGAGCGCACGGGACCGCCCGCCAGAGCGGGGCGCGGACCGGGTGCCGACGGCTCCGCCGAGCGGGCGCCGGCCGCCGTGTCCGTGGGGCGGGGGACCGAAACGCGAGACGGGGCTGACCACGATGTGACCGGCCGGTAAGGTCTTTGGCGTGCCGAAGCCGCTCAGTCTTGCTTTCGATCCCATCGCCCGTGCCGACGAACACTGGCAGCAGCGCTGGGGGTCCGTGCCGTCGATGGCCGCGATCACCTCGATCATGCGCGCGCACCAGATCCTGCTGGCCGAGGTGGACGCGGTGGTCAAGCCGTACGGGCTGACCTTCGCGCGGTACGAGGCGCTGGTGCTGCTCACCTTCTCCAAGGCGGGCGAGCTGCCGATGTCGAAGATCGGCGAGCGTCTGATGGTGCATCCGACGTCCGTCACGAACACGGTCGACCGGCTGGTGCGGTCGGGCCTGGTCGACAAGCGGCCCAACCCGAACGACGGGCGCGGCACGCTCGCCTCGATCACGGACAAGGGCCGCGAGGTGTGCGACGCGGCGACGCGCGACCTGATGGAGATGGACTTCGGGCTGGGGGCGTACGACGCCGAGGAGTGCGCGGAGATCTTCGCGATGCTGCGTCCGCTGCGGGTGGCCGCCCACGACTTCAAGGACGAGTAGTGACGAGTAGCGACGAGTAGTGACGAGTAAGGACGCGTGACGAGTAAGGACGCGTAGGGCGGTCCGGGGCGGTCGCGGCCTGCGCCGCTGGGGCCGCGCGGCCGGGGCCTGTGCGGCATCCGGGGGATGCGCGGGGGTGCGCGAAGATCGCGCAAATGGGGTGGTTACCCTCGTAGCCATGAAGAAGAGCGTGCTGACCCGCTACCGCGTCATGGCCTACGTCACCGGTGTGCTGCTGGTCCTGCTGTGCCTCGGCATGATCGCCAAGTACGGCCTGGGCGTCGACGGCGCCGCCGACTTCACCCGTGTCGTCGCCATCGCCCACGGCTGGCTGTACGTCGTGTACCTGGTCTTCGCGTTCGACCTGGGCTCGAAGGCCAAGTGGCCGGTGGGCAAGCAGCTCTGGGTGCTGCTCGCGGGGACCATCCCGACGGCCGCGTTCTTCGTGGAGCGCCGGATCAGCCAGGAGCTGGAGTCCCGGGTCGCGGACGGTTCCCCCGCGGTCGCCAAGGCCTGATCCACTTCCGGACCCGCACCGCCGTACGGGAACGTACGGCGGT
Source organism: Streptomyces sp. NPDC007084 (assembly GCF_040703595.1). Classification (NCBI taxonomy): domain Bacteria; kingdom Bacillati; phylum Actinomycetota; class Actinomycetes; order Kitasatosporales; family Streptomycetaceae; genus Streptomyces; species Streptomyces sp. NPDC007084. The sequence goes on from NZ_JBEYFY010000022.1 coordinate 116,960, forward strand.
TTGCCATCGACATTTACTAGGACGTCCTAGTAAATTCGGGGGTATGGACGCTGACGCCATCGAGGAAGGCCGCCGACGCTGGCAGGCCCGCTACGACGCCTCGCGCAAGCGCGAGGCCGACTTCACCACGCTCTCCGGCGACCCCGTGGAGCCGGTGTACGGCCCCCGGCCCGGGGACCACTACGAGGGCTTCGAGCGCATCGGCTGGCCCGGCGAGTACCCGTACACGCGCGGGCTGTACGCCACCGGGTACCGCGGACGGACGTGGACCATCCGGCAGTTCGCCGGGTTCGGGAACGCCCGGCAGACCAACGAGCGCTACAAGATGATCCTCGCCAACGGCGGCGGGGGCCTGTCCGTGGCGTTCGACATGCCGACGCTGATGGGCCGCGACTCCGACGACCCCCGCTCGCTCGGCGAGGTCGGGCACTGCGGGGTCGCCATCGACTCGGCCGCCGACATGGAGGTCCTCTTCGGGGACATCCCGCTCGGCGACGTCACGACGTCGATGACGATCAGCGGGCCCGCCGTCCCCGTCTTCTGCATGTACCTGGTCGCCGCCGAGCGCCAGGGCATCGACCCCGCCGTGCTGAACGGCACGCTCCAGACCGACATCTTCAAGGAGTACATCGCGCAGAAGGAGTGGATCTTCCAGCCCGAGCCGCATCTGCGCCTCATCGGCGACCTGATGGAGCACTGCGCCGAGAAGATCCCCGCCTACAAGCCGCTGTCCGTGTCCGGCTACCACATCCGCGAGGCGGGTGCGACGGCCGCGCAGGAGCTGGCCTACACCCTCGCGGACGGGTTCGGCTACGTGGAGCTGGGCCTGTCCCGGGGGCTCGACGTGGACGTGTTCGCGCCGGGGCTCTCCTTCTTCTTCGACGCCCACGTCGATTTCTTCGAGGAGATCGCCAAGTTCCGGGCGGCCCGGCGGATCTGGGCCCGCTGGATGCGCGAGGTGTACGGCGCGAAGACCGAGAAGGCGCAGTGGCTGCGCTTCCACACGCAGACCGCCGGTGTCTCGCTGACGGCGCAGCAGCCGTACAACAACGTCGTGCGGACCGCCGTGGAAGCCCTCGCCGCGGTCCTCGGCGGGACGAACTCGCTGCACACCAACGCCCTGGACGAGACCCTCGCCCTGCCCTCCGAGCAGGCCGCGGAGATCGCCCTGCGCACCCAGCAGGTCCTGATGGAGGAGACCGGCGTCGCCAACGTCGCCGACCCGCTGGGCGGTTCCTGGTACGTCGAGCAGCTCACCGACCGGATCGAGGCCGACGCGGAGAAGATCTTCGAGCAGATCAGGGAGCGCGGACTGCGGGCGCACCCCGACGGGCGGCACCCCATCGGTCCGATCACCTCGGGCATCCTGCGCGGTATCGAGGACGGCTGGTTCACCGGGGAGATCGCCGAGTCGGCGTTCCAGTACCAGCGTTCGGTCGAGAAGGGCGACAAGCGGGTCGTCGGGGTGAACGTGCACCACGGCTCGGTCACCGGCGACCTGGAGATCCTGCGGGTCAGCCACGAGGTGGAGCGCGAGCAGGTGCGGGAGCTGGGCGCCCGTAAGCAGGGCCGGGACGAGGGCGCGGTGCGCGGTGCGCTGGACGCGATGCTCGCCGCCGCCCGCGACGGCTCCAACATGATCGCCCCCATGCTGGACGCGGTCCGCGCGGAGGCGACCCTCGGCGAGATCTGCGGGGTCCTGCGCGACGAATGGGGCGTGTACACGGAGCCCGCCGGGTTCTGACACCCGGTCCTGCCCACCCTCGGAGCCCCGCGCCGGCGAGCACCGCCCGGCGCGGGGCTCCGGCCGTCCGCCCCGCGCGCCCCCACGGCGCGGGGCGCTCGGACGTGACCTAGGGCGTGTCGTTTGGATCATGTGGCGGGTCGCGGGGCAGGGCACGCACTCCCCCAAGCTCTTCGAGCAGGGGGTACCCCCAGCGGCGTTGT
>NZ_JBEYFY010000023.1:0-117036 GCF_040703595.1 Streptomyces sp. NPDC007084
ACCGCGCGGCGCCCCCGCCGGGCGGGAGCAGGACTGGGGAAAAGCAAGTACAGCAGCGCGTCAGCGCCGGCGTTCACTCGCCGGCGCTGTTGTCGTTCCTGCCCGCCGGGCGAACCCGGTTCCGGCCCCGGCGCTCAGCCCCGGCCCCGCTCTTCCCCTCCCGCGCGCCGGATGCGACACTCGTTGTCATCGCATGAAGACATCGCTCGATGACATCACCCGGTGACAACCAACCCGGTGACACACAAGGCGGTGACAACGACGGACGACAGGAAAGACCAGCCCGTGCCCCCGATATCCGCCCCCGTCCCGACGCCCTGGCGGCAGCGGGCGCTCGTCCCCGTCCTGGTGTCCCTGGGCATGCTGGTCGCGATCATCAGCAGCCTCGGCGCCCCGCTGATCCCCACGATCGCGGCCGTGGACCACGTCTCGGTCTCCGACGCGCAGTGGTCTCTCACCGTCACGATGCTGGTCGGAGCCGTCGCCACCCCGGCCATGGGACGCCTGGGGGACGGGCCGCACCGCAGGAACGTGATCCTGGCCGGCCTCGCCGTGGTGCTCCTCGGGAGCCTGCTGGCGGCCCTGCCGCTCGGCTTCGCCTGCCTCATCACGGGGCGGGCGCTCCAGGGCGTGGGCATGGGCCTGATCCCGCTGGCGATCGCCACCGCGCGGGACTCCGTACCGCCCGAGCGCGCCCGGTCGGCCCTCTCGACGCTCTCCCTCACGACGGCGGCCGGCGTCGGGATCGGCTACCCGGTCACGGGCCTGCTCGCCGAGAGTCTCGGCATGTACGCGGGCTTCTGGTTCGCGGTGATCGCCACCGCCCTGGCCTTCGTCGCGGCCGTCCTCGTCCTCCCTGCGGCCCCGCCCCGCCCGGCGCGGCCGATGGACGTGACCGGGGCCGTCCTCCTCACCCTCGGCATGAGCGGCCTGCTGTTCGCCCTCACCCAGGCGGAGCACTGGGGATGGGGATCGCCCCGGCTGCTGGTGCTGGGCACCGTCTCCGTGCTGCTGCTGACCGGCTGGGCGACCCACCAGCTCCGGGTCACGCATCCGCTGGTGGACCTGCGTCTGGTGCGCGACCGGACGGTCTTCGCCGCGCACCTGACCACCATGATGGGCGGCATCGGCATGTACCTGCTGATCTCGCTGGTGACCCGGTACGTCCAGACGCCCAAGAGCGTCGGCTACGGCTTCGGAGCCTCGGTGGTCGTCACCGGACTGATCCTGGTGCCGTTCTCGGCGGGCAGCCTGGTCGCCGGACGTGTGGTGCGGCTGCTCGTCCGCACGCAGCCGCCGGTCCGCCTGCTCCCCGTGAGCTGCCTGCTCTCCCTCGCCGCCCTGCTGATCTTCGTGTTCGCGCACGGGGCCCTGTGGGAGGTGTTCGTGACGATGGCCGTGGCCGGTCTCGGCGTCGGCGTCAACTTCGCGGTCACCCCCGGTCTGGTGGTCGGCGGGGTTCCCGCCCACGAGACCGGGAGCGCCATGAGTTTCAATCAGGTGGTGAAGTACATCGGATACTCGGCCGGCAGCGCCCTGAGCGCCGTCATCCTCCAGGCCGCCACCGCCCCCGGCCGGGAACTCCCGCCGCAGAGCGGCTACCGCACGGCGGGCCTGGCCGGCTGCGCGGTCTGGGCGGCCACCGCCGTGGTGGCGTACGCCCTGGTCCGCACTGGCGCGCGCACCGCCTCGACACGGCTTGGCACCGGCGCGCGCACCGCCTCTGCACGGGTCCGGACCGGGGGTCCCGCACGCGGGGTGGACGGCGTCCCCGGGGCCCGGCGCGAAGGCTTCGTCGCGGACACCGGAGGCGAGCGATGAGCGCCGAGGCCCCCGGCCGCCGCCGTGACGCGGCCCGCAGCCGCGAACTCCTGCTCACGGCGGCGAGCCAACTCTTCGCCGAGCGCGGCTTCGACCGCACCACCATCCGCGACATCGGCGAACGCGCGGGCGTCGACCCGGCGCTGATCGCCCGCTACTTCGGCTCCAAGACACTGCTGTACGTCGCCGCCCTGAGCGCCGAACAGGGCGACACGGCCCCGGCCGACCTCTTCGACGAGCGGCGGCTGCGCCAGGTCTTCGAGAGGGCCGACCGGCGCGGCCCGGTCCCGCTGCTCCAGGTCGCCGTGCAGCCGCTGAGCGACCCCGCCGCGCAGGACGCCGCCCGCTCGGCCCTGCACGCCCGCATAGTCGATCCGCTGCGGGACCGCCTGACCCGGGACGGCGCGGAACGGCCGGGACTGCGCGCCGAGTTGGTGGCTGCGGCCGTCACCGGCATCCTGCTGGGCCGGCACTCGGGAGCCTTCGACGAACTGGCCGACGCCGACCCCGACGACCTGATCGAACTGCTCCGGAACACCCTCCTGCGCGAGGAGTGAGCCGCGAACCGGTCACCCCCGGCCGCGACGCTCCGTACCCCTGGCCGGCCGGGCGGTCCGCGAAAGCGGGGCATGACCGAGGCGCGAGGGGGCACTCGCGATGTCTATGCAGGGAAATCAGACGCACGACGAGAGCAGCGCCCCTGACGAGACCGGGCGCCGGTCGGACACCCCGCCGCCGGCCGAGGGCAGGCACCGGCGCCCGGCACGCCGTCGAGGCCGGTGGCACCGCAGGCTACTGGCCTACCGCAGCGTGGAGTTCATGCCCTCGTCGTCCCCCGACGGCCCCGGCGCGGAGTGCCTGCTGCTGGTGCACATCCGCCGGGTGATCGGGCGGGTCACCTACCGGGCCTGTGACCTGTGCGCGCAAGGCATGATCACCGACGTGGTCCTGGACGAACCGTTCCGCGACTGCGGGCTCGGCACCCGGGCGCTGTCGCATCTGCGTTCCCTGCACCCCGACGTCACCTGGCGCACCACCCTCGACGCCCGCCTCACCCGCGACCTGCTGCACCGGATGCGCATCCCCCGGTCGGCGGCGGTCGGCAGCTGCTCGCACGGCCGGCCCGGGGTCGTCGTCACCACCGGAGCGTGACGGGCGCGCGGGCCGGTGTCCGCCGCCCCGGCGGACGGGCGGCGGAGGTGAAAGTTCGTGCATGAATTCGAGTTTGCGTTCCGCCCGATTCGGCATTTCTTCAAGATCACCCGCTGCTAACTTCCCTTCTCGTGATCAATTCCGACGTTCCCGTCCCCCGTGACGCGCGGCCCGATTCCGCGTCGCGAGACTTTTCGAATTCCGCAGTGCGGCCGGTCCTGTATCGCCTGGCCGAGGGCGACGACCGCGCCCGTCTCGACGCGCTGCTCGCCTCCGGCGCGGTACGCGAGACACACGACCTCATCGAGGAACAGCTCGCCGAACTGGTGCGCTGCCTCAACCCCGGCGCGATCCCGGCCGGCCGGCAATGGGACGCCGCCGTCGACGCGTTGTGCGAAGGAGCCGACCGGCGGGAGTACGGCACCTGGGTCTGGTACCCGTGGTCGGGGCGGCTGGTGCACGTCCTGCCCGAGCCCGAGTTCCGGCGCGTGCGGACCGACCGCAACCGCGACAAGATCACCAGCGCCGAACAGCGCGGCCTGCTGGAGCGCCGGATCGGCGTCATCGGCCTGTCCGTGGGGAACAGCGCCGCGCTCACCTGTGCCATGGAAGGCGTAGGAGGATCGTTCCGCCTGGCGGACTTCGACACCCTCGGGCTGAGCAACCTCAACCGGCTGCGCGCCGGCGTCCACGACCTCGGACTTCCCAAGACCGTGCTGTGCGCCCGGCAGATGTACGAACTCGACCCCTACCTCGACATCGAACTGTGGAGCGAGGGAATCACCGAGGAGTCCATCGAGGACTTCTTCGGCGGCCCCGGGCGTCCCCTGGACCTCCTGATCGAGGAGTGCGACACCCCCTGGGTCAAGGTCGCCGCCCGCGAGCACGCCCGCGCCCGCCGCGTACCCGTCCTCATGGACGCGAACGACCGGGGGCTCTTGGACGTCGAGCGCTTCGACCAGGAACCGGACCGGCCCCTCTTCCACGGCCGCGGCGGCGACCTCACCGCCCGCGAGGTACGGGCGCTCGACCCGGCCGGCACCATGGCGTATCTGCTCCAGGTCTGCGACGAGAGCCGCCTGAGCCCGGCCATGACCGACGCGCTCGGCCGCATCGGCCGCACCCTTTCGAGCTGGCCGCAACTGGCCAGCGGCGTGATGCTCGGCGGCGCCCTGGTGACCGACACCGCCCGGCGCGTCCTGCTGGGCCGCCCGGTCGCCTCCGGCCGCTACTACGTCGACCTCGAAGAACTGGTCGGCACCGCCCCGGCCCTCGCCGGCACGGGAGCCTCCGCATGAGCCACCTGCCCGAACTGCACGGTGAACACCTGTGGCTGAGGGAGCTGCGGGCCACCGACCTCGCCCCCTTCGAACGCATCCACACCCACCGCCTGCTGACACGTTTCCTCGGCGTCGACCGCATGGACGCCCGGCAGGCCCAGGACGCCTTCGCCCAGTGCCTCGCCCAGCCCTATGTGCAGCCGCGCCGCAAGCACACCCTGGCAGTGTGCGCGCCGGGCGACGACGCCATGGTCGGCACCATGGGCCTGCTCATCGAGGAGTACGGCCGCAACGCCATGCTGACCAGCCTGGTCCTGCTCCCGGGCGCGCCGGTCAGCGGCCACGGTCACGAGGCGGGCCGGCTCCTCATGGCGTACGGCTTCGGACGGCTCGGCCTGCACCGCGTCTGGGCGGGACACCGGGCGGACCACGCGCGGATGGCCGAGGTGATGCTCGCGGCGGGCCTGCGCCCCGAGGCGACGCTGCGCCAGTTGTTCCACACCCAGGGCGCCTGGCACGACGTGGCCACCTACGCGGCCGTCGCGCCCGAGTGGATCCCGCAGGCGAGCGCCGCCGAACGGCGCATCCTCGACGGCGACGCACAGCCGCCCCGCGTACCGGCCGGACCGGGTGAGCGCGTGAGGGTCTAGGCGGGGCGCTCCCGCCGGGTGATCGGCGGGAGCGTGTACCGGCCGTCGAAGACGGCGGGGTGCGGCTGGTACATCCGCAGGATGGGGCGGAACGGACCGGGCGGCGTGGGCAGCCAGTTGGCCGCCGCCGTCCGGTCGGCGGGCCGCTCGGGCTGGAGGTAGAGGGTGAGCGAGTCGTCGCGGTCGTAGTGCAGGTCCGCGGTCCGGTCACCGATCGAGTACCGGTCGATGGGGTTGTCGACCAGGTAGTAGCGCGGCATGTCGTACATGGTGACCGACCAGAAGGCGTCCACCGGCGGGGGCGTCTCGAAGCGCAGCGTGTAGGCGCGGGTCCCGTCGAGCGGGTCGCCGTCCCCGTCGTTCCAGGCCATCGCGTAGGCCGCCTCGTAGCCGTGGTTCCCCCACAGCCCGGCGCGGGCGGAGGCGGCGCGGACGGTTCGCGCGGTGGCGCGGTCCTCGAAGACCCACTGCGGGGACCTGACGGTGCCGACCTCGAAGAAGTCGAGGTTGTAGTTGAAGGCGTCGTAGGTCAGTTTCCAGCCGTTCTGCTCGGGGCTGGTGCCGTGCGTGGTGGCGTACTCCACGCGCTTGGCGCCGCGCTCGTAGCCGCTGCGCAGGGCCTCCGCCAGTTCGGCCGAGGGCTCGACGTACGGACTGCGGTCGTCCAGCAGCCCGAGCGGGGCGAACCTGCTCTGGTACTCCTGATCGGCGGGCGCCGGCGGGAAGGCGCGCATCCAGGTGCGCAGCTTCTCGAAAAACCGCAACTCCTCCCCGGCGACGGCGCTTTCCGGCACCGGCAGCCCGCCGACGGGCGCGGTGTCGCCGACCGGCTCCAGCGTCGTCGCCCCCTGCAGAGCGCGGACCTCGGGCAGGTCACCGACGCCGTCACAGGCCCAGCGGCCCACGATCGTGGCCACCGTCGTCGGCGCCGTGATCCGGGTCATGCCCGGCGGCACCTCGCCCTCCCAGCCGGGCGGGACCAGCAGGAAAGCGCCCGCGCCGGTGCCGGTGGCGCGGCGGCCCACGTAGGCGAAGTTGTCGGTCCACGCGTCGACGAACTGGAACACGTAGTAGCGGCGGCCGGTCTCGGGCACCCGCAGCAGCAGCGGGCCCGCGCTCAGATCGACCTGCGCCAGCGAGTAGACGGTGTCGTTGTTGATGCTGACGAAGGTGTCCTTCGGCCCGGCCAGGGCGCCGCTGTGGCTGAACCGGTTGAACGGGGCAGGCCCCAGCGATCCCATGCCCTGACGGGTGAAGCGGTCCACCTCGTCCAGGTTGAACACCATCGGAAAGCCGTAGACGTACGCCTCCGCCGCCAGCTCCGCAAGATCCGACACTCCGTACCGCCCTCTCGTGACCAGTCCCGACCGCCATCGTTCCCCGGCCAGGGGGCAGCCGCCACACGGAGATCGGAAAGCCACCCGCAAGGCACCCGCACGGGCGACGGCGTGCCCGTCAGGATTCCTGGGGCGGCCCCGGCTGGTTCTTGCTCAGCATGGTCGCCCCCATCAAGGTCAGCGTGTGGATCACCGTGTTGCCGTGCCGGTGGCTGGTGATGAGCCCGGCATCGCGCAGCGCCGTCGTGTGATGGGTCGCGGTGGCCGGTGTGACCCCGGCCCGGTGAGCGGCCTCGGTCGTGGTCGCCCCGGCTGCCGCCGCCTGGAGCACGGCGGCCCGGGAGCGGCCGAGCAGCACCTGTAAAGGCGGCGAGCCCGGGCCCTCGGCCGCCGCCCTCGCCGGTCCGGCCAGTGCCTCGTGATGCGTGGAGTACATGAGGACCGGGGGTAACCCGGGATCCGCCAGCGAGATCGGTCCCTTCCAGCAGAAGTACGACGGGATGAGCAGCAGCCCGCGGCCCTCCAGCCGGATGTCGTGCTCCGTCGGATACGTGCTGATCTCCAGCCGCGGGTGCTTCCACCGCACCGCCGGCCCGAGCCCTTCGAGCAGGCCCTCGGTGCCCCCGTCGAGCAGATGACGGGCCAGCCGGATCCGCTCGGTGTGCAGGCTCTCGTACATCCATTCCTCGTGCGGCGCGATGACGGTCCGGTGGTAGGCGCGCAGGATCTCCGCCAGCTCGCGCCGGCTCTCCGGCTCGGTCAGCCGGCCGAGCCAGGCCGGCATCCGGGTCACCCGGGCGAGCGCCGCGAGTTCCGTCGCGACCTGGTCCGCCGGGGTGCCGAGGATCGCCTCCAGCCCCGCTTCCAGACCGGCGGTGCCCTCCCACGGCGTCAGGAAGTCGGGGAAGTAGGACGCACGGGGGAACAACGGCAGCAGAACCCGCCGCACCACGTCCTCAAGTCCCGCCTCCCGCAGGCGTTCCCGCGCCAGGCGGTACCAGTGCGCGTACGCCCAGCGGCCCGCCGGGGTCTGGAAGCGGTGCAGGCTCGCGGCGATCTCCCACAAAGGGTGCGGAGCGGCGGCGACCCGGGTCCGGGCCAGATCCTCGGCAGCGAAGTGGAAGTTCAGCATCGCCATCACCCTTTCCGCCTGCGACATTTCAGCACGTTCGAATGAGCATGACAGTTCGGGGCGGAGGCCGGAGCATGAACTCGCTTCGTCGCACCGGTCCCACGGAACAACTCGCGGTTTCCCCCGTCCCTTCCGCTCTTCCGCTTTCCTCGTCTGCCCCCGAACGGAGAAGGAATCCGATGGCGCACGCCTTCGTCCGCCCGGCCGCCGCGGCCCTGCTCGCCCTGCTCGGCGTCCTCGGTCCCGCCACCGCTCCGGCCTCGGCCGCTCCCGCCCGGGCGGCGGCCACCAGTTGCTACGGCGGCGCGATCACCGTCTCCACCGACGACGCCCTCGAATTCGGCCCCTACACGGCCTCCTCCCGCTGCAAGGACATCAACATCCGCATCGTCGGCGGCGACGCCGGCTCGGTGAACGCCTGCGTGAAGTTCGTCCGCTACGGCACCTGCAACTACTGGACCAACGTGGGCCGCAGCTGGAAGACCATCGCCACCGACGTCCTCGACGGCAGCCGGTTCACCGTTCCCCTCGGCGTGGACCTGGAAGGCAACACCGCGCGCGTACAGATCGCCTACTGAGAGCCGCCGGACCGGCCCGACAGGGCCCGGGGCATCTCCCCAAGTCACCTCAGTGAACGGAGAGTTCAGATGACTCGCACCCGGCGAACCACCGCCGTCCTCGCGGCCGCCACCGCACTCCTGGCCGGCGCCGCCGCGACGCCCGCCGTAGCGCGGCCCGCCGTGTCCGCCGCGGCCACCTCCTGTTACGGCGGCGCCACGTCCCACACCTACCGTTATTCGGCCGCCGCCGTGGAGTTCGGCACCTACACGACCAGTTCGCGCTGCTCCGACATCAACATCAAGCTCAACACCACCGCCTCCGGCGTGTATTTGGACGCCTGCGTCGTCTTCGTCGACCACACCACGCTGTGCAACCACGGCAACACCTACTCGACCTTCGGGCCCCAGTGGGCCACGGTCGCCACCGACGTCAAGGACGGCACCCGCTTCAAGCTGCGCGTCCACGCCTACGACACCGACGCGCAGGTGGTTCCGTTCCAACTCGCCTACTGATCAACCCCGTTCACCGATCGTCCAGTCCGCCCACGTCCCCGAAGGAATCACGATGACCACCCCCCAGCGCACCCCGAACCGTCGCGCCGTCCTGCGCGGAACCTTCGCCGCGACCATCGGCGCCTTCGCCGGTCCCCTCCTGCTGTCGGGCACCGCTCACGCCTACAACTGGACCCGCACCATGAACCAGGGTGCCAACGGCGCGGACGTGACGGAGCTGCAGATCCGGATCGCCGGCTGGGCCGCGGACTCACCCAGCCACTCCCGGGTCAGCATCGACGGTGACTTCGGCCCGGGCACGGCCGCGGCCGTCCGCCGGTTCCAGGCCGCCTACGGCCTGTCGGTCGACGGCAGCGCCGGGCCCGCCACGCAGGCACAGCTCAACGCCCTTGAGCAGTCGGACGGTTCGACGCTGCACTTCAACTGGAGTGAGTTCTACGACCGTTCGAGCGGCAACTTCAACGGCGGCAAGGTGAGCGCGGCCACGGTCAAGGAGAACGCCCGCCGGGCCATGTACAAGCTGGAGGCGTTGCGCAAGAAGCTCGGCAACGTGCCGATCACCGTCAACTCCGGCTTCCGCAGCATCGCGCACAACGCGGAGATCGGCGGCGCCAGCGACAGCATGCACCTCTACGGCACCGCCGCCGACCTCGACGTCCCCGGCGTCGCCAACCGCACCGTCTACCAGAAGGCGGAGACCTGCGGGTTCTCCGGCTTGGAGACGTACACCGTCGACCACCAGCACGTCGACAGCCGCGCGGACCTCGGCCGGGCGTGGTGGTGGGAGAACGGCACCATCTGAGGCTTGGCGGCTCGGGGTCGTACGACTTGGGTGACCTTGGCGGTCCGGTCCGGTCCGGTCCGGTCCAGTCCTGCCTCGCCGGTTCGGGTCGGTTCGGACCTGCCGTACCGGTCCGGTCCTGACGACCGGGCCGGTCCGGTGTCGGGAGGGGAGTGGTGCCGGGCGGGGCGCCCGGGCGTGTCAGGGGGCTCCGGGTCGATCGCGCCGGCGTCAATTGCGTCGCCGCTGTCGCCGGCGGACGTAGGTGTGTCGGAGTCTGCCCCCCTCGTATGCCCTCCGTCGCCAACTGCGCGCCCCCAGGCCGCCCCTCCCATACCCCCGCCGCCGACCCCATGTCGGGCCCCTCGTGTCGGCGCCCCACGAACGGCACCTCACGCCCCCCTCCCGCCCCTTCTGACGCCCCGGGCTCTGCGATCGCGCGTGCCCGAAGCCACAGCCCCCACCGGAGGCACCCGCATGAACCGCAGACCGTCCCGCCCTCTCCACCTGCGCGCAGCCGTGTCCGTCCTGGGCACCCTGACCGTGCTCGCCGCCGCCGTGCAGCCCGCGATGGCCGGGCCCCGTCCGGAGGGTGCCGGCGCGCCGGGACCGGTGAGCCGCGACTTCACCCGGGCGGCGGCCGAGTTCGACGTACCGCGCGACGTCCTCATCGCCCTCGGCTACGGCGAGACCCACCTCGACGACCACGACGGCCTGCCCAGCCAGGCGGGCGGCTACGGCGTCATGCACCTGGTGAGCAACCCCGACCAGCACACCCTGGAACTGGCCTCCCGGCTCACCGGCGAGACACCCCGCGCGCTGCGCCGGAACACCGCGGCGAACATCCGCGGCGGAGCGGCCGTGCTGCGCGCGTACGCCGACGACGCCGGTCTCGGACGGGCCGAACGGCACGACCCCGACGCCTGGTACCCGGCCGTCGCCCGGTACGGCGGCGCGACCGACCCCTCCTCCGCACGGCTCTACGCCGACACCGTCTACTCCTTCCTGGCCGACGGCGTGGCCGCCCGCACCCCGGACGGCGAGCAACTGACCGTGCCCGCCCGGCGCGTGGCCCCCGAACGCGGCACGTACGAGACCGCCGTCGCCCCGGCCGCGCAGAGCCCGGACTACCCCTCGGCGCTCTGGGTGCCGGCCAGCACCGCCAACTACGCCGTCGGCCGCACGGCTGCCATCAGCAAGATCGTCATCCATGTCACCCAGGGCTCCTACGCCGGGACGATCAGCTGGTTCCAGAACCCCTCGGCCCAGGTCAGCGCCCACTACGTGGTGCGTTCCTCCGACGGCCAGATCACCCAGACGGTCCGGGACAAGGACACGGCCTGGCACGCCCGTTCGGGCAACGCGACCGGCATCGGTATCGAGCACGAGGGTTACATCGACGACCCGACCTGGTTCACCGACGCGATGTACCGCTCCTCGGCCGCGCTGACGGCCTACCTCTGCAACCGCTACGGCATCCCCAAGGACCGCGCGCACATCGTCGGACACGCCGAGGTGCCCGGCAACGACCACACCGACCCGGGGCCGTACTGGAACTGGACGTACTACATGCAGTTGGTGGGCGGCAGCACGGGCGGAGGCGGTGGTGGCGGCGTCCAGGTGACGTTCCCCTCCTACGACACCCTGCGGGCGGGTTCGTCCGGCCCCCAGGTGTCGGCGGCGCAGTCGCTCCTCAACGCGCAGGGCTTCGACGCGGGCACCGTGGACGGCAGTTTCGGCTCGAAGACGACCGCGGCGGTGACGGCCTTCCAGAAGGCGCGCGGGCTCGGCGCGGACGGGGTGGTCGGCGCCCACACCTGGACCGCGCTGCTCTCCGCGGGCACCGTGCCGGCCCTGCGCCAGGGCAGCACCGGCTCCGCCGTCGAACGCCTCCAAAGGTCCCTCACCGCCGCACTGGGCCGGACCGTCTCGGCGGACGGCGACTTCGGGCCCGGAACCGAACAGGCGGTCCGCGACTACCAGAGCAGCCGCTCCCTGAGCGTGGACGGCCAGGTCGGCCCGGCGACGTGGGGGGCGCTTCAGGCAGGACGATGAGGGCGGGCTGAGACAGAGGGCCGCGGCGGTGAGGTCATCCGCCGCGGCCCTGGGCCGACCCGGCGAACTGTCCTGGAGGGGAAGGAAGTTGGGGTTCAGTACATGACGCGCTCCCGGCAACTGCCTCGGCGACCTGGTTAAAGTGACCCGATGACAGAGTTCACCGTTCTTGACGACGTCACGGAGTGGCAGCGGGACTTCGAGCGGCGGCGCCGGGCCTCCTACGCCGCGGGCGGGCTCGGCGCGGCGGCGGTGGAGCGCAGACTCGAAGACCTGCGTGCCGGTAGGAGCGGCTGGACCGTCGCCGAGATCACCGACCTCGGTACCCGCGTGGGACACGTGGCCGTGACGGTCGTGGAGGAGCGCGGCATCCCCGGCGGCCGGATCGTCGACCTGCACGTCGAAGCGCACCACGCGGGCCATGAGCATGAGCGGGCCGCACGCGACTGGGCCGAGGCCTGGTGCGCGGAGCGCGGTGCCCGCAGGATCGACGTCGACGTACGACTCGCCGATCCCGCAGGTGAGTTGTTCGGTCACTACCGTGTTCGCGGCCAGCTCAGGACACGGCGGGTCGGTCCTGCCGGGGAGTCGCGCGCCGGCGTCACCGCTCGGTCGATGACAGACACCGAGTACCCCGAGTGGCTGGCCTCCGAAAAGGCCTCCTACGCGGAAGGCATGATCCGGACGGGAGTTCTGAGCCCCGAGGAGGCGAGGGCCAAGTCCGACGCCGACTTCGCGAAACTCGTTCCGGAGGGCCTGGCGACGCCGGACAACACGTTCCTGGTGCTCGAAGCGGAGGGGGAGACGATAGGGACCGGCTGGCTGAAGCACGGGTTCCTCCCCGAAGTCACCTACGGCTACTCGCTCAACGTCGAGGAGCGGTACCGGGGCAAGGGCTACGGCCGGGCCGCGATGGCGGTCGGCGAACAGGCGACGCTCGCCGCCGGCGACTCGGTCCTGATGTTCACCGTGTGGGGCGGCAACGAGGTGGCCATGAACCTGTACACCAGCGCCGGCTACCGGATTTTGCAGGAGACCCGCTCCATCGAGCTTCCCGCCCCCGAATCCGCGGGGACCGAGCAGGGCCCTGCCCCGGCGACGCAGGCCATCGCCGAGCGGTGAGCGGAGAGGGGCGAGCGGAGAGGGGTGAGCGGAGAGGGGAGAGGCGTGAGTGGAGCCGAGCGGGGAGGGGGAGCGGACCAGCCCCCTGCGGCCGGCGCGCCCTACTCCGGAGGGTTCAGCTTGCGGAAGTACGTCCAGCTCGTCTCGTTCGGCTCGCTCCACTGCTCCGGAGCGTGGGCGTACTCCGGGTGGTGGGCCGCGATGCGGGCGCGGGTGCGTTCGGGTACTTCGGAGTACGAGCCGAGCTTGCGGCCCCGGCAGTGATACGTCAGGCCGCCCGGCCGCTGCCCGCGTTCCATCCACGGCAGCCACGGGGACATCCGGGTCCACGACATCGTCGCGGGGACACCGGGCGCCGGACCGGCGAGGTCGGCGCCGGCCGCGAAGAACTGGAAGAGTTCCAGCGCCTTGTACGTGTCCCCGGCCGAGTTGAGGGGGTACTCCGCGACGGGCAGCGGTGAGGGATAGGCGAGGGGGATCTCCAGGCTGAAGCACACCTGGCCGCCGAGTTCGGTCACCGGGACCGCGAAGGGCCGCCACTTCTGGTTCGCCGGGTCGTTCCAGACGTGCATGACCGGCAGACCCTGCCAAGTCTCCAGAATCTCCCGGGTGTCGGGGTCCAGGTAAAAGGCGGCCTCACGGGTGAGCAGCCGGTAGGTGTCCGGCCCGTCCTCGGCGTCGCGCACCAGGCGGGCGACATTGACGCCCTCGAAGCCGAAGACGCGCTCGTACGGCGCGTCGGGCGACCAGGCGTACACGTCTCCCGTCCACCAGTACGTGACCTCCTCCCCGTCGAGCGACGCCCGGGTGCGGGCGAGGGAACGGAGCAGCTCAGCGGGTGTCGTCATACGGAGTACTCTGCGCGACCGCCGCCCCGCGCGAAGACCGTTCACCGCAATCGGCCCCGTGAGCGGCCTGAACACACCGCTCACGGGGCCGTCGCCGCCCTTACGGGTCACTGCTCGCGCATGCCCCAGGGAGAGCCGTACTCCGTCAGCAGGTCCAGGAAGGGGCGGGCCGGGAACGCCTCGGGTCCAAGGACGCCGGCACCGGACCAGGCGCCGGACGCGACGAGTTCGAGGGCCACGACCGGATTGATCGCCGTCTGCCAGACCACCGCCTGAGACCCGTACTCCGCCATCGACCACTGGTTGTCGACCACGTGGTACAGGTACACCTCGCGCGGCGCGCCGTCCTTGCTGCCGCGCACCAGCGTGCCCGCGCAGGTCTTGCCGTGCATCCGCTCGCCCAGCGTCGCCGGGTCGGGCAGACAGGCCGCGACGACATCCCGGGGCGACACGGCGACCGGGCCGTCGGCCCCGGCCACCGTCACCGGCTCCGTGCGGTCGAGTCCGAGCAGGTGGAGCGTCTTCAGCGTCTCGATGAACTCGTTCCCCAGCCCGTACTTGAAGGTGACGCGACGGGCGTCGACCCAGCGCGGCACCAGCAGCACCTCCTCGTGCTCCACGTTCACGCACTCGACCTCGCCGATCCCCTCGGGGAAGTCGAACACCTCGGGCTCGCTGAACGGCTCGGTGGTGAACCAGCCGCGCTCCGCCTCGTACACGACCGGCGGGTTCAGGCACTCCTCGATCGTCGTCCAGATGCTGAACGACGGCGCGAAGTCGTAGCCGTCCACGGTGAGGTTCGCGCCGTCGCGGACGCCGACCTCCTCGATCTCGTCGAACAGCTCGTCCGCCGCGTACCGGGCGAACACGTCCGAGAGCCCGGGCTCCACACCCATGCCGACGAGCGCGAGCGCCCCCGCCTTCTCCCAATCAGCCGCCTCCGCGAACTGGGCGTCCCCGAGCTTGACCCCGCACTCCTCGTACGGACGCTCCGGGTGCGGCCGGGACAGCGACATCGCCATGTCGAGATAGTTCGCGCCGCTCGCCCGCGCCGCCTGGAACAGCGGCATCACGAAACGCGGGTCGGTGGCGTTCAGCAGCACATCGCAGCGGTGCCGGTCCAGCAGCTCCGCCACCGCCGCGGTGTCGCTCGCGTCGACACGCGCCGCGACGAACCGCGGATCGTCGCCCACCGCCGAGACGGCGGCCTCGGCCCTCGCCGGGTCGTAGTCGGCCACCACCATCGCCTCGAAGAAGGTGCGACGGGCCGCGATCCGGGTGATCGCGGTACCCACACCACCGGCTCCTACGAGCAGTACACGCATGGCAAGAACTCCCTGTCGGTCCTACGGAGAACGAGGCGCGCCCCTCGCCGCAGATAAAACGCCCCGGCGTCACGTAAGGTCAATGGCGTTGGCATAAGAGGTCTACCGTGGAGGTGAGCGTGGCGAAACCCGTGGTGCCCGAGGAGAAGCGGCGACGCCGCCGCCCCACCCGGAGCGGCACCGTGCTCTCCGAACACCTGATCGTGGAGACCGCGCTGCGCATGCTGCGCGAGCACGGCAGCGCCGGTCTCACCGCGCGCCGCCTCGGCCTCGCACTCGACTGCGACCCGAGCACCCTCTACCGCTACTTCCGCGGCATGGACGATCTGACCCTCGCCATCGCCGACGCGCTCATAGGCCAGGCCCTGCGCGGCTGGGAGCCGACGGGGGAGTGGCGGGCCGATCTGCGCGCCATGGGGCTGCGCATCCACGCCGCGTACGTCGCCCACCCCCAGGCCGCCCAGCTCACCACCAGCCGTGTCAGCGGCCGGGCGAACGAGCTGGCCGCCGACGAGGCGGTCCTGGAGGTGCTCCGCACGGCCGGTTTCCCGCTGCCCGACACGGTGCGGATCTACCACGCCTTCATCGACCAGACGCTCGCCTTCGCCGCGCTCGACGCCGCCTCCCTCGCCCTGCCCAGCGCCGCGCTCCGCGCCGACGAGGCCATGTGGCGCTCCACCTACGCCCGGCTGCCCGCCACGACACATCCCCGTATCGCCGAGGCGGCCCCGCTCCTGGCCACCCGCATGGTCACCAGCGCCTACCCGACGGCCCTGGACATGCTCCTGGACAGCGCGGCCGGGCAACTGGAGGGGTTGTCCTCCCGGGGGCAGGCCTGACTCCGTCCCGACGCGTCCGGGGCCCCGGGTGTTCTCCCGGCGCCAGTCCCGGTCTCTTCCCTGCGCGTACGGGATCGACGGCCCCCGGTACGGACCGGGGGCGTCGGCGCTAGGCGGGTGGCGCGACCAGCGACTCGGACTGGTGGGAGCGGCGCAGCGCGTCGGCCACGAAGCCGTTCGCCTTCAGCTCCTCCACCAGGTCGTGCAGAAACCGTACGGTCGCGGCGGCGCGGCTCCGGGTCGTGCCGACCGCCTGCCGGATCTCCATGAACCGGTCCTCGATCAGCCGGACTTCGCCCGCGTGCCCGGCCACGAACTCGGTCAGCGGCTGCCGGATCCCGGCAGCGACCTCCAGGCCTCGGGTACGGAACACGTCCACGCCCTCGTCGCCGCGCACCAGGGTCGCGTGCCGGAGGGTCCGGCTCAGGAACAGGTCGTACGCGGACCCCTCCTTCACGCCGACACGGACACCGGGCCGGTCCACGTCGGCGGCGGAGCGGAACCCCGAGTCGACGGGCACCGCGTACACGCCCTCGATGAGCACGTAGGGGGCGGTGAAGGCCACCTCGGCCGCCCGGGCGGGCTCGACGGCGAGGAAGCAGATGTCCGCGCGGCCGGTCGCCATCGCCTCGAACGACTTGCGCGCCGCGTCGAAGCACGTCAACTCCACGGGCAGCCCGAGGCGTTGGCCGACCTCCCGTGCGATGTCCACCGTGACCCCGCCCGGCTCGGCGGGTGTGCCCTGGGCGAGAACGGGGTTCCCCAGGTTGATCGAGGCCCGCAGCACACCGGTCGGCGCCAGGTCGTCCCTGACGGAAGCGGTCGCGATCTCCATGGGCGGAGTGTAGGTCACCCTCTCCCGGCCCCCTGGGGGATGCGCTCCAGGACGCCGCCCGCGAAGACGTCGTACAGCGGCAGCGTCTCCAGATGCACATAGCCGATGTGGCAGTCGCAGGTGGTGAGCGGGCACGGGCGGGGGGCGAGGGCGGCCCGGTACGAACCGTCGTAGAGGTTGCCCAGTTCGCCGCGGACGAAGTGGCAGCGGCGGACCACTCCGTCGCCGTCCACCGAGACCACGGACTCGCCGGTGCGGCAGGGCAGGCCGGCCGAGCGGTGCGGGTGGCGGCTGAAGGGGAAGAGAGGGTCGAGCGCGGTCCACTCGGCCGCCTGCTCGTCCGTATAGGTGTGCCCCTCCGCGGCGTTGACCCACAGATACACGTGCTCCGGGAGCTGTTCGCGCAGCCTGAGCGCCGGCTCCCGATGCTCGGGCAGGCCGACGACACCGACGCTGAACCGGACGCCCAGGGAGGCGAGTTGGTGTGTCTTGGCCAGGAAACGATCGTGGGGCGTCTGGCCCGGGTGATACGTGCACCACAGCGCCACCGTGTCCCGGTCCGCCTCCTTGAGCCAGTCGGTGCGGCAGCTCAGGTTCGTCTGGATGGCGACGCGTTCGATGTGCGGCTGGTGGGACAGCTCCACCAGGGCGCGCCGGTACCAGGAGCGGACCAGGCCCTCGCCCCACGGGGTGAAGAGCACGGAGAGCCGGTCCTCGCGCTGCTCGGCGGCCCAGCCGGTGAAGCGCTCCAACGCTGCCCGGTCGGAGCGGAGTTGGGCGGTCGTGTCGCGCCGCTTGGCGAACGGGCAGTAGGGGCAGTCGTAGTCGCAGGAGGCGAGCGGGCCGCGGTAGAGGATGGTCAGGTCCACGCGGGTCTCACTTCAGTTCGTAGGCGGACATGGCGCCGCGCACGGCCGGGGAGAAGAACTCGGGTCCGATGGCGTCCGAGTGGGCCAGTCCCTCGGCGGAGAGGCGCAGCCGGCCGGCGCCGGTGTCCGCCAGCCAGCCCCTCGCGGCGAGCGTCTCCAGCTCGGAGGCGAAGTCGTCCCACGGGCCGCGGCCGAAGCGCTGCCGGTAGTCCGCGACGGGCAGGCCCTCGGCCTGGAGCAGGGATTGCAGCAGGTGTCTGCGCCGGGCCTCGTCCTCGTCGACATGGCGGCCGACCAGGGCGTGGGAGAAGTCCTCGGTGGCGGTGTAGTCGTCGATGATGCCGCGGATCTCGCGCATCGACACCGCGTAGTCGAAGGAGTAGTGCAGCGTCGAGGTGTACGAACGGGCGCCGCAGCCCAGCCCGATCATGCCGTCGGTCTGGCAGGCGTAGTCGTCCGGCCCCTGGGGCGGCGCGTCCGCGCGGCGGAACATCCGCATCGACACCTGTTCGTAGCCCTGCGACAGGAGGTGATCGCGGCCCTCCCGGTAGCGGCGCAGGCGCCGCGCGTCCCACTCCCGGTCGGCGCGGTCCGGGTCCGTCTGCCGGCCCAGCCCGGTGAGCGGACGGATGTAGAGCGGGTAGAGGTAGATCTCCTCCGGCCGCCAGGCCAGCGCCGCGTCCAGGGAGTACCGCCAACTCGCCGCCGTCTGGCCGTCGATCCCGTAGATCAGGTCGATGTTGAGGACGGGCACGGCCGCCTCGCGGATCCGCGCGAGGGCCGCCTCCACCTCGGAGCGCCGCTGCGGTCGGACGGCGGAGCGGGACTCCTCCTCGATGAAACTCTGCACTCCCAGGCTCAGACGCGTCGTCCCCCGCGCGGCCAGTACGGCCAGCCGGTCGGCGGTCGCCGTCGACGGTGACGCCTCGACGGACAGCGGGATCGCGCGCAGGTCCGCCCCCATCTCCTGCTCCGCTATGTCACACAGCCGCTCCAGCTCGGCGGGCTCCAGGAACGTCGGTGTGCCGCCGCCGAACGCCGCGTTGGCGAACCGGGGTGCCTCCGCGTCGCCGAGGGCCTCGCGCACCGCGGCGGCCTGACGGCGTACCGCGTCCAGATAGCGTCCGGTCAGGTCGTCCGGCGCCCCGATCCGGGTGAACAGGTTGCAGAACCCGCAGCGGATCTCACAGAACGGGATGTGCACGTACAGCGAGAGCGACTGCCGGGACTCGCCCGCCCACAGGTCCTTCAACGCGGGCCGTGGGCTGAGGGGGCGATAGGCGGTCTTGTGCGGGTAGGCGTACGTGTAGCTCTGGTAGGGGCGCGGTGTCTCGGTCGCGGTGGCCGCCGCCGGGGTGCGGATCAGGTCGTCGGTGCGGGTCATGCGGTCGGCTCCAGGAAGAAGTGGCTGTAGGGCACGGTCCACACGCAGTCGTGGCCGAGGCGGTGACCGGTGTAGCCGTCGTCCCCGTAGGCGGTGCCGTGGTCGGAGCAGACGATGGCGAAACAGCGGCGCCGGGAACTCATGGCGGCGAACAGCCGTCCCACATGACGGTCGATGTACTCCAGCGCCGCCGCGTGGGTGGCGCGGTTGTCGCCCGTCTCCCGGGTCGCGCCGGGCAGATGGAACCAGTTCGGCTGGTGCAGTGCCGAGGCGTTCAGGAAAAGGAACAACCTTTGCTGTGGCGGGAGTTCGGAGACCACCTGCTCGGCCCGGGCCACCTGCGCCTCGAACGACGTCGGAGAGGCCACGGAGAACTCCGGCTCCCAGTGGCTTTCCTGGAACAGGCCGGGCAGCACGCCGCCCAGCGCCCCCTGCTTGTTGAAGAAGCCGACGCCTCCGACGCACACCGTGCGGTAGCCGTGGGCGGCGAGGCCGGACACCAGGTCCGGGGTGTCGAAGACGAAGGTGCGCCCCGCCGTCGTCTCGCTGCCGGCGAACCGGGCCGCGAACAGCCGGGGATGCGGTCCAGGTGACGCCGGGGTGGGCAGGAAACCGGCGAACATCGCCTGGTGGGAGGCGTAGGTGAAGTTGCCGGGGGCGTGCCGCCGCTCCCAGGTGCCGCCGGGCAGCTGCGCGCCGAGGTTCGGGAGGCGGCCGGCGGCGGCGAGTTCCACGGCCACGTCGTAGCGCAGGGTGTCGAGCGTGAGCAGGAGCAGGTCGTCGCGGCCCACCACCTCGTTCATGTCCGGCGCGTCGGCCGTGCCGGGGGTGGGGTGCGCCGGGTGCGGAGCGGCCTGGGATGGATCAGGCGAGGTCATGTGCGGTCCTCGGTGGTACGTCGAGCGGGACAGCCGGGCCCCGGTCGGGCGGGGTGGCTGGGTTTGGGCTGAAGGGGATGGCCGGGCTTGGGGTGATGGGGATGGCGGGGCCGGCGTCGAGGGGGATGGCCGGGCTCGGGGTGAAGGGGATGGCGGGGCCTTCGATGATCGGGACGGCCGCGTCCGGGTCCGGGTCCGGGACAGCCGGGCCGACGTCAAGCGGGACAGCCGGACCCGCGTCCCCGTCCCCGTCCGCGTCCCCGTCCGCGTCCGGCGGGAGTGCCGGGCCTGTGACGGACGAGAGCCCCCGGTCTCCGGCGGCGCGGGGTCCGGGCCCCGGCCGGTGCGGCGAGGGCCTGGACCCCGGCCGGTGCGGCGAGGGTGCGGGGAACCCCGCGAAGCCCCCGGGACCGGCCGAGGCGGTTCGGACCGCCGCGACCTGCGCCGCGTACGTGTCCAGCCCCTCCGCTCCACTCCCGGGCAGCCCGGTGAGCCGGGGGAGGAGATCCCCGAAGGCGTTGACCTCCCCGACGGTGAAGCGGCGCCAGCCGACGGCGGGCAGCAGATCGACGCCCACGCACAGGGTGCCGGGGAAACAGGCGGCGGCCCGCTCGCTGATATCGAGAGCCCGCGCCCACCGGTCCCCGGCCAGCGCCCGTACGGCCGCCAGATCGCCGCGTGCCCCGCCGAGGTGCAGGTTGGTGAGGGGCGAGCGGCTCGTCCGGACCACGGCGTGGGTCGCGCGCCCGGCGACCACCACGACACGCAGGTCCGCGGACCTGTCGCCGAGCGAGGCCTTCGGCAGCCAGCGCTCGATGTGCAGGCCGTCCGGTGCGAGCGTGTCCACGATCGCGGCGACCTCCGCCTCGTCCGTGTAGCGGCGGATCCGCAGGGAGTTGTGGAGGCGGCCGTCCGTGGTGCGCTCCACCGGGGTGGTGGCCCGGACCCGGCCGGTGCCGCTCGTCTCGACGGCCAGCACCCCCGAGGCGGACGAACCGTGCGCGAGCTTGACGAACGCCCGCCGCAGGCCGGCCTCCGCCATGAGGCTCCGCACGCCGTGCCAGCCGTCCACGGGCCCGAGGACCCCGGAGGTGGGTGACGGCGGCACCGGAACGCCCGCCGCGTCGAGGCGCGCGTGGCACAGGCGCTTGTCGAAGAGCACGGCCAGGTCGTCCGGGTCGTCGAGGCGCAGGCCGCCGCGCAGCGAACGGACACCGTCCAGGAAGCGCGCGTACCAACGGGCGGAGCCCTCCACTCTGGTCGGGTCCTCGGCGCCGCGCAGCAGACGGTCCACCGCGGCGTTCTCCCCGGGGGAGTCCAGCCGGACCACCTCGTCGTCGGCGAAGTCGTGCCCGCCGTCGCGGAGCACGTCGAGCCACTCGACCACCCGGGGTGTGCCCCAGCCCGCCGCCTCGGCCGCCGCCGCGAACAGGTCCACCCGGCGGTTCTCGCCGTTCGCGACGACCGCCCACTTCACCGGCGTCCCGTGCTCCCGCATCCCGCTTCCCCCCGTGTTCGTCGCTTCTGGTCGCGGTCGCGCTACTCGCCCACCGCGACGAAACGCCAGACCGTCCCGTCCTCCTCCTCGTCGGCGTCGGCATTGCCCCGGTCCGCGTCGACCCGCACACCGGCGGGTTCCAGCGTCTCCAGAAGGCGGGTGCGCAGTTCCGCGCTGAGGTAGTTGTGGTTCAGGTCGAGCACCTTGAGGTGGGTGAGCGGCTGGCCGGACAGCAGGGCGGTGGCGCCGTCGTCGGTGAGAACGCCCATCGACACGTCGAGAACCCGAAGGCGCGCCACGACGGGAGCCGAGGCCAGCGCCCGGCACACGTCGTCCTGGATCTCGCTGTTGCGCAGGCCCAGATGGGTGAGGCTGGGCAGACGGTCGCCCGCGAAGAACGGCTCCAGGTCGGCGACATCGGCGTCACCGCCGTACTCGGAGGTGCCCAGCCACAGGTCGAGCGTCTCCAGGGCCGGCAGGTCGCTGCCGGCGATACCGCGCACGACCTCGGCGGGCAGTCCGCCGCTCTCGACGGTCAGACTCCGCAGCCGCTCGTGCCGGACGGCCGGGAAGACCAGCCCGTTGCCACCCCGCACGCCGAACTCCTCCAGCGCGGGGAACGCGTTCAGGAGCGGGGAGACGTCGCCCTGCACGATCCAGGAGATCTCGGCCTCCTCCATCACGATGTCGCCGAGGAACAGGCCGCGCAGCGCGGGCAGCCGGTCCCGGGCGGCGACCACCGCCTCGATCACCTTGTCGGGGCCCGTCTCGTACGCCTCGCTCCACGCGCCGATGACCAGCGCCCGCACCTGCCGGGTGTCCACGGCCGCCAGGAAGCGGGCGAACGCGTCCTGCCACGGCTCCCGGCTGTCGTAGGAGTCCACGGCGACGCGCCAGGCCACCGATTCGGGCGCGGGCAGCGAAGCCGCGTGAGCCGACGACTCGTCGGCGTCGGGGAAGGTGAAGGCCGGCAGGCCGTGGAACTCCGTGAGGTGGCTACCGATGGTCATGCGGACCCGCTCCTTCGTACTGCTTCCGGTGATTCGACGAACGTGGTGGGCCCCGCCCCGCGGACCGCACCCAGGTAGAGGAGTTGTACCAAGGCCCACTGACATCAAGGCGAACAGGGGTCGTTGTCAGTGGTCGCCCCTACTGTCCTCCGCACGGCACACTCCGTGCCGCGACGGGAGGGAGACCCATGTTCCGCCAAGGAGACGTGCTGATCGTGCCGTTGGACGAGACGGCGGTGCCGGAGCACGCCCGCGCCGCGCCGTCCGAGCCGAGGGACGGCCGTGGACGGCTCGTCCTGGCCCTCGGCGAGGTCACCGGACACGCCCACGCCGTGGTCGGTCCGGGACGGCTGATCCGGGAAGCGGGGGTGTTCGGCCCGATGCTGCTGCACGTTCCCGACGGCGCGCGGGTCGTCCACGAGGAGCACGGGGCGATCTCGCTGCACAAGGGCTGGTACCGGGTGATCCGGCAGCGGGAGTACGTGCCGGGCTCGGTACGGATCGTCGCCGACTGACACGCCCGACTGACATGCCGCCTGACACGTCGGCTGACACGCCGACCGAGCTGACCGGCGGCGACGTACGCGGCCGAGGCGGAACGGCTTGCGGGGTGCGCCGAGAGCACCCCGGACGGCAGGAGGCGGGCGGACCACCGTGTCGCCCGCGCACAGGGGATATGGGAGAGGAACGGTCCGATGGAACAGGGAAGTTGGCGCGGTGTGGCGACGCGGACGGGGCCGGGCGACCGGCGCGCGGCCGAGGAGGGCGTCCGGCTCGCCTACCGGCAGGCCGGCCTGGACGCACCCGAGCGCATCGTCTGGGCACGCTCGCCCCATGAGGCCGTACGCCTGCTCATGGGCGCCACGACCGGCGAGGGCGTGACCCTCGGGGACACCGGGCCCAGTGTCCGCGAGGCGGTCGTCGGCAAGCCCTGGGCAGCCGCCCGCCACCGCGCCCACGAACGGCTCGGACCCGAGGGCTGGAGCGGCCACTGGCGTGCCACCGGGGCGGCCCTGTGGGAGTCGACGCGCGCGCTGACCGAGCGCGTGCGGGCGGGAATCGTCGAGGACCTCGCGACCGGCCGGGCGGAGGAGAGCCGGGTCCGGCTGCTCCTGCTGGACGCGGCGCTGGGGCAGCACGACGCGCCGTGGCTGAGCGCGTTCGACCCCGACGGCACCGGCTCGTTGGCCGGAGTCGCCGCGGTGGCCCGTGACGCGGGCTGGTGGTGGCCGTACGAGAAGGTGGCCGTCGTCAGCGAGCGCCCGCTGAGCCTCCACCGCGACGAGGCCGGGCGCCTGGACAGAGGCGACGGCCCCGCCCTGCGTTACGGAGACGGCTTCGAGCTGTACGCGTGGCGCGGCATGCCCGTCCCGAGCACCTTCCTCGACGAACTCACCGCGCTGACCCCCGAGCGGATCCGCGGCGAGGAGAACGCCGAACTGCGCCGCGTGATGCTGGAGTTCTACGGCTACGACCGCTACCTGGAGGAGTCGGGCGCGGTCCCCGTGCACCGCGACGAGACCGGCGTGCTGTGGAGGGTCGAGCTGGTCGGCGACGAGGACGTGGTGATGGTCGAGGTCGTGAACTCGACGCCGGAACCCGACGGTACGAGCCGTACGTACTGGCTGCGGGTGCCGCCGACCACCCGTACCGCGCGCGAGGGAGTGGCCTGGACGTTCGGCCTCGGCGCCGAGGCGTACGCGCCGGCTCAGCAGACGTGAAACGGCCCGAATGGAATCCCGGAGGAGCGGCGCGGATTTCACTCCCGAGGTGATACCTCACCTGATGAATTCGGTGCCGCTCGCCGTGCTGAATGGGCGGCGGAGGGGGAGAGGAAAGCGAGCGCCTCGAACGCCGGTGATTACTTGTGATCGCCGGCAGTCGAGACGCGCTGGCTCCGCCCTCGCCTTTTCAGCCGGTCGGCCGGAAAGCTCAGCCGGCCGGCTGGAGGTCGGTGATCTTGCGGGTCTTCAGGTCCGTCTGCACCTTGATCTTGGTGACTTCCGGGTTCTGGCCGTCGCTCCATGTCAGGGTGACCAGCGCGGTGGCGTGCCCGGCGCCGGAGCCGGTGGAGGCGACGCTCCACTTCACCGGCACGTTCTGGGCGAACAGGATCCCGTCGGCGTGCTCCTTCGCCTCATAGGCGGCAACGGTCTTCTGCTCCGCGGCGCTGAGGTAGAAGTGGCGCAGCGTCTTGGCGTTCGCGGACGCCGCCGGGTCCTCGTTGTCCCAGATGGAGTCGATGTAGGCGCCGTAGAAGTCGGAGACGCGGGTGGCGGCCGCACGCGGGTCGCCCTGAGTGGCGGGGGCGGCGGCTGCCGCCACCTTGTGCGTGCCCGTCGTCGAGTCGGTGACGGCAAGGGCGGGATCGGCCGCGCCGAGCGCGAGGATCGCGGCGGTCCCGGCGGCGACACCGGTGGCGGCGAACAGCGTGATGCGGGTACGACTGCGCATGGAATGGAACCTTCCCCGTTCGGAATCCCGTACTTCTCGCGATTCCAGTGATTCCCGCGTTTTCCCGCGGGCGTTCGGTCACCGTGTAAGAGTTCCGGGACCGCCCAAAGGTTGCGCTCCCGGAGGGCGGGGTCTTCGTGAGGAAGTGAATTCGCGAACGGTTGTAGTTGCGCGAGGAAAGTAACAGTAAAAAGGACGCCGCATGCGGGGTCGCGGGGCTCCGGAGGTGCCCCTGCGGGTCACCTCCGTGGCCTGGGCACCGCCGTGAATCGTCCACCACGCCGACGGTCGGATCGTCAACGACCCCGACAGCCGGGGCCGTTCCCCGCGTGGCAGAGTGTCCGTGTGCCGACCACTGATACCTCCCGTGCCATCGACGCCGACGACGTCCCCCGCGACCAGACCGGGACGGATGCCGCCCCTGGCGGGCCCGGCCGCCCGGTCGACCTGCGCAGCGACACGGTCACCCGGCCCACCGAGGCCATGCGCCGGGCCATGGCCGAGGCCGAGGTCGGCGACGACGTCTTCGGCGACGATCCCACTGTCAACGCGCTCCAGGAGCGGATCGCCGGCATCCTCGGATTCGAGTCCGCGCTCTTCGTCTCCTCGGGGACACAGAGCAACCTGTGCGCTCTGCTGACCCATTGCGGACGCGGGGACGAGTACATCGCCGGCCAGCTGGCCCACACCTACCGTTGGGAGGGCGGTGGCGCCGCCGTGCTCGGAGGCATCCAGCCCCAGCCGCTCCCGCACCGGGCGGACGGCACGCTGGACCCGGTGGACATCGCGGCGGCCGTGAAGCCGGACGACCCGCACTTCGCCCGCACCCGGCTGCTCTGCCTGGAGAACACCATCGGCGGCCGGGCCGTGTCCCTGGACTACCTGAAGACCGCGACGGGGATCGCCCGCGACCACGGACTCGCCACGCACCTCGACGGAGCCCGGCTGTTCAACGCCGCGGTGGCCGCCGGGGGCGACCCGTACGAGCAGGCACGACTGATCGCCGGACACTTCGACACGGTCTCCGTCTGCTTCAGCAAGGGACTGGGCGCACCGATCGGCTCGGCGCTCGTCGGCTCCCGCGAGTTCGTGGCAGGCGCCCGGCGCTGGCGCAAGGTCCTGGGCGGCGGGATGCGGCAGGCCGGCGTGCCGGCGGCCGGGGCGCTGCACGCCCTCGACCACCACGTCACACGGCTCGCGGACGACCACGCGCACGCCGCGCTCTTCGCCGAGGGGCTGAAGGGCTTGGAGGGCCTGACCATCGAGCCCAGCGGAACCAACATGGTCTTCGCGAAGACGGCCCCCGGCCTTGAGGTCGACGACGTATGCGACCGGCTGGCGCGCCGCGGCCTGCTGTGCGGCGGATACCCGGGCCAACTCCGCTTCGTGTTCCACCTCGACGTGACACGCGCCGACACGGAACGCGCGGTACGGATCGTCCGCGAGACGCTGACGAAGATGGAGACGACGGCACGCTGACGAGGTGTCAACTCGCTGATCTCGCAGGGGCTCTTACGCCTCCCGCGCCGACGACAACCCGCGCCCCCACCCGTTCCGGCGACAGCCCCCGCGCCCTCCCGTACGAACGCCCGTGCCGCTCCGCCGAACGCCCCATGAACCCCGGTGAGTTGAGGGTTACGAGGTCAGCGGCTCCGGCGCGTTGTACGCGGCGACCCGGCCGCCGGGGACCCGCTCGGGCCGGCTCACCTCGGCCCACACCGCGTCCAGGGACAGGCCGAGGACGTCGGCGATCGCCGCGATGGTCGAGAAGGCGGGCGTCGCCACGCGGCCCGTCTCGATCTTCCGCAGGGTCTCAGGAGAGATCCGAGCGGCGAGCGCGGTGGCGAGCATCGAGCGTTCTCCCCTGGCCCGGCGCAGCAGGGCGCCGAGGCGCTGTCCACGGGCGACCTCTGCGGGAGTGAGCGGCGTCCTGACCATGACCGTGATTCTAGTACCGGTATAGTTTGGCCGGTATAGTTATTGGTTCCATGAGAAAGGCGCCGCATGATCGAGATTCTGAACCCCACCCTGCTGACCCGGGCGAAGGACACCGGCGCCCTGGTCGCCGGCATCCTGCGGACGCTGAGGAGCCGAAGCGTGGTCGGCACCAACCTCCTGGACATCGACCGGTGGACCAAGGAGATGATCACCGAGGCCGGCGCCCAGTCCTGCTACGTCGACTACGCACCCTCCTTCGGCCGCGGGCCCTTCGGCCACTACATCTGCACGGCCGTCAACGACGCCGTCCTCCACGGCCTCCCGCACGACTACACGCTTGCCGACGGCGACCTGCTGACCCTCGACCTCGCCGTCTCCCAGGGCGGTGTGGCCGCGGACTCCGCCATCAGCTTCATCGTGGGCGACACGCGGCCGGCGGAGAGCGTCGCGATGATCGAGGCGACCGAGCGCGCCCTCGCCGCGGGGATCGCCGCCGCCGGCCCCGGGGCCCGCATCGGCGACATCTCGTATGCGATCGGCACGGTCCTCACCGAGGCGGGATACCCGATCAACACCGAGTTCGGGGGCCACGGCATCGGATCGACCATGCACCAGGACCCGCACGTCGCCAACACCGGCCGACCCGGCCGTGGCTACAAACTCCGCCCCGGACTGCTGCTGGCCCTGGAGCCATGGGTCATGGCGGACACCGCCGAACTCGTCACCGACGCCGACGGCTGGACCCTCCGCAGCGCGACCGGATGCCGGACGGCGCACAGCGAGCACACGATCGCGATCACCGACGACGGAGCCGAGATCCTCACCCTGCCGAGGTGAGCGAGCCCGGTCCCGAGGTGAGCGAGCGTGGCTCCGAGGTGAGCGAGCGTGGTCCCGAGGTGAGCGAGCCCGGTCCCGAGGTAAGCGAGCGTGGCTCCGAGGTGAGCGAGCGTGGCCCCGAGATGCGCCCGCCGGGCCACCGGTCAACCGGACCCGTCCGCCCGTGCCCCGCCCGGCTCAACTGAACCGGTAGCCGGCGAAGCCGGCGATCCGGACGTATCCGAGGCGCTGATAGAGGGCGTTGCTGGTGGGGTTGGCGGGGTCGGTGAACAGGACGACGTCCCTCGCGCCCGCCGTCAGCGCGGCCCTGCTCACCTCGGCCGTCACCGCCCCCGCGTAGCCGTGTCCCCGCAGAGGGGCCGGGGTGTAGACGGGGTCCACCCGGACCATGCCGCCGAGCATCGAGGTCGTGGCCGCCATGGACACGGGAGTGGCGTCCGGGGCCTCCCAGAACGTGAAGTGCCGGTCACCGAAGCGCGATTCGGCCCAGGACCCGGCGTCGATCGCCTCGATGGAGGCGGTCTCTCCGACGGCGACGCAGAACTCCCGGCACCAGCGCACCACTTGGTCGCGGTCCTTGTCGTCGGCGAGGTGGCCACGGCCCGCCGGGAGCGGGCGGGGCGGGGTGAGGGTGCCGAGACGGTAGAGGTGCGTCTTCCAGAAAGGCACCGGCGCGGCGGCCGTGTGCCGCTGCCAGGCCTCGGCGAAGGCGGTGGCGGTGTCGTGGTCCGCGATCACATGGGCCGGCGAGAGCCCGAGGCCGGTCAACTGGGCGGCGAGACGGCCGACTTGCCGGGTGGGCAGGGGAGTCAGCCCCAGACGGCCGCGCGCGGTCAGGTAGAAGACGGCACGCGCCTCGCCCGCCGCGTCCAGCCGGCCGAAGACGTCGGCGCCCTCGGTATCCCGTCCACTCGCCCGGCGTAGCCGAAGCTTCTCGATGTCCGTCAGCGGAGTGTTGTGCAGGGCGGCCCGCGAACGCAGAAAGTCTCCGGCTCGGGCGAGGAAGTCGTCCACGTCCTCGGTGAGGTGCCAGTGGCCGTCGTCGGCGAGGTGCCAGTCGTCCGGGAGCATGCCTCATGATCCCGGACGCGGCCCGCCAGGGGGAGTGCTTCGCCGGACATCCGCCGTCGCACTCGACGGCCGGAGGGAGCCGTTCACCCGGATCGACCCGTGATGGCCCGCGCGCTCAGCCGTGCAGGGCGGGCCGGTAGACGAGTTCCTGGATGTGGCCGTCGAGCGTCCGCTGCTCGATCAGTTCGAGATCGAAGTCCGCCGCTCCCCGGAAGACGGGTGCCAGACCGCTCCGGCCGGTGATGACGGGGAAGACCGTCACCTGCAGCCGGTCGACCAGCCCGGCGGCCATCAGCGCCCGGTTCATCGACAGACTGCCGTGCGAGCGCAGCGGTACCTCCGACTCCTTCTTGAGCCGGGCCACGACGTCGACGGCGTCGCCGCTCGCGATCTCCGCGTCCGGCCAGTCGAGCGGACCCTCCAGGGTGCTCGACACCACCGTCGCCGGCAGGTTCCGCATCCTGGTGACCCAGGGGTCCCGGACGTCGGAGTCCTCGCTGCTCCCGGCGAGCATCTCGGTGAACGCCCGATAGGTGGTGGCGCCGAAGACCATCCGCTGCTCCTCGTCGTACAGCGCGAGGCGGTGGTCGAGCAGCTCGGGCCCCTGCTTGCCCCAGTAGCCGGTCCAGTCCCCGCTCGCGCCGCCGAAGCCGTCGAGGCTGGAGAAGACGTCGAAGGTGTAGGCCGCGGTCATGATGATCTCCTCGAATGCGATCGAACGCTCCGGTGAGCAGCGCTGCTGTCAGTACAGACCGGCGACACCGGCGGAACTCATCGCACGGCGACGCCCCGGTGCCGGAACGGCCTGCCTGGACGGCTGCCCAGGTCGCCCGCTCCGGTCCGGGGCGTCGGCCCTCACCCGGCGACCGGCGACGGTCACAACGGGTGGACGGTCCCGGCGTAACGCTGGACGAACCGCGTCCCCGTACCGGCCGTGACCGTCACGTCGTACCGCCCCGCGTCGGTGCGCCAGCTCACCCGGCTACGGTCGCCCGCCCCCACCCACACGGTCCGCTCCTGACCGGCGAAGTCGTTCGGCGTGATCGTGAAGGACACCTCGGTCCCGCCGGCGTTGCGCAGCTCCAGTTCCACCGACGCGTTCTCCGGGCGACCGGAGTGCCGCAGGGCCGCCGTCACCGACGGCACCGCCACGTCGTCCTGCTCCGCGCGGACGACCGTCCCGGAGAACCGGCGGACGAACCCGTCGGCGCCGTACACCGAGAAGTCGTAGCGGCCGTCGGTCTCGGCGGTGTCCCACACATAGGTGCGCGAGGAGCGCGGCAGCACGGTGAAGGGCGTGCCGACGAAGGGCAGAAGGGTGTTCGGCAGGACGGTGAAGTGGTAGCCGACGCCGCCGTCGTTGGTGAGCGCGCAGGTGACCTTGCCGCTCGTCCGGTCGACCGTGACATCGGCCCACGGGCGGTACGGCAGCGGGCGGTGCGGCCTCGATCCCTTCTCCTGGGCGGGCATGGCCTGTTGGTCCGG
Source organism: Streptomyces sp. NPDC007084 (assembly GCF_040703595.1). Lineage (NCBI taxonomy): Bacteria > Bacillati > Actinomycetota > Actinomycetes > Kitasatosporales > Streptomycetaceae > Streptomyces > Streptomyces sp. NPDC007084. The sequence continues at coordinate 29,675 of NZ_JBEYFY010000023.1, forward strand.
CACCTTGACCGCCGGCAGCGACGCGCCGGCGTCCGCCTTGGCCATCAGGGCGACGGTGTCGGGAAGCCGGGGAATGCTGTAGTCGGGCTTGGTGAAGTCGAAGCAACTGGTGAGGTCGCCGCAGACGGTGCGCCGCCACTCGGAGATGTTGGGCTCCCGCACGCCGGTGACGCGCTCCAGGAAACGGATCACCGAAGTGTGGTCGAACACCTGGGAGTTGACCCAGCCACCGCGCGACCACGGGGAGATGGCCCACAGCGGCACCCGGCTGCCCAGCCCGATGGGCTTGCCGCCCGCGAACTCGTCCTTGGTGCCGGGCTCGGGGATGGGCGGGATGACATGGTCGAAGTAGCCGTCGTTCTCGTCGTACATGACGAGGAAGACGGTGTGCTTCCACACGTCCGGGTTTGAGAACAGCGACCGCAGTGCCGTGTCCACCCAGTGGGCGCCGTAGTCCGGGCTGGCGTCCGGGTGTTCGCAGAACAGGTAGGGCGCCACCAGCCAGGACACCGTGGGCAGCGTGCCGTCCTTGCAGTGCTTGTCGAACGCCGTCAGGTCCCACTTCGTCATCGCGTTGATGTACCGGGGATCGTCCTTGGGGAACGCGTGGAACTGCTTGAAGTACGACAGGGCGTTGTCGTCGTAGTCGCCGTAACGGTCGTCGGAGCCATCGGGGTTGTGGTAGACGCGCCAGGTGACGCGCGCCTCCTCCAGGCGTTCGGCGTACGTCGTCCAGTCCGCCACCGGGTTGTTCGTGACCGGCGTGTTGTCGGTCCACGGACCGGTGGTGCCGTCCACGCCGGGGCCCGCCGTGCCGGTCCACAGGTAGAGGCGGTTGGGGTCGGTGGGGCCGTTCAGGGAGCAGAAGTAGCCGTCGCAGAGGGTGAACGCGTCGGCCAGCGCGTACTGGTACGGGATGTCCTCCCGGGTGAAGTAGCCCATGGTCCGTTCGCCCTTGGCGGCCACCCACTTGTTCATGGCGCCGCCGCCCACGGCCGAGTGCCCGGTGTCCCAGTCGTGCGGAAGGCCGCCCGCGTTCTGCGCGTTGTACTTCGTGGTGTCCATGCGGAAGGGCAGCAGGTGACCGTCCTCGCGCCCCTTGGCGGGCTGCCGGAACACGGGGTCGCCGCCGGGGAGGACGGCGGCCTGGCGGTCGCCGAAGCCCCGTACCCCGCTCAGGGTGCCGAAGTAGTGGTCGAAGCTGCGGTTCTCCTGCATCAGGATGACGACGTGCTTGACGTCCTCGATGCCGCCCTTGCGGCTGTCGCGTCCCGTGGCTTCGGCGGTGCCGGGGATTCCGGCGGCTATGGCCGCTCCGGCGGCGGTGGTGCCGATGAAGGTGCGGCGGCTGATCTCGGTCATGGGAAGAAGGTCCTTCGGAAGGTCGGCGGTCAGCCGCGGGCGGAGAGGGAGAAGGTGACGACGGCGGCGGCGTGGTCGGAGGGCCAGCCGTTGGCCGCGGTGTCCGGCACCGGCCGGGGCCGGCCGGTGAACAGGCTGTGCGCCTCGACGACCTTGAGCCCGCCCGCGTACTGGATCTGGTCGACGCGGTCCTGCGGTTCCGCCCCGCCGTTCTCGTTACGCGGTCTGACGGGGGACCAGGTGATGCCGGGGGCCTTCGCCGGGTTGCCGTGGGCGTCGCGGAAGGCGTCGGTGAGGCCCGCCTTCTCCAGCGCCTCGGTGACCGGCCAGCGGACCCGGCCGACACCCCCGTGCGCGGCGGCGGTGCGGCTCGTCCAGTCCAGGTGGGACGGCGAGGCGAGCCCGGCGGCCAGCACGACCGGGACGCGGGAGGCGAGATCCGGACGCAGCGCGGCCACCAGCGCCCGCACCTGCCGGTAGCGGACCGACTCCTTCTCGGCCGCCTCGACCTGCGCGGGCGTCCGGCCCGCCGACAGCGCGTACGGCCCGTAGTCCGCCTCGTCCAACTGGGCCGTCCACAGCCGCACCGCGCGGTCGGCCGTCAGCCGCAGCGTCGCCGCCATGGCCGGAAGCGCCGCCGTCGGGCCGGCCACGTCGCCGAGCGGACAGCGGCTCACGATCCCGAGACCGCCGGACTGGTGCGCGTGCCAGCCGAGCGCGTCGGCGAGGTCGTCGGCCGTCCTGTCCCCGCACTCCTGGAGCGCCACGACATCGAGGCCCTGTGTGAGGACGAGCCGCAGCAGCTTCTCCCGGGAGCCGTCCACATGGCTGCCGCCGTCCCAGAGGTTCAGCGTGGCCACCTTGAGGCGGAGCCGTTCCCGCGCGGTGCGCACCGGCACCTGGACGGTGACCGTGTCGCGGCCGACGGCGCTGTCGGTCACCTCCGCGACCAACCGGCCCGGCCTGCGCGGCGCGACGAGCGGAGCCCGGCCGCCGACCGTGCCGTCCGCGGCCACCGACAGCCACGAATCGCCCCCGGCCCGCTTGAAGACCGGACTGCCCGCCGGGTTGCCCTCGGGCCGGATCCACAGGCCGCCCAGCTTCACCGAGAAGCTCGTGCCCGCCGTCTGTGCCTGTGTGGTGAGGGCGTCGACGGCCGCGTGCGGGCGTGGGATCCGCGGGGCGACCGCGAAGCTGAAGGCCGCCGTCTTGGCGAGGACGCCGTAGCCGTCCTTCGCCAGCAGATAGGCGGTGTACGGCCCGTCGCTCAGCGCGGAGGTGTCGATGGTGATGTCACCCGCGGCGCCGGGCGTGTAGGCCCAGGCGAGGGCGGAGCCGTGCCCCGGCAGCCGGTCTCCGTCGTACACGCCGATCCAGTTCTTCGGATCGGGCGCGTCCGTCGTCCAGTGGAAGGAGACCTCGTCGCCCTCGCGCGGCGCCGGGGTGGTCAGCACGACGGAGTCGCCGCCGGGGGCGCCCGCGAAGCTGAACGGCTCCGTCTTGGCGAGGACGCCGTAACCGTCCTTGGCCAGCAGATACACGATGTAGGGGCCGCCGCTCAGCCCGGAGGTGTCGAGCGTGGTCTCCCCGGACGCGCCGGGCACGTACGCCCACACGAGGGAGCTGCTGCCGCCGGCCGGCAGCCGGTCGGCGGGGTAGACGCCGATCCAGTTCTTCGGGTCGGGGGCGTCCGTCGACCAGGTGACGGCGAGTTTGGTGCCACGCGGCGGGGGCGTCGTGGGGCCGATCGCGACGCTGCTCCCGGATGCGGCGGCCTCTGAGAGGGATGACACGGTGTTGGTTCCTCTCCGCCCCGGGAACCGCCTCGGCGGCACCCGGGTGAGCAAAGTTGTCTAGATAACTTCGCTCCACAGCAAGCCGTCCCCTGGCGACGGCACCGTGAACGCGAGGTTGCGCCGGCATGGGAGGAAGGCGGAACTCTGGGGTTGCCCGCCCGGGTCGACAGCCGTGCGTCCGACCGGGACATGGGCTCCTGACCTGGCGCATTCCATTTCCGCGAGCCGGTGGACGGTGCGGCGGGACGGGTGACCCGGCGGTCCGGCGCGCGACGGCCGACGGCAGAACGGAAGGCGGTACTCCGTTGCCGGGGCGCCTCTGCGCTGTGCACAGCACAGGAGAACCGGAGGGCCCGTCCGCCGACCGGCGAGCCCCTCCCATATCCTCGGGAGGGGAGGCACACGCGTCATGAAGGTCCGCTGTGAGGGAGGGCAGATGTCGGGTGGGCGCACCCAGTTGCTCGTGGGCGCCGTGATCGCCGTCTGCCTGCTGCTGATCGGTCCCAGCACCCCGAGCGGCTCCCCGTTCACCGCCTCGCGCGCCGTCCAAGCCGCGGACCTCGTCCCGAACCGCGTCATGACGTGGAACCTCTGCAACCCCTGCGGGGCGAGCAACGCCGACCGCGCGGCGGAGATCGCCGCCTACGCACCCCAGGTCATCGCGCTGCAGGAGGCGTGCGTGCCGGACGTCGAAAGGATCCGGGACTATCTGAAGAGCCTGTTCGGGCTGACCTACCACGCCAAGTACGGCGCGGTGCTGCGCAGTTGGGGCCGGTGCGGGGGAGCGCCCTGGAGGCCGGGAGGGTACGGGCAGGCGATTCTCTCGGCGGCACCGATGTCGGACGCCGTCACCGCGCGCTATCCCGACGGCGGATCGGAGGCCCGCGGGTACATGGCCGTCACCACCACGGTGGACGGCCGGCGCGTCCGCGTCCTCAACACCCACCTCGCCGAACGGCGGCAGGAACCCGTCCGGGCACGCCAGACCGCGGTCCTCGCCCCGGAGGTGTCCCGGTACGACCGCGTCATCGTCCTCGGCGACTTCAACGCCGTGCCCGAGTCACCCGAACTCGCCCGGATGTGGGCCGTGGCCAAGGACGCGGACCCGCACTGCGGTCCGTCACCCACCGGCGACTGCGAGGCCACCACCGACTGGCAGTCCACGTTCGACTACGTCTTCCTGCGCGGCATCACCCCGCTCGGCCACGCCGTCCACCCGTCCCGCTACTCGGACCACCACATGCTCCAGGCCGACCTGGACATCCCCTGAGCGGCCCCGGGGCTCCGGTTAGGCGGGAAGGGTGTTGATGGCGTCGTCGACCGTGGGCTGGAAGGTGAAGAGCTGGTCGAGGCCGACGATGCGGAACAGGTGCATCAGATCGGCGTTCATCCCGACGAGGAGCAGGCTCGTCCCGGACTTGACCGCGCGGTCGTAGGCACCCACGAACACGGTGAGGCCGGTGGAGTCGCAGTAGGTGAGGTCGGAGACGTCCAGCAGGAGCGGGGTGTCCGGGCCGAAGGGGGTGTCCTGGACGGCCCGGGCGAGTTCCGGTGTGGTGTGGTGGTCGAGTTCACCGACGACGACCAGAACGGTGGCCCCGCGTGCGTGGGCGTGTCGGGTGACGGTCAGAGTGCGGTCGTACACCGGTTCTCCTGGGCGGGTGGGCGTGTGGGGCAGGGGGAACGGGAACAGGCGGGGCGGCGTGGGGGGTCGGGTCGTCGAGGGCGGGGAACCGTGACGGTGCGCGGACCTTCACGCGCGTCGGCGCGCCGGCCCGGATCACGACGGGCCTCGGCGCGCGGGGCGAGGCACCGCCGGGAGCGGCCACCGCTCGTCCACCGAGACGGCATCCACCGAGACGGCGTCGTCCGACGCGGTGTCCACCGAGACGGCGTCCACCGAGGTGGTGTTCGCGTCCTGGGAAAGGGCGCGCGCGGACCCCGTCATGTCGTTCCCCCTCCCGCTGACCGCGCCTGTTGCTCCGACGCGCGGCTGTCCTATCCTACGGAGCGCGTCAACGCGCTTCCCCGGGTGGTGGCCCCGCAGCTCGCGTATTCCCACGGATAGGCTGACCACGCGCGCGGAGGGGACCGCACGCCGGACACCGACAGGCCGCGCTCCGGCATCGGCCCGTTGTGAACGAAGGGGTGGGCAGTGACGCGATCCGAGGACGCCGGGCCGGAGAGGACAACGGCGGACGGCACCGACATGTCCGCCACAGACAGCGCAGGCAGTGCCGGCAGCCCAGGCAGTGCGGGCGGCGCAGTCAGTGCGGCCGGCGCCGGTGTGTTCGCCGCGGACGCGGCCGTCGGCCGGGATCTGTCGCTGGTGGACTGGGCGACGGCCACCCCGCTCGGCGACCCGGAGAACTGGCCGCAGAGCCTGAAGACGGCGGTGAGCATCCTGCTGTCGTCCAAGTTCGCCATGTGGATGGCCTGGGGCCCCGAACTCACCTTCTTCTGCAACGACGCCTACCGGCGCGACACCCTCGGCCGGAAGTACCCCTGGGCCCTGGGCCGCCCGGCGAGCGAGGTCTGGGCGGAGATCTGGGACGACATCGGGCCCCGTATCGACACCGTCCTCGCCACCGGCGAGGCGACCTGGGACCAGGCGCTCCTGCTGTTCCTCGAACGCTCGGGCTACCCGGAGGAGAGCTACCACACGTTCTCCTACAGCCCGCTGCGCGACGACGCCGGCCAGGTGGTCGGCATGCTCTGCGTCGTCAGCGAGGAGACCGAACGGGTCATCGGCGAACGACGGATGGGCACCCTCCGCGACCTCGGCTCCGACCCCAGCGTGGTACGCACCGAGCAGGAGATGCTCGACTTCGCCCGCAGACAGCTCGGCCGCAACCCGTACAGCCTGCCCTTCACCCTCACCTACCTCTTCCAGGACGACGGCAGCGCCGCCCTGGCCGCGGTCTCCGGCATCCAGGACGATCACCCCGCCGCCCCGCGGCTCCTTCCGCCGGGCTCCGAGACGGTGTGGCCGACGGCCGCCGCGGCCCTCGGCGAGTCCGTGCTGATGCCCCTGGACGGCCCCGTGTTCACGGAGCTGCCGACGGGGAAGTGGCCGCAGCCCCCCGTCCAGGCGCTGGTGGTGCCGCTGAGACAGCAGGGCGGCTCACCCTTCGGCTTTATGGTCGTCGGCCTCAACCGCTACCGGGCCCTGGACGACGCCTACCGCGGATTCGTCGAACTCGTCGCCGGCCATGTCGCCACCGGGGTCGCCAGCGCCCGCAGCTACCAGGCGCAGCAGCGGCGCGCGGAGGAACTCGCGGAACTGGACCGGGCGAAGACGGCGTTCTTCTCCAACATCAGCCACGAGTTCCGCACCCCCCTGACGCTGATCATGGGCCCCGTGGAGGAACTGCGGGACCGGCTCGCGGACGCGGACGCGTCCGTCCGCGAGGAACTGGACGTCATCCACCGCAACGGGCTGCGCCTGGGCAAGCTGGTCAACACGCTCCTGGACTTCTCCCGTATCGAGGCGGGCCGCATGCAGGCGCGCTACGAGCCGGTCGACCTGGCCGCCGTCACCGGTGAACTCGCCAGCGTGTTCCGCTCCGCCGTCGACCGGGCCGGACTGGACTTCCAGGTCGACTGCCCCTCCCTGCCCGAACCGGTCTTCGTCGACCGGAGCATGTGGGAGAAGGTCGTCCTCAACCTGCTCAGCAACGCGGTCAAGTTCACCTTCGAGGGCTCGATCCGCGTCACCGTGCGGACCGAGGACGGCGCGGCAAAGGTCACCGTCGCCGACACCGGCATCGGCGTCCCCGCGCACGAGATGCCCCGGCTGTTCGAGCGTTTCCACCGCATAGAGAACGCGCGCTCCCGCTCCAACGAAGGCAGCGGAATCGGCCTGGCCCTGGTGAAGGAACTCGTCGGACTGCACGGTGGCGACATCGACGCCACCTCCACCGAAGGCCAGGGCACCCGGTTCACCATCCGGCTGCCGTACGGTTCCGCGCACCTGCCCCCCGACGCCGTCCTGCCCGAACCGGCCACCGGACCGGCCGCCACCTCGCCCGACCCGTTCGTCCAGGAGGCCCTTCGCTGGCTGCCCGGCCGGCAGCCCCTCGACCCGTCCGCTGAACGGTCCGACGACCACACCGGCGGGCGGGCCGCCACGGAGTCCGCCGAGGTCACGCGGGTCACCGACGGGCCGGCCGACGGCCCCGGCCCCGCACTGCCCGCCCACGTCCTGGTCGCCGACGACAACGCCGACATGCGCGACTACCTCATCCGGCTGCTGCGCGCCGCCGGATACCAGGTCAGCGCGGTCGAGGACGGCCGCCAGGCCCTGGCGGCGATCCGCGCGAAGACCTACGACCTCGTGGTCAGCGACGTCATGATGCCCCACCTGGACGGCCTCGCCCTCGTCGCGGCACTGCGCTCCGACCCCCGCACCGCCTCCCTCCCGGTCCTGCTGCTGTCGGCCCGGGCCGGACAGGAGGCCTCCATCGAGGGACTGCAGGCCGGCGCCGACGACTACCTGGTGAAACCGTTCGCGGCCGCCGAACTCCTCGCCCGCGTCCGGGCCAACATCGAGCTGGCGCGGCTGCGCAGCCACCACGCCCGCTGGCGCACCGCGCTCGTGGACTCCCTGCAGGAGGCATTCTTCGTCTGCGACGAGGAGGGCGCCGTCATCGAGATCAACGCGGCGTTCACCGACATCCTCGGATACGGGCCCGAAGGCCTCCCGTACCGGCCCACCCACCCCTGGTGGCCCGACGCCACCACCGACGCGGCGGCGCACCAGCAGGTCAGCGAGGCGTTCGCGCTGCTGCTCGGCAACACCAAGGGGTCGTACACCATCCCGATCACCCACCGGGACGGACGCCGGCTGTGGGCCACGGCCACCTTCAACCAGGTCGACGACCCCGACACCGGACGCCGCGTCACCGTCGGCACCTTCCGCGACGTCACCGCCGAGCACTACGCCATCCAGCGGGAGAGCGCCCTCGCGGCCCTCGGCACCTGCCTGTCCCGGGCCACCAGCCTCCCCGAGGCGCTGGCCGGCGCGCTGGGCGAACTGAAGAAGCTGTGGCACGCCCACTCGGTCCTGGCGGCGGTCTACGAACACGGCGACCAGCCCACCCTCACCTCCACCAGCGCACCGCTCACCTGGCCCGAACTGCCCGCCGAACGCCGCGAGAAGCTCGACGGCCTGCGCCAGGGGCCGATCCTGACCCCGGTCGCCGACCACACCGGGGCCGGGATCCTCCTGGAGTTCCCGAACGGTCCGCTCGCCCTGTGGATCGACCTCGGGGAGAACCGGCCCTTCACCGGCGAGGACGAACTGCTGCTCTCCCTGCTGGCCGGCCACCTCGCCCAGGGACTCCAGCGCGCGCACCAGATCGACCAGCAGCGTGAGACCGCCATCGCCCTCCAGCGCGCCATCCTCGGCCCCTCCCGGCTCCCCGACGGATTCGCCGTCCGCTACGAGCCCGCCACCCGGCCCCTGGAGGTGGGCGGCGACTGGTACGACACCGTCACCCTGCCCGACGGCCGGATCGGCATCGTCGTCGGCGACTGCGTCGGACGCGGGCTCGAAGCCGCCAGCGTCATGGGCCAACTGCGCAGCGCCTGCCGCGCCTTGATGCTCCAGGACGCGAGCCCCGCACAGACCCTGATGGCCCTGGACCAGTTCGCCGCCGGCGTTCCGGGCGCGGCCTGTACGACCGTCTTCTGCGGAGTCCTGGACACCGACACCGGCCGGCTCACCTACTCCAGCGCCGGTCATCCGCCCGGCATCCTCGTCCATCCCGACGGCACCACCCGGCTGCTCGAGGACGGCCGTTCCCTGCCCCTGGCGGTGCGCCCCGGCAACCAACGGCCCGAGGCCCACTGCACGATCCCGGCCAGGTCCACGCTGCTGCTGTACACGGACGGGCTGGTCGAACGGCGGCGCCGCCCGCTCAGCGCGGGCATCGACCAGGCCAGCGAGGCCCTCCAGGACGGGCGGGGCACCGCCGTCGACGTCCTCGCCACCGACGTCATGTCCCGGCTTGCGCCGGCCGACGGCTACGACGACGACGTCGCCCTGCTCCTGTACCGTCACCCGGCCCCGCTGGAGATGTCCTTCCCCGCCGAGTCCTCCCAACTGGCCCCGGTCCGCAAGACGTTGCGGAGCTGGCTGGACCAGTGCGATCTGCCGCCCAGAACCGTGCAGAACGTCCTGGTGGCGGCGGGCGAGGCGTGTGCGAACGCCATCGAGCACGGTCACCGGGACGCGCCCGGCGACGTCATCCACATCCGGGCCGAGGCGTTCGTCGACAACCTCCACCTGACCATCGCCGACACCGGACGCTGGAAAGCCCCCGAGCCGGAGCTGAACACCCACCGCGGTCGCGGGATGCGCCTGATGCGTGCGCTGATGCAGCAGGTCACCGTCACCCCCGGCCCGTCCGGTACCACCGTCGACATGCATACGAGGATCGCCTGATGACCACTTCCCTGACCCTCACCCGTGGACGGCGGCCCGACGGCACCGCCCTCCTGACGGCCGTCGGCGAGATCGACATGAGCAACACCGAGGAACTGGCCGACGCCCTCACGGACATGACGGGCCCGCTGGTCCTGGACCTCACCGGCGTCGAGTACCTCGACAGCGCCGGCCTCAGCGTGCTCTTCGCGCACGCCGACCGGCTCGAACTGGTCACCAACCCCCTGCTGGAACCCGTCCTGACCATCTCGGGCCTCACCGACCTGACGACGGTCCACGGCGCGTAGACGGGGTCGCGCCCGCAGGCGGGAGTCGTGCCGTCCGGCGCCGACGGAGCGACCGCCGATGGGTCGACCGCAGACGGGCCTGTCCGCCGGGCAGGCCCGTCCGCCGGGCCGACTCGTGCGCCGGCCCGGCAGACCCGCCTCGTCCTTCGTCCTTCCGGGTGCTAGCCGCGCCGCCCCGAGGGATCGTGCGCGAGCGCGTCCCGGTCCTCGTCGGCGGCCGGTCCCGAACCGGCGGGTTCGTCTCCCGCGCCGGCCGGTGCGGTCTGGGTCCGGTCCGCGTGCCCCGGCCACCACGCCGCGTGGCCGATCAGCGCGGTGAGGCTCGGCGTGAAGAACATCGCCATCACGAACGCGGCGACCGCGATGCCGAACGAGACCGCGAAGCCCATCTCGGTGAGGAGCGCGTTGCCCGCCAGCATCATCGTGGCGAACGTCGCGGCGAGGATGAAGCCGGCCGCGGCCACGGTCGGCCCGGCGTGCCGCAGGGCCATGCCGGCCGCCTCCCGTGGGTCCCGGCCCTCCCGTGCCTCCTCACGGAGCCGGGCGATCATGAGGATGTTGTAGTCGGTGCCGATGGCCACCACGAACAGGTACATGATCACGGGCAGCATGAACATCAGGCCCGAGTGCCCCTGCCCGTCCTGGAAGATCCACACGGTGGCGCCGAGCGTCGCGCCGAACCCGAGACCCACCGAGGCCATCAGGTACAGGGGCGCGACCACACTGCGCAGCAGCAGCCCCAGGATGACCATGATCAGGATCGCGGCGACCGGGAAGACCGTCCGGTAGTCGTGGTTGACCGCCGTGTCGATGTCCTTGTAGATCGAGGACATGCCGCCGACGAGGGCCTCGGTGCCCTGTGGCGCCTCGGAGTGCGCGACGTCCCGCACCCTGCCCACGGTGTCGATCGCCTGGTCCGTGGACGCCTCGTACTTGAGCGTGACCGTGAAGTCGGCGGTCGTCCCGTCCTTGTTCACCTGGGTCATGTTCGCGCTGGCGACCCCGTCCACCGCGCCGAGGCTCTTCGCGTACGCGGGGAAGGCGGCCTTGTCCAGCGGCTTGCCGTCGGTGCTCGACAGGTAGACGTCGGTCGGTGCGGCGGCGCCCGCCGAGTACGCCTTCTGCATCTCGTCCTGGACGACCATCGACTCCTTGGTCTTGGGCATGGAGCCCGAGGCCAGGTCGAAGGTGGCCTTGTACCCGAACACGCCGACCGACAGCGCGACCAGGACGAGGCCGGAGAGCGAGGCGGTCAGCGCCGGGCGGCGCCGCACACCGTGGCCGAGGGCGGCGAACCGGGCGTTCTCCGGCTCGCGCTGCCAGGACTTCGAGGGCCAGAAGACCTTCGGGCCGATGAGCGAGACCACGGCCGGGACCAGCGTCAGTCCCGCCACCAGAGTGACGGCGACCGCGATGGCCAGGGCCGGGCCCATCTGCTTGAGGAAGCCCAGCGTGGACAGCACCAGCGCCAGGAAGGCGATGATGACGGCTCCGGCCGCCGAGGCGATGGCCTCGCCGACCCGGCCCACCGCGTTGATCATCGCCTCCTTCGACTCGTCCCCCGCCCGCAGCCGTTCCCGGTAGCGGAACATCAGGAAGAGGAAGTAGTCCGTGCCCACGCCGAAGAGCACGACGATGAGGATCGAGGACACCGAGCTGTTGGCCTGGAGGTCGAAGAGCTTGGTGGCGTACGCGATCAGCCCGTTGGCGATGGCGGCGACGACCCCGATGAGGACCAGGGGGAGAACGGCCAGGATCGGCGCCCGGAAGATGATCAGCATGGTCACGAGAATGATCAGGAAGGTACCGATCCCGATCAGCGCCTGACCTCGTTCGGACGAGTCCTGTTGGTCGAGTGCCTGCGCGGCGGAGCCGCCGAGCTTGACGTCGAGATCGGTGCCCTTGGCCAGTTGTTTGACGTCGTCCCGCAACACCTTGGCTGCGTCCGCCTGTTTGGGCTGGCCGGCGTTCTTGCTGTCCATCTGGACCAGCGTCAGGTCGTACCGGCCGTCTTTCGACGGCCGGCCGGGGACGACCTTCTGCACCTGGTCGATTTTCTTCTCGCCCAGCTCACTGGTGATCCGGGCGATGTCCTTCTTGTCGGCGGCGGTGAGCTTGCCGCCGTCCGTGCGCTGGTACAGCGCGATCGCGGACGGGGTGAAGGCGCCGGGGAACGCCTCCGCCTGGAGATCCGCCGCTTTGATGGACTCGTAACTCTTGGGCAGGAAGCTGCTCTCGTCGCTGTTCGAGGGCAGGCTCGGAGCCGTGGCGACGATGGCCACCGCCGCGATGAGCCATGCCACGATCGTCCAGACGGGATGTCGGACGACGGTGATCCCAATACGTCGAAACATGCGGGGGGTCCTCCTGGGCAGGAAGATCACCGCAGCCCGGGGAGCGGACCCCGGCATCGGCGACCCTGACCGGCCCTGCCATCGAGCCGGTCGAATGGTTGTCTTGGGCTCTGATCGTAGTGACCACGCTCCGCGTTCGCGGCACGGGGCCGCCGGGCCGCCGGGCCGGCGGGCGATTCCACCGGCCGCGCGGCGGCGGTGCCCCGCAGGGGCGGCGACTTCACCAATCCACGGCGCGAGGCGGAACCGGACCGGCGTCCCGCAGAGACGCACATCCACGGGCCGCCTCGCGGTGCGGACACCCTGGCCGCGCCGGTGCCTAGGATCGGAGGCATGACTGTGCGCCCTGTTCAGGTGAACATCAAGGCCGTTGACGTCGAAGCTGTCGGACGGTTCTGGGCGGAGGCCCTCGGCTGGCGCTCCTCCGCCGGGGCGCGCGGTGTGACCAGACTCGTCGCACCCGTCGGCTTCGTCTGGCCGGACCCGGTCGTCGTCTGCGTCAACGTCGTTCCCGTTCCGCGGGCCAAGCCGGCCGCGAAGAACGGTGTGCACCTCGACCTCGCCACCGACTCACTCGCCGGTCAAGCGGACTTGGTCGCGCGCCTGCGGGCTCTCGGCGCGACATCTGCCGATGTGGGCCAGGGAGATGTGCCGTGGACGGTTCTCGCCGACCCGGAAGGCAACGAGTTCTGCGTGCTGGAGCCGCGGGAGATCTACCGGGACACCGGACCGATCGCCGCGGTGGTGGTCGACTGCGTGGATCCGCGTGCCATGGCCCGGTTCTGGGGTGAGGCGCTGGACTGCGCTCCGCGCGAGGTGACCGACGATCAGGCGAGGCTCCGCTCCACCGAAAGGGGCGGACCGTACCTGGAGTTCTTGCGTGTCCCCGGAGCCGAGGCCGGAGCGGACCGCGTCCACCTCGACCTGCTGCCGCACCCCGTGGACGACAACGCGGCGGAGGCGGCCCGGCTGCGTGCCCTCGGTGCCACGGATCTCGACGTGGGCCAGGGCGAGGTTCCGTGGCGGGTCCTGGCCGATCCGGAGGGGCACGATTTCTGCGTCCTCGCAGGCGGGTGACCGGCCAGGACAGCGCTGTTCGGCCGCCGGTCAGTCCAGGTCGGACAGGTCGAGGACGAAGCGGTAGCGGACGTCGTTGCGCTGGAGGCGGTCGAGGGCCTCGTTCACCTGGGCCGAGGGGAGCAGCTCGATGTCGGCGGTGATGCCGTGCTCCCCACAGAACTCCAGCATGGCGGCGGTCGAGGGCCGGCCACCGCTGCCCGCGGAGCTGAGCTTCTTGCGGCCCACGAGGAGGTCCACGGTCTCGATGGTGACGGGCCCCAGGTACCCGACCTGGCTGAGCGTTCCGTCCATGGCGACCAGGCGCAGATAGGGGCCGAGGTCGTGCGGTGCGGAGATGGTGTCGATGACGACGTCGAAACGGTCGCGGGCGGCGGCCATCCGCTCCGGGTCCGTCGAGACGAGGAGATCGTGGGCGCCCAGCCGGCGTGCGTCCTCGGCCTTGTCCGGTGTGCGGCTGATCACCGTGGTCTCGGCGCCGAGCGCCGCGGCGATCTTGACCGCCAGGTGGCCCAGGCCGCCCAGTCCAGCGACCGCCAGGCGCGTTCCCGGCCCCACGCCGAGGGCGCGCAACGGCTCCCAGACGGTGATTCCGGCGCACAGCAGAGGAGCGGCGGCGGCCGGGTCCAGGCCGGAGGGGAGCGGGTAGGCGAATCGGTCGCGGACGATGTACTCGCGGGAGTAGCCGCCCTGGGTGACCGATCCGTCCTGCCGGTCCGTGCCGTTGTAGGTCAGGGTCGGAAAGTCGTAGCAGAAGTTCTCCTGGCCGGCCCGGCACATCGCGCACTCGCCGCAGGAGTCCACGATGTTGCCCACCGCCACCGGGTCGCCGACGGCGAAACCAGAGACGGCGGAACCGGTCTCGGTCACCACACCGGTGAACTCGTGCCCGGGCACCAGAGGCGTGCTCCCCTCGCCGTCCCGGCTGCCGATCGCGTGCAGATCGGAGTAGCAGACACCGCAGTAGTCCACCCGGACCGCGATGTCGTCGGGGCGCAGGTCACGCCGCTTCAGCGGCCCCCGTCGCAGTGTCGACGACGGACCGTCCGCCATCCAGCCAACCGTGCTCCTCATGAAATGACTCCTCATAGACAGACTGTTCGGTCTGTCCAGGCTAAACGGAGTCGGGGCGCCAGGCAAACCAACTGTTCTGTTTGTTATCCTGGAGGAATGGCCGATCAGCCCCTCAACTCGCGCGGAGCCGCGACGTACCAGCGCATTCTCGACGCGGCGACCCAGGAGTTCGCCCAGCACGGAATCGCGGGCGCGCGTGTCGAGCGGATCGTGGTCGCGGCGCGTACCAACAAGGCGCAGCTCTACGCGTACTTCGGCAACAAGGAAGGGCTCTTCGATGCCATCTTCTTCAGCTCGCTCGATCGGATAGTGAACGTCGTCCCGATCAACGCCGAGGACCTCGCGGACTGGGCCGTACGCCTCTACGACGAGTACCTGCGCCGCCCCGACCTGATCCGGCTGGCCACCTGGGCGCGGCTGGAGCGGCGCCCGGAGGGCCATCTGGTCGAGGGCGCCGAGCGTCGGGACGACCGCAAGCTGGCCGCCATCGCTCAGGCCCAGGCGGACGGCCTGGTGCGCCAGGGCGACCCCTTCGACGTGATGGCCCTGGTGATCGCCATGTCCATGGCCTGGTCGCCGGTCAGCAACGTCTACGCGGCGACGGCGCAGGAGCCCTCGGAAGTGCACGAGCGCCGCCGCGCCCTGCTGCGAGAGAGCGTCCGCGACGCCATCGCCGCCAAATGAACCGGATGAGCGCGGGCTCCTGAACTCCCCCCCGCGTGGCGCCGGGCACCGGTGGGATCTCCGGCTGTCGGCCGCGCGGATGCCTCAGAGGCGAACCGAACGCAGGGCCGGCGGCTCAGGGCCCGTGTGGGGTGCGGCCGGTGGGGGCCCGGCTAGTTCAGGACTCTCTCGGTGAAGTCGGCCAACTGGGCGCGCAGGCTCTCCCGTGACGTGCCCGCCTGTTCGGCCAGGTGCTCTACGAGGTCTGCCCGGGTCGCGGCGAGCAAGGCGTGGGCCGTGAAGGCGCTGTCGCCGCCCAGGCCGGGGATCTGCTCCAGGACGCCTTGCAGCAGGGCATGCCACCGCTCGTAGTGCTCCGCCTGATAGGGGCTGTTGCCGTTTCCCGCTTCCTCCAGGGCCACCGCGAGACGGCGGTTGTCGAGCTTGAAGCAGAGGATGGCGTCGAGGAGAGCGGGCACGCGCAGGCGCGCCGGCGCGCCGGGGCCGAGCGGGGGCGGCCCCGCCTCGATCGCCTCCCGCACCGGTTCGAGCCGTGCCTCGTACAGCGCGCGGAGCAGGCCCGGACGGTCGCCGAACGCGCGGAAGAGCGTGCCCTTGCCGACGCCGGCGGCCGCCGCGATGTCGGCCATGGTGACGTCGTCGGGGTGCCGACAGCGGGCGAAGAGATCGTCGGCCGCCGACAGGGCGGCCTCCCGGTTACGGACCGCGTCTTTGCGTGGCCTGCGTTCGGGCATGCTGCTCCTCCGGTTGCAAAAGCGGACCACGGGTCCGTATTGTCAAAGCGGACCCCTGGTCCGGATTCTATGGATGGAGAATACCCATGCCCGCGTCGATCTCCGACACCGCTCCGACGCCCGATCCCGCTCCCGACACCCCCGCGACTTCCGACACCGCTCCGACCCCCGAGAGCGCGCCGACTCCCCATACCGCGCCGACTCCCGATACCTCGGTGCCTCCCGGTGGCGCGGTGACTCACCACACCGCGGCGGATCTCTACCGCCACAGCCTGCGGCTGCTCCTGGACAAGGACATTCCCGGCTGGATCGCCCTGTGGGCCGAGGACGGGGTCATGGAGTTCCCCTTCGCTCCCGACGGCTGGCCGGCGCGGCTGGAGGGCAGGCGGGCGATCGCCGACTACATGCGCCACTACCCCGACCACGTGGACCTGCGCGACTTCCCCGTACTGAGCATCCTTCAGACCACAGCGCCGGAGACGATCGTGGTCGAGATGCGTGGCGTCGGCCGCCTGGTGCGGACGGACAGCCCCTTCGACATGACCTACATCGCCGTGGTGACCGTTCAGGACGGCCGCTTCACGTCGTACCGCGACTACTGGAACCCCCTGGCCGTACGCGAACCCGGCGCTGACTTCGTCGGGAGCGGCCGATGACCGGCACCGGCACCATTTTGGTCATCGGTGCGACCGGCACCACGGGCAGCCGCACCGCGGCGAGGCTGACAGCCGCCGGTCACCGCGTCAGAGCCGCGAGCCGTCGTGCCACCGCGGTCCCCGGCACGGAGCCGGTCATCTTCGACTGGTACGCCCCCGCCACCCACCCCGGCGCCCTCGACGGGGTCGACCGCGTCTACCTCGTACCGCCGTTGGGCGACGCCGACCCGGCGGCGGTCATGCTGCCGTTCCTGGAGCGGGCCCGCTCCGGCGGGGTGCGGCGCGCGGTGCTGCTCGGTTCCTCGGCCATCCCCGAGGGCGGCCCGGCGGTCGGCTTGGTGCACAAGGCACTGCCCGGCCTGTTCGAGCAGTGGGCGGTGCTGCGGCCGTCGTGGTTCATGCAGAACTTCACCGGCACCCACGCGCACGCCGTGAGCATCCGAGAGGACGGCGTCCTGCGTACGGCGACCGGAAGCGGCCGGGTCGGCTTCATCGACGCCGAGGACATCGCGGCCGTCGCCGCACACGTCCTGACCGCCGACCACGCCCCCAACAGCGACCTCGTCATCACCGGACCGGAGGCGCTCTCCTACGACGACATCGCCGCGATCATCACCGAGGTCACCGGCAGACACGTGACCCACCGCAACCTCTCCCACGAGGACCTGCGAGACCGCCTCGCGACGCGGATTCCGCCGGAGTTCGCGACGATGCTGGCCGACATGGACCGGGCCATCGCCGAGGGGTCCGAGAACCGCACCACCGATACGGTCCAACGCCTCACCGGCCGGCCCGCACAGACCTTCCGTGCGCTGGTCGAGAGAGAGGTGCGGCTCGGCGGGTGACGGGCCCGTGCCGACACGTCGCGCTGAGAGTGCGGGGCGGTCCGGGAGCCCGGAGCGGCCCGGGAAGGGGCCGCTCCAGGCGCCACCGGAGTCAGGGGAGCCACAGGTGCTGCGGGTGCTGCGGGTGTCGGACGGTGGCGGTCAGGCGCCCGTCGTGATCCGGTCCCGTACGTAGGTGACGAGTGCCGTCGCCACCCGTGAGCGGTCCGGTTCGGGGAGGTCTTCGTAGGCCGCCGAGACCGTCATCCACTCGTTGAAGACCGGGCCTTCGCGGGTGAGGAGCCAGTCCACGCACAGGTAGCCGGCGTCCACGCCCACCGCCAGCCGTTCGCTGAGCGTGCGGACCCGGTCGTCGCCGTCGAAGGACGCGCAGGAGCCGCCCTCGCTGACGTTGGCGAGGTAGGAGCCCTCCTTCGGGCGGCGCAGCATCACCGCGACGGCCCGGCCCCGGTGCACGTACACCCGTACGTCCCCGTCGTTCTCCTGGAACGGGTGCACCACCGCGCCCAGCGCGGCCGGGGTGAGGAGGTCGACCGCGGCGGTCAGTTGCTCCGGGCCCTCGGCCTTCAGCACCCCGAAGCCCATGGCCATGGCGCGGGGCTTGACGACGTACGGACCCGCCCCCAACTCCCTGCCGACAACCGGGAGTACGCGGCGCGCGTACCGTCCGAAGGGCACCGCGACCGTCGGGGGTACGGGGACGCCGAGTGCCGCGGCCTCGTGGCACATGGCGAGTTTGTCCGAGCCCAGCGACTCGGGGTCACGGATGCCGTCGTTGAGGATCACCCGGCCGGCCGCTCTGATGGTCCGCGTGATCGCCTGGACGTGACGGCCGATCCCCGCGTCCCATGTCCAGTCCGACAGCAGGAAGGCGTGACCGCCGTCGAGCAGGTCCTCCTCGTCCAGGTACAGGCGCGGTGCTCCGCCGGACCACGCCGGCACGAGGTCCCCGGAGTGCACCACCCGCACGGGCAGACCGTTGCTCTCGAAGAGGTTCACCCGGTCGGAGCCCTCCTTCTGGAGCAGGAGGTGGCGTCGGGGGTCGTAGTTGTCCGGGTTGGTGATCCACACGATCGCGGGTGCGTCGGGTGCGTCGGGTGCCTCGGGTGCCTCGGGTGCCTCGGGTGTGCCGGGCTCGTCGGGTGTGAGGGGTGTGTCGGTCGGGGGGAGTGCGTCGGTCACGGCAGGTTTCCGTTCGTCGGGCGGACGGGGCGGACGGGGTGAACGGCTCGGTGTCGTCGTTCGGTGGGGCGGTGGGGTGCTGGCGCCGGCGGGGCGGGGCGGTGGCCTGTACGGGTGGGTCAGGTGGCCGCGAGGGGTTCGGCGGTGGAGGTGCCGGTCGGCAGCGTCCGCATCCGGCGCAGTGGGGAGAGGAAGAGCCAGAGGAAGGCGAGCGAGGTACCGACCGCACCCGTCAGTACGGCACCCCGCGCGCCGAACACCTCGGCCAGCACACCCCCGCAGAGGCTGCCGACAGGCCGGGCTCCCCAGGCGAAGAAGCGGACCGTGGCATTGACCCGGCCCAGCCGGTCGGGCGGCACGGCACGCTGGCGGAAACTGACCTGGGCCACGTTGTAGACCACGAGCGCCGCGCCCAGCCCGAACAGCGAGACGCTGACGAGCGCGAGCCGCCAGCCGGGCTGGACGAGCGCGGCGAGCAGGGTGAGCGGGGCGCCGCACGCCACGCTGTACTTCACCGCCGTCGCGTCCCCCACCGCCTCGATGAGCCGGCGCACCACCAGCGTGGCGAGCACGCCGCCGAGGCTGCCCGCCGTCAGCAACAGGCCCACGGTGGTGGCGGGTACGGCGAGATCTCGCGCGAGGAGCACCAGGAGCATCGCGTAGGACATGCTCCAGAACAGGGTCAGCGTCGTGGAACACAGCACGATGGGCCGCAGCAGCGCGTCCCGCGTCACCAGCCGCACCCCCTCGGCGATACCGCGTATCAGTTGCGGGCGGTCCGCGCGCGGCGGCAGCGGTTCCGGCCGCCGGATCAGGGCGACGCACACCGCCGACCACACGTACCCGAAAGCCGTCGCGACGATCGCGAAGGGCGCGGTCGCGAGCTGGATGAGCAGACCGCCGGCGCTGGGGCCGACCACGCCGGCCACCTCTTCGACGCCGGTCAGCCGGGCGTTCGCGGTGACGAGGCGGTCGCCGCCGACCACGTGCGGCAGATAGCTCTGCTCGGCGACGTCGAAGAACACCGTGAGGACACCGGTGACCAGCGAGACCGCGCACAGGTGAAGCACGTCGAGGGTGCCGAGGGTCCACGCCAGCGGGATGCTGCCCAGCGCGACCGCGCGGCCGAGGTCGCACGCGACCATCACCGTCCGCTTGCGCATCCGGTCCACCCACACGCCCGCCGGCAGCCCCACGATCAGGAACGCCGCCGTCTGACAGGCCGCGACGGCGCTGACCTCGAAGGCGGAGGCGTGCAGGGTGGTGGTGGCGAGGATCGGCATCGCCAACCCCAGCAGCCGGAAACCGAGTTGGCTCAGCGCCTGGGCGGCCAGCAGCAGACGCAGAGCGCCCGCCTCGCCCGCGCCGGCGGTGGAACGGGGTGGTCCGACCATCACCAGGCCTTTCCAAAGGGCGCGGAACCGTGCCGTCACGGAACCGCGGTACGGCGCACACCGACGGCGGGCTCCTGGGTGACGGACTCCGCGGTACGGAGCGCGACCACCCGGGTCCCGCCGGGGAGCGCGACGACGCTAGAGGCGGTACGGGCGTGCCGCAAGCGGGGGAGAGGGGGCGAAGAGCGGGTGAAGAGAACCGAAATGGCTTCACCTGTAACGGAGTTGGCGAAATCCCATGACCTCGTCCGCTATGGCGGCAGGTCACCTTCTCCATCGGTTTTCCGCCGATTTCCGCCGACGAACGGTGACGATGGCGAAGACGCCCCAACAGTGGCATACGGGAGCTTGCGTCGCAGGGGGCGCTGGCCTACGTTGTCCTCGCCATCGCTCAGCGGTGACGGCACGACCGACCACTTCAACCGCGGTTCGCACCCCCGCACCCCGGCTCTCCCGCGCCTCCGCAGTCCCGTGCCCCTGCATCCCCGGACTTCTGCATCCCAGCACCCCTGCGCTCCCGCACCCCTGCGCTCCCGCACCCCTGCGCTCCCGCACCTCGGTACTCCCGCACCCCTGACCCCGGCGCTCCCCGCCGTGTGCCCGTGCGGTGCATCTCCCGGCGCTCGCCGGACACCTCCCGACACCCCCGTACAGCCCCATGCCTTCGAATGCCTCGCGGCGCCTCGCTGTGGCCGGGGCCCGACGAGACCGCGCCATCGACCGGCAACGCAGCCCCAGTTGGAAGCACCCGCCGCCGCGCCCGTACCCGACGGCGCCGACACCGACATCGGCACCGGACGTCGTGGCGTCGTGACGTCGAGCAGGAGACACCATGCAGACTCCGGAGAGCGACATCCGGACCGCCCAACGAGCGCACCTGACAACGCCGTTACCGCACCAGGTCGGCCAACTCCCGGCCTTCGAGGGAATATCCGCCCTTCCCCCGGCCCTCGGCCTCGTCCGCCAGGCCGCACACCTCCCGCGCGTGGCCTGGGACCGTCTCGCGGGCCCCGACCGCGCCTACCTGGGGACCCGTTGGCTCGACGTGGTGGAGGACACCTCCGGTGCGGCCATGCGCTACCTCACCCTCACCGACGGCGAGGGCCTGGCCGGGGCGCTGGCCACCGCGGTCGCCGACCCGAACGCCCCCTGGCTCGCGGGGCGCACCGACACCGTGCTGCGGCGGTGCGCGGAGGAAGGGCGGCAAGGGGCACGGGAGTTGGCCACGGACCTGCCCCACGACCTGGCCGGCGCCCTGCTGCCCGGCCTCGTCTGCGGAGGCCGGCACCTCGGCCGCACCGCCCTGCTGACCCGGGACGGCCACGGCAGCGCCGGTGAACTGCTGCTGGACGCCGCCGAACGGCTCGCCGACGAGGAGGCGTTGAAGAGCGTCGCGTTCCTGCACGTCGACGAGCACGACACCGCGCTGCGGACGCTGCTGGGCCGCCGTGGCTACCGTTCCTTCCACTCCGAGAGCTACCACTGGCTGCCGGTTCCGTCCGGCGGCTTCGCGGAGTACCTCGCCG
Organism: Streptomyces sp. NPDC007084; assembly: GCF_040703595.1. NCBI lineage: Bacteria > Bacillati > Actinomycetota > Actinomycetes > Kitasatosporales > Streptomycetaceae > Streptomyces > Streptomyces sp. NPDC007084. The sequence goes on from NZ_JBEYFY010000023.1 coordinate 51,094, forward strand.
GGTTCTCCGCCCACCGGCGCCGTCGGATCGGCGCCGAACGCCGGGCGGTGCGCGACGCCGGTGTCCGGGTCACCACGGCTCCCCTCGACCCGGCGGACATCCCCCGCTTCGCGGAGCTGGAGACCACCCTCCTCGGCAAGTACGGGATGAGTACCTGGACTTCCGCACGCTCGGCCGCCATCCTGGAGCGCGCACTCACCGCCTGTGGCCCGGACGTATTGGCCGCCACCGCCCGCCTCGACGGCGAGATCATCGGCTTCGCGCTGATCGTGGTCCACCACGACCGCTGGTTCGCACACCGCGCCGGCTTCGACTACACCGCCCAACGCGGCCTGCCGCTCTACTTCGAACTGCTCTTCTACCACCTGGTCGAGGCCGCCGCCGAGGCCGGCGCCACGGTCATCCACTACGGCACGGGCAGCGGCACCGCCAAGACCTCACGCGGCTGCCTGGGCTCGGAGCAGTACGCCTACGTCCGTACGACGGGGTCCGCCGGCTGAGTACGGCATCCGTTCCGCCCCGGTCCGCCGACGTCCTTGGCCACGAAGAACTCGCCTCGGCGCGGACCTGGCCCTCGCGATCCCCCTGTGTTCGCGAGGAGTTCCGTGGCTCACGGGGGGGAGAGAGACTGGATCTACGGATTGAGGCTGGAGGCACCCGGCCGGCGCACCATGAAGACGTCGACCTGGTCCTCCCCGTAGGCCACGAATCCGAGGCGCTCGTAGAGCCGGCGGGCCGCGCTGCCCTGCAGGACGTTCAGGCGGACGGTCGTGCCCTGTGTGTCGGTCCCCCGCAACACCGTTCGCAGGACGGCGGTTCCGAGCCCGAGCCCCTGGTGCCGGGAGTCCAGATAGAAGTGCTCCAGCCACTGGCCGCCCTCGGCGGGCCGGACCGCGACGCAACCGGCGAGTTCGCCGTCGACCACGACGATCGAGGTGTGCTCGGGGGAGAAGCCATCCCGAAAGCGCTGCCGGACCCGGTGCTCGTCGAAGCGGCCGAGGCGCTCCAGGTCGGGGCGCATCACCACGGCCCGCAACTCCGCGATCGCGTCCATGTCGGCCGCCACCGCGGGGCGCAGCGTCCAGCCCGGGCGCGGCGCGCCGCTCTCCTCATACGCGGACAACCCCTGCGCGGGCGCCCCCGACTCCGGTCGCGTTCCGCTCTTCAGCGTCTCGGCGTTCACGGCGGGAGTATCGCAGCCCCCCGCACGCGCCCGACAGGCAGGCATCCGGATTCGACGGGGCGACCGACCGTCCGACTCGTCCTCGTAGGCGATGTCGTCCGAGAACATTGGCCACCGGCGAGTGAACGACATGGTGCTGTTGACGGGGTCGATGATCCATCGACCTCCAAGGCGCTGCGGCTTGCGGCGCGGACGCCCTCGCAGACCCGCGCTGGGCCGAGCCCGTCATGGGTGCGCTATCTACTAAGGCAGATTGATAAAGTAGCCTTAGCTTATGAACGAGGACCTGGACCCAGGCACGGAGAACTCGGACCCTGACGCGGTCGCCTCCGCGCTGCTGGCGAGTCTCAGCCTGCTGGTGCGCCGGATTCGGCAAGTGCCCGTCGGCGGCGGACTGACCATGCCCGAGCGCAGCGCCCTCTCGAACCTGCACCGCACGGGTCCCACCACCTCCTCGGCGCTGGCCCGCGAGGCCCAGATCACCGCACAGGCCATGGGTGCCACCCTCAGTGCGCTGCGGGACCGCGGCTTGGTCGAGGGCCGGCCCGATCCGGACGACGGCAGGCGTGTGGTGCTGACGGTGACCGACGCCGGCCGGCAGGCGCTCCAGGACAAGCGCAACGCGCGGACCGAACTCCTCGCCCAGGCCCTGACCAGCGGCGCCTTCACCCCGGCGGAGCTGGAGCGGCTCGCCGCTGCCGCGCCGCTGCTGGAGCGACTGGCCCAGAACATCTGACGCCCCCGGACCATCGAGGAAGCGACCTGATGAAGGTTCCCCCCAAGCAGCCCGCCGACCGGAACCGCCCACCCGGTGACCGGCCCGCCGCGCCTGGCGACGATTCCGCCCCACCCGCCCTGTCCGGTAACGACTCCACCCCACCCGGCGACGAGTCCACCCCGCCCCGCGACGGTTTCGTACCACCTGGCGACAAGGCCCCTCCGCACGGCGACCGCTACAAGTGGACCGTGCTGTCGAACACGACCGCCGCCGTCTTCATGTCCGCGCTGGACGGCTCGATCGTGCTCATCGCCCTCCCGGCGATCTTCCGTGGCGTGCACCTGGACCCGCTGGCCCCGGGGAACATCGCCTACCTGCTGTGGATGATCATGGGGTACCGGCTGGTCCAGGCCGTCCTGGTGGTCACCGTAGGGCGCCTGGGCGACATGTACGGCCGCGTCCGCATCTACAACTCCGGGTTCGCGGTCTTCACCTTCGCCTCGGTCCTGCTGTCCTTCGACCCCTTCGACGGCGGCCACGGAGCGATGTGGCTGATCGCCTGGCGCGTGCTGCAAGCCGTCGGCGGATCGATGCTGACCGCGAACTCGGCCGCGATCCTGACCGACGCCTTCCCGGAGGAGCAGCGCGGTTTCGCCCTGGGCATCAACCAGGTCGCCGCCCTCGCCGGCATGTTCATCGGCCTGGTCGTGGGCGGGCTGCTCGCCGCCTGGGACTGGCGGGCGGTGTTCTGGGTGAACGTGCCCGTGGGCGTGTTCTTCACGGTGTGGGCGTACCGCACGCTGCGGGAGACCGGCAAGAGCGGCGGCGGCCGGATCGACTGGTGGGGCAACATCACCTTCGCGGTCGGACTGAGCGCGGTCCTGATCGCCGTCACCTTCGGCCTCCAGCCCTACGGCGGACACACCATGGGATGGACCAACCCCTGGGCCGTCGCCCTGATCGTCGGCGGCCTGCTGCTCCTGGCGGCGTTCGTCGCCATCGAGAAGCGCACCTCGGCCCCGATGATCCAACTGAGCCTCTTCCGCCAACGTGCCTTCACCTTCGGCAACCTGGCGGGCCTGGCCATCTCGATCGGCCGGGGCGGAATGCAGTTCGTGCTGATCATCTGGCTGCAGGGCATCTGGCTCCCCCTGCACGGCTACGACTACGCCGACACACCCCTGTGGGCCGGCATCTTCATGCTCCCGCTCACCGCCGGATTCCTCGCCGCCGGGCCCGTCTCCGGCTGGCTGTCGGACCGGCTCGGTTCCCGGGGGCTGGCCACCGGCGGGGCGCTGCTGTTCGGGGCGAGCTTCCTCGGTCTGATGGCGCTGCCGATCGACTTCGGCTACTGGATCTTCGCGGTGCTGATCGCGCTCAACGGGATCGCCAGCGGTATGTTCGCCTCGCCCAACTCCTCCTCGATCATGGGCAGTGTGCCTCCCAGGCTGCGCGGCGTCGCCTCCGGTATGCGCGCGACCTTCCAGAACTCCGGCACGGCCGTCTCCATCGGCGTGTTCTTCTCCCTCATGATCGCCGGACTGGCCAACAGCCTCCCGCAGAGCCTCACCAGCGGACTGCAACAGCAGGGCGTACCGGCCGATGTCGCCACCCAGGTCGGCAGCCTGCCGCCGGTCGCGTCCCTGTTCGCCGCGCAACTCGGCGTCAACCCGGTCCAGCACCTCCTGCAGCCCAGCGGCGTCCTGAACCACCTGACGACGGCGCAGCAACAGACCCTGACCGGACGGGAGTTCTTCCCGAGCCTGATAGCCGGGCCGTTCCATTCCGGCCTGGTCGTCGTCTTCGCCTTCGGCGCCGTCCTCGCGTTCCTCGCCGCCATGGCCTCCCTGCTGCGGGGGACCGGCCGCACCTCCAAGACGCCTACGGCGGGTTCGGTGGCCGGCGGTGACGCTCGACCCGTGCTTCCAGGAGGGTCCACGCGTAGCTGACCCGCCCGACTGCCCTGCCCCACCCCTTCAGGAGAGAAGAACCATGCCCCTCACCACCACCACCTACCCTGTGGCCGCGCCGATCGAGGCGACCCGATGAGCCTGCTGGGCCGGCTGCTGGCCAACCGGCGGGCGGGCGACACCCACCTCGCCTGGAACCTGCCCAACCTGCGAGCCGAGCGGGCGCTCGACCTCACCAGCCGCGACTTCGGCGACGGCGACGCCATGCCGCTCGCGCACGCCGAGAAGTACGTCGGCGGCGACAATCTGTCACCCCACCTCGCCTGGACCCCGCCACCGGCCGGAACGGCCCAACTCCTTCTGGTCGTCGAGGACATCGACGTGCCGGTCGGCAAACCGGCGGTGCACTGCCTCGCCCTCGTGGACCCCGCGTCCGGCCACCTCGAAGCCGGCGCCCTCAACGCACGTCAACCGGCTCCCGGAGTGCGGCTGTTGAGGTCCACCATCGGCCGCGGCTACCACGGCCCCGCCCCCGTCAAGGGCCACGGCCCGCACCGCTACGTATTCCAACTGTTCGCCCTCGCCGCCCCCTTGGACAGGGAACCCGGCGCCACATCACCGGACCGGGCGCGCCCGCGCACCCTCCTGCCCGCCGTCACCGGGCCCGTCCTCGCGCGCGGCAGGCTCACCGGCGTCTACGAGCGCTGACCGCGCCGCCGGCCCTCGGACGCGGCCCTGGTCACGGCCACCGCTCCTCCCGCCGTCGACGCGCACCGCCCGGCCCTCTCGGTCAGACCGAGGCTTCCACGTAGGCGAGTTGGGCGGCCAGGATGTCTTCGAACGCGGCGCTTCGGTCGACCCCGAGCGGGCGCACCTCGCGGGCGAAGTGGGCGAGGGCGGGGAAGCGCTCGGGGTCGGCGCCGAGGACCGCCACCCGGAACAGCTCCAGGCCCTGTTCGTGCTCCTCGGGGGAGATGCTGCCGACGCCCGCCTCGGAGGTGATCAGCGCGGTGAGGAGCACCGCCATCCGGTGGTAGTGCGCCGGGATCTTCTCGTCGGCCAGCCCCGAGGCCCGGAGCGCTTGCAGCACTTCCTCCATGATCAGTCGCGAGCCGGTACCGCTGGACGCGTAGCGCCCCCAGACCGCGGCGAGCTGGGGCTGCCCGTCGAAGGCGTCCCTCACCCGCAGGGCCAGTGCGGTGATGCGCTGCTTCCAGTCGCCCTCGGGGCGATAGCCCTCCACGGCGGCCAGCAGGATCCGGTCGGCCACCGCGCGCAACAGTTCCGTCTTGCTGCGGAAGTGCCGGTAGAGGCTGGAGGAGTCGGTCCCGAGGGTCGCGGCGAGTTTGCGCACGCTGAACGACTCGGCGTCGCTCGTGCGCAGCAACTCCGTTGCCGCGTCCAGGATCTCGTCGGTCGACCAACGCCTTCGGCCCGCCATGTCCACATCCTCTCGCCGGCCTTCAGCCTAGCTCATGCGCTTGGTGTTGCACGCACCGCGTGCATAATGGGTGCATGGCGTGCCGGACGGTCCACCACGCGACGGTCCGACGCACCGGTCATGCCTGTCACCCGGTCGGGTGACCAGCGTGAAGCGGCCGATCAGCGCGCCGAGCCGCTACGCGTCTCTCACCCGGCGAAGCCGAAAGGACGCATGCCGTGAGGAACTCACCGGACCCCGCCGAACTGAACGCCGCCATCGAGAAAGTCCACCGCGCCGGAATGCCCGGCCTGTTCGCCGAGGTACGCGACGGCGACCAGCTCTGGCACGGCGCCGCCGGAGCCGCCGACACCGCGACGGGCCGCCCGGTCACCGCCGGTATGCGGCACCGCGTCGGCAGCGTCACGAAGACGTTCACCGCCGCCGCCGTGCTCCAACAGGTCGAGCAGGGGGCGATCGACCTGGACGGGCCGATCGGCCGGTACCTCCCCGGTCCGGTCCCCGGAAGGCGAGGAGCCGCGATCACGGTCCGGATGCTGCTCAACCACACCAGCGGCCTCGCCGAATACCTCCCGTACGCCTACCCCTCGCTCAAGGCGTTCCCCGTCCTCGCGGACACCGGTCCCGAGAGCCTGGACGACAACCGCTTCACGCGCTTCGATCCCGCCGAACTGATCGAGGTGGGCGTCACCGCACCTCCCGTCGGCACCCCGGGCGGTTCACCGGGGGTGTACTCCAACACCAACTACCTGCTCCTGGGCGAACTCCTGCGCCAGGTCACCGGCACGACGGCCGAGCGGTACATCACCCGGAACGTCATCGACCGCGCCGCCCTCACCGCCACCGCGTTCCCCGCCGGCCCGCACATCGAGGGCCCGCACGCCCGGCTCTACGAGTCCTGGTTCGGCATGATCGACCCGCCGCGCGACTACAGCGTCTACGACATGTCCTGGGTGGGCCCGGCGGCGGCCCTCATATCCACCGTCACGGACCTCAACCGCTTCTACCGCGCCCTGCTCGCCGGCGAGATCGTCGGCCACGCCTCGCTCGCGGAGATGCGCCGTACCGTCCCGGTCTTCTCCCAGGAGGGAAAGATCATCGAGTACGGCCTCGGCCTGCACCCGATGGACCCTCCCGGCCCGGACGCCTTCTGGGGGCACGGCGGCACGGTCTGGGGCGCCGGCGCGCTGTCCATGACCCGGGCCGACGGCGAGCGGCAGATGACCGTGGCGGTGAACGCGCAGCGCTGGAACCGCCTCGACGCCACCGGCCGCCCCCGGCCCCACCCCATCGACGCCGCCCTCGCGGACTTCTACCGGCTCGCGCTGTACGGGTGACCTGAACCGCTGAGACCCGGACCCCTGCGACGGTTCGCCCAACCCCTCGCTAGGGGCCACCTGAACGAGGGGCGCGTATCCGTCAGACCCTTGCCGCCACCGGCTGCGGCTGCTCCTCCGCGGTCCTGGAGCGGGACACCACCAGACCCAGTACGGCCGCCGCCACCGCCGCCACCGCGCAGATGACGAACAGCACGCGGTACGCCTTGAGCGACGGGATGTCGAAGCCGCCGAGGGCCATCGTCATCGAGGCGAGGATGCTTCCGCCGACAGCGCTGGCCAGGGTGCTGCCGAGCGACCGCGCGAGGGAGTTGATGCCGTTGGCGGCGGCCAGGTCGGTCGCCGGGGTGAAGGTGTTGATCAGCGTCGGCAGCGTCGCGTAGCCGATTCCGGAGCCGGCGCCGATGATCGCCGTACCCACGACGATCTGCCACAGGCTGTCGACGAAGATGATCCTGACGACGAGTCCGACGGCGACGACGAGACCGGCCAGGAACAGCACCCTGCCCGCGCCCCACAGGGTGCTGAGCCGCGCGGTGATCGGCGCGAGCAACAGCATCAGCAGTCCGCTGGGCAGCAGGCACAGGCCCGCGGTGAGCACCGAGGACCCGAACCCGTATCCGGTGGCGGCGGGGGCCTGAACGTAGTTGGCCGTGCCGACGAAACTGGCGAACAGCGCGAAACCGAAGAACAGGCTCGCCACGTTCGTCATGGCGATCGGCGGGTTCGCCAGCGCGCGCACGTTCACCACCGGCGCGGCCGACCTCGCCTCGACCCGGACGAGCAGCGCCAGCAGGACGACGGAGGCCACCAGCAGACCGACCGTGCGCGGCGAGCCCCAGCCCCAGGTGCCGCCCTGGGAGAGCGGGAGGACGAGGCAGACGAGCCCGGAGGTCAGGAGCGCGATGCCGGGCAGGTCGACCGAGCGCGCGCTCTTCTGCTGGGGCTCGCCCACCAGCACCAGGATCGCGACCAGACTCAGCAGCGCGCCGACCGCGCCGATCCAGAACAGCGCGTGGTAGTCGACGTTGTCGGCGAGCAGACCGGCCAGCGGCAGGCCGAGCGCGCTGCCGATGCCGAGCATGGCGCTGATGAGCGCCGTGGCGGAGGAGCGCCGGTCGACGGGGAGGACGGCGGCCAGCAGGCTGATGCCCAGCGGGATCGCCGCCGCGGACAGGCCGGTGAGAGCCCGTCCGATGATCATCAGGGTGGTGTCGGTCGTCAGCGCGTCGATGACCGAACCGAGCGCCAGCGCCCCGAGACTCAGCACCAGCATCAGACGGCGGCCGACCATGTCCGCGAACCGGCCGACCACCGGGACGGAGACGGCCGCCACCAGCAGCGTCGACGTGAGCAGCCACTGCGCCTCGGTCGTGGACGCCCCGATGTCCCTGGAGATCACCGGCAGCACGGGAATGACCAGCGTCTGCGTCAGCGACGCCATGAGCGCGCCCAGACCGACGGCGCCGATCTCCAGGTACGCGCGTACGGGTGACGTCTTCTCCGCGGCCGACTCGTCGGTCATCGCGTCACGTTCCATCCGGACCCCTAAGTCAACGTATGTTTACATCAGCCTAGCGGTCGGCCGCCCGAGCGTGCAAACAGTTGTTTACATGTCCGGGTATAGGAAGATGGGGCCATGGATGCCGACGCTGACGTTCCCGCCTCCCGGCCCCGCGACGCCACGAGGACGCGGGCCGAACTGCTGCGTGCGGCACGCCGGCGCTTCACCCTCCTCGGGTACGAACGCACCACGATGCGCGCCATCGCCGCGGACGCGAACGTCAACGTCGCGCTGATCAACCGCTACTTCGGCTCCAAGGACGGACTGTTCGCCGCCGTGCTCGACGAGTCGAAGTCGCTGTTCGACGGATCGGGTGAGGACGGTGAGCCGGTCGAGGAGTCCGCGTCCGAGGTGTTCGCCTCCATGCTCGCGGGCCTGCACGAGCGGGACTGGGCCGAGTACGGCGGCGAGCATCCGATGATGCTGATGCTGCGCAACGCGGGCCCCGACCCGGTCGCCGAGCGTCTCCGGCGCGAGGGACTGCTGATGGCGGTCGGCCGGTTGAGCAAGGCCCTGCGCGCGGACCCTGCCGCGCGGAGCGAATCCGAGGACGCCTCCGACCTCGGCGCCGAACTCGTCCTGTCGCTCTTCATCGGCGTGGTGATCCTGCGTCACCTGCTGCCCGACGAGGCGCTCGCCACCACGAACGAGCAGACGCTCAACGACGAGATGCTGCGCATCGTCCGCGGCATCTCCCACTGCGACGACTGAGACCGCGGCCGCACCCGACGGGGCGCGCACCGCTACGTCTGCGGCTGCGTCGTTGTGGTGAGGTCGAAGTAGCTGTGGGCGCCCGTGATGGCGAAGAGGCGGCTCGGCACCGGGCGCAGCTCGGCGCGGAGCTTCAACTCCGTTTCGCCGGCCCGGAAGTGGCGTTGCAGGTCGAGCAGGAGATGCAGGAGCGAGGAGTCCGCGAAGTCGAGGCCGCTCAGGTCCAGGAGAGTCGGCTTGCGCGGGGCGCGGACCGCGTCGAAGAGCCTGGCCCGCAGGGTCGGCATGTCCTGCCAGTCCACGCTTCCCGCCAGGCGGATGACACATCTGCGCCGGAGGGTGGTGACGCTCAGCTCGTAGGTGGCCGCAGTGGTGACGCGCTCGGCTCCGGTGGGGGCGTGGGGCTCGGTCATGGTGCTCAACCCGCACGACACCGTGCGAGGCAATCCTTTCGGGTGAAGGGCCGGGGCGGTGGCGGTGTTGCCTCGGAGGCCGAGGGCAACCGGTAGGACAGGCCAGGACAGGTCACTTCACGGCGTGCGGTGCCTCTCCGCCGTTGTAGCTCACGACAGCCAGTACCCCGCCGCTCGGATCGTAGGGTCACCTGATCGGATGGTCCGTGCAGGTCGATCGAACGGGCAATCGACGCCGCCCCTGTCTCGGAGGGGCGCCGCCAACTTGGCTCGCCAAATGCCCGTTTCGAGGCCTTGGGAGACGGGAGGGGCGGCCGGATCGATCACCGAACGGCCGCAGCAAGGTAACGGCTTGAACCGCACACGCCAAGATCATGGCATCCGGTCAGAGTGGCTGATTCGATGTGCGTCAGCACCTACTGAGAATCCCTGGGGGACGAGAAGTGAACTGGTACGTCGATGTACTCAAGAAGTACGCCGTGTTCAACGGCCGCGCCCGGCGGCAGGAATACTGGATGTTCTTCCTGATCAACCTGGCCGTCGTCATCGTCCTGGCGATCATCGGCAAGATCATCGGGACTTCGGTGCTCACCCTGGTCTACGAGCTCGCGGTTCTGCTCCCGGGCCTCGGCGTCGCCGTCCGCCGCCTGCACGACACGGACCGCTCGGGGTGGTGGATCCTGATCGGTCTCGTCCCGCTGGTCGGCTGGATCATCCTCATCGTCTTCCTCGCCACCGAGGGCAAGCCGCAGCCGAACGAGTACGGCCCCAACCCGAAGTTCGCGCCGGCCGTCTGAGCCGCCGAGGCTTGCGAGACCCACGCGGAAGGCCCGCCGGAAGGATCCGGCGGGCCTTCTCGTTGCTGTACAGCCCCATCGCGCGGGGGTGCGCCGGCTGCCGCATGGATGCCCGGGGTCCTGTTCCTGAGGGGGCGCGTGCTCTACAGTCCTGCGCGGGTCGCGACGAGGCGACAGGGCGCAGGCGAAGAGGTGACAGTGTGGGAAACCATTTGCGGGCCGGCAAGGTGCTCTCGTTCGACGCGGCGAGGGGGTTCGGGGTCATCGCCCCCTACGGGAGTGACGAGGATCTGCCCTTCCACGCGCAGTCCCTCAAGTTCGTCGACCACCTGACGCAGGGCCAGACCGTCATCTACGCGATCGAACAGGCGGACGCCGGCGTCCGGGCCGTCGAGGTCCGGCCCGCCTAGCACCACGACCCGGACAGGCCGTCAGGTCGCCCGATAGGTTGAACGACGTGATCAGCTCACCGGCGGGCCCGGACGATGTGGACGTCGCGATAGCCGCCGCCCGTGCGGGTGCCGAGGTGGTACGCGAGATGTACGGCCGACGGTTGACCCGCGTCGACAAGGGCGCGGGGGACTTCGCCACGGCCGCCGACCTCGCCGCCGAGAAGGCGATCCTCGACGTCATCCAGGCGGCCCGCCCCGGTGACACCGTCATCGGCGAAGAGGGCGGCCGGCGCGGCGCCGAGCAGGCTCCTCGCCGGTGGCTGGTCGATCCGCTGTGCGGCACGCTGAACTACGCCGTCGGCACCATGCTGGTGGCGGTCAACGTGGCCCTGCGCGACGGGGCTGCGGCGGTGGCCGACCCCTTCGGCGGCGAGATCTTCCACACCGACGGTGAGACGGCCTGGTCCCGGCGCGACGGCACCGACACCCGGCTGGCGCCGACCTCGGCCACACGACTGGTCGACGTGAACCTAGACCCGCCGTTCCCGAACGCGCCCCGCTTCCGGGCCGTGGACCTGCTGGGCCACCCCGACTTCGCCGCGCGCTTCCGCCCCCGCGTCGTCTCCACGACCCTGGCCCTGACCTGGGTGGCGTCCGGCAAACGCGCCGCGTACGTCACCGACGGCTCCGCCCTGACGACAAGCGTCCACTTCGCCGCGGGCATCACCCTCTGCCGAGCGGCGGCCTGCCCGATCACCGACCTCGACGGCGCCCCCCTGGGAGAGCAGAGCCGCGGCCTGATCGCCGCGGCCGACGAGGAAACGCACGAACTGCTGCTGTCGATGATCCGCACCTGACGTCACTCCGCGTCAAGGCGCCTCGAGTTGCCCCAGCCATGTGGTGAGGAGGGATTCCAGGGTCGCGGCGTCCTTGGGGGAGAGGGTGCTCAGGAGGCGGTGTTCGTTGTGGATGTGGTCGGTGAAGGCGCGGTCGAAGAGGTCTCGGCCCGCGGGGGTCAGGCCGACTACGCGGCCCCTGCCGTCGTCGGCGGCGCGGCGGCGGGTGACCAGGCCGGCCCGTTCCAGCCGGTCGATCCGCTTGCTCATGGCGCCGGTGGTGACCATGGTGTGGGCCGCCAGCTCTCCCGGCGCCCGCTCGAAGGGCTCACCGGCCCGGCGTAGGGCCGCCAGCACGTCGAAATCGCCCTCGCCCAGCCCGTAGCGGCGATAGACCACCGACAGTTCCTCGGTGAGCAGCGCGGCCAGGCGGTGGAGTCGGCCGATGACCGCCTGGGGGCCCACGTCCAGGTCGGGCCGTTCCCGCTGCCAGGCCGCTTGGATACGAGCGACATGGTCGGGTGGTGCCGAGCCGGCTTCTTCTTCCATGACCGCACTATATCTTCCAGGGAAGGTATAGTAACTTCCGTGGAAGCTAATATTCGCTGGGTTGCCCTCACCGCGGTGGCTCCGATCGCCTGGGGGGCCAACTACTACGTCACGCGCGAGTTCCTCCCCGCCGGACAGCCGCTCTGGGGTGCCGCGGTCCGCGCGCTTCCCGCCGGCCTTCTGCTGCTCGTCCTCGCCGGAAAGCGCCCACGCGGTGTCTGGTGGGGGAGATCCGCGCTACTGGGGCTGCTGAACACCAGCGCGTTCTTCGTCCTCGTCTACGTCGCCTCGCAGACGCTGGCCACGAGCACGGCCTCGATGGTCATGGCCCTCTCGCCCCTCGTGCTCATGCTGGGCGCCTGGGCGCTGCTCGGCGAGCGCCCGCACCGTACTCATCTCGCGGCGGCCGGGGTAGGCCTCGCGGGTGTCACGCTGATGCTGGGCGGTCCCGGGGCCGGAGTCCGGCCTGTCGGTGTGCTGGCGTCCGGGGCGGCTCTGCTCGTCTCCACCGCCGGATTCCTGTTGAACAAGCGGTGGGACGGCGGCCCGAGCGTTCTGTCGGTCACGGCATGGCAGCTCACCTGCGGTGGGGCCGTGCTTCTGATCATCGCCCTCGTTGTCGAAGGGGCGCCCCCGCCGGCCGGGCCCTCCGCCGTCGCCGCGTACGCCTACACCTCCGTCATCGCCACGGCCCTGGCCTTCCTCGCCTGGTTCACCGGCCTACGGCGTCTGCCCGCGTCCACCGTGGGCCTCATCGGCCTGCTCAACCCGGTCACCGGCGTCCTGCTCGGCGTCACCCTGGCCGGAGAGGGGCTCACCGCGCCGCAGGTGGTCGGCATGGTGCTGGTCGTGGGCGCTGTGGCCGGCGGGCGTACGCGCGGACGCGGGATTCGGCCGGTGGGGCGGGCGTCGGGCGCGGCGGTGGGGAACGGTGCGAGCGCCGCCACCCCGCCTCGTGCCACCCCGCCGGGCGCCACCTCACCGCGCGCCATCCCAGGGCCCACCCTCCCGCCCCGCATCATCCCGCCTCGGGCAACCCCGCCTCGCGCCACCCCGTGCTCCGACTCGGGAAAGGTGTGAACTCGCCCCGCCGCCCGGGCCCTGGCGCGACCAGAGTCAGATTCCGGGCCAGGACAGCGGGGGAGTGACGTGTTGGTCCTGCGCTGGTGCGGAACGTTCGACGCCCGCCCCGGCCACCGGCCCCCCCGGTCCCCGCCACCGGCCCCCCGTCCCGGCCACCGGCCCCTGCCCCTGCTCACCGTGCACGTCCGTCCCCGGCAGACCGCGCCGGTGCGAGTTCGTCGGAGTCGAGCGTGCCGTTGCCGTACAGGTCCTGGACCCAGTTGTCCTGGTAGATGGTGTCGAGGTAGCGCTCCCCGAGGTCGGGTGCCACGGCCACGGCGGTGAGGGATTCCGCCGCGTGGTCCGCCAGCCAGCCGATCGACCCGCTCACCACGGTGCCGGTCGAGCCGCCGAAGAGGAAGCCCTGCCGGGCCAGGTGCCGACAGGCTCGTATCGTGTCGGCCTCCTCGACGCGCACGACCTCGTCCACATACGACTCGTCGAGCAGCGGCGGGCGCATGCTCATGCCGAGGCCGGGAATCATCCGCCGGCCGGGAGATCCGCCGAACGCCACCGAACCGACACTGTCCACGGCCACGATCCGCACGGGCCTGCCCTGGTCCCGGAAATAGCGCGCGCAGCCCATCAGCGTTCCCGTGGTCCCCGTGCCCACGAACAGGACGTCGAGGTCGGGGAACGAGCGGGCGATCTCCGGGGCCGTCGTGAGGTAGTGCGCCCTCCAGTTGGCCTGGTTGGTGTACTGGCTCAGCCATACGCAGCGGTCGTCGCCGGCACACATGTTCCGCACGTAGTCCAGGCGCGCGCCGAGGTATCCGCCGTTGCCCTCCTGGCCGGAAACCACGTGCACCTCGCTGCCCAGCACCTCCATCATCAGCCGAGTCGTCAGGTTGCAGCGCGAGTCGGTGACGCAGACGAAGCGGTAGCCCTTGCTCGCCGCGATCATGCTCAGCGCCACGCCGAGATTGCCGGACGACGACTCGACGAGGATGGAGCCGGAGGCAAGGGTGCCGTCGCGTTCGGCCGACGCGACCATCTCGGCGGCGGCCTTGAGCTTGATCGAGCCCGCGAAGTTGAAGCCCTCGCACTTGAGAAACAGGGAGTGCCCGAAGATCGACTCCAGATCGACGTAGAGCTCCTCCTCATTGAAGGCTTGAGGAACGGAGATGACCGACATGACGAGCTCCTCTTCGGTGTGCCGTGTGTCCTGCTGGTTGCGTGCGGGGTGTGTGGGCATGTGCCTGGGTGCCGCGGGTCCTGGCTCGGCTCTGAGATCCGGCTCTGAGGGCCCGTCCCGGCGGTACCGCGCGGGCACCTGCTGCGCCGTCCCGGACCGCCGGGTCACTCAGCCGTAGCGACTTCGTTCGTGGAAGAAGTCGGGGACGAGCCGGAGTTCACCCGACCGGGCCACCTCGTCGTAGACGTAGCTCCCGACCGCGAGATCGAGCACGCCGAGGCCGAACGGCGAGAACACCACGGGCCGGTCCGCCGGGATGCGCACCCGGCCGGCCAGCACATCGCTCAGCGTGCCGTGGACGAAGTCCCGGTCTCCCGTGAGCTGTTCGGTCAGATGGGGCGAGGTGGCGGCCCGCAGGCAGTGGTCCACGTCGTCCACGATGTTGGTCGAGGCCAGCAGCACATGGGGCGCGAGATCCCGCAACGACACGTGCAGTACGACAGGGTTGTGGCCGAACCAGGTCGGATCGCCGACGTGCGGCTCTCCGGCCACCGTCGCGAAGACCACCAGATCGGCGGCGCGGATCAGATCCTCGGGCCGCTCGTGCACGGTGACCCGGCCGGTCTCGCCGGACTGCTCCGCGTACGCCCGGAACCCGGCGGTGCCGGCGGGCGAGACGTCGTAGAGGCCCACCTCGTCGAACGACCAGCCCGCGCCCCGGAGGAACGTGTGGACGTAGCGGGCGATCAGCCCCGTTCCGAAGAAGCCGACACGGGTGGGGCGCGGCCGGTCACGGCTGAGACGGTCGGCGGCCGAAGCCGCCGAGGCCGCCGTCCGGGTGGCGCTGATGATGGAACTCTCCAGGCACGCGAACGGGTAACCGGTGTAAGGGTCGTTGAGGATCAGGACGGCGGAGGCCCGCGGGATTCCGGACCGTACGTTCTCCGGGAAACTGGAGATCCACTTCAGGCCGTCCACCGGCGACTCGCCTCCGAGGGACGCCGGCAGGGCGATCATCCGGGAGGAGGGGCGGTCCGGGAACCGGAGGAACGAGGAGGGCGGGTTCACGGTCTCGCCCGCCCCGTGCAGCCGGTACGTGGCCTCGATCACGTCGATGATCTGCTTCTCGCGGCCGTCGAGGGCGCGACGGACCTGGCCACCCGGGATCACCGCGAACGGCGGCACGGTGACCTCACCGGCACCGGAAGCGACACCGGCAGCGCCGCCGAGGACCGACGGCGCCCGCTCCGTGTTCATCACAGCCCCCCTTCGACGGCCGCCGAGGCGTTGCCGAGCCGTGTCGGTGCGGCCATCCCGACGAGCACGTTGCGGGGTCCCTCGTAGGCCTGTCGGCTGTGCGCGGTGCGTATGTTGTCGACGGCGAGCAGGTCGCCGGCCTGCCACGGGGTGCTGACGGTGTGGTCCTCGTAGGCGGAGTTGATGAGCTGGACGACGTCCTCGGTGAGGGGATCGCCGGTGCCGTAGCGGGTGTTGAAGGGCAGGCCGTCGGACCCGTACTCCTCGACCAGGTACTCCCGCACCTCGGGCGCGAGCGTCCACTCGTTGAGGAAGGCGATCTGGTTGAACCAGCAGCGGCGTCCGCCGACCGGATGGCGCACCACCGCACGGCGGCGCTGCACCGTGCGCAGGCTCCCGTCGGGCCGCCACTCCCAGCTCACGTCGTGCGCACGGCAGTAGCTTTCGACGGCGGCTTTGTCGGAGGTGCCGAAGGCCTCGGTGAGGGTGGCGCCGATCTCGTCGTTGTAGGTGCGGCTGAGCAGCCATCCCTCCCGCTCGAACCGCTCGACCAGGCCGGCGGGCAGCGCGTCGAGCACGGCCGCCGCGTCGGCGACGCCCGTCGCTCCGCCGACGGCGGGCTCGGTCACGCAGGCGAAGAGCATGAGACCCGGCGGATCGAGCGTGTAGCTCAGCTCGTGGTGCATGCACATCGGCTGGTTCGACGGCCAGGGCGAGGCCGAGTACACGCCGGGCGCGTACGTCTCCCGCTGGGCGAACGTCTCCTTCTCCGCAGCCGGTTGGGCCCCGAGCCGCTCAAGAACCGTCGCCACGCCGGACGCGTCGCGCAGGTCAAGGCCGCGGATCAGGACAGCTCCGTGTTCCGCGAGCGCCGACACGAGTCCCTGCCGGCCCTCGTCCGTCCAGACGAACTGCTCGTCACCGGGCCGGAGTCGCAGCATCGGGGGCCTGCCCGGCTCCTGTTCCAGGCCGAGCGGTGAGATGGTCGATTCGATGGAAGGCATGTCGCTCCTTACGGGGGTGGACGGATCAGGGCGTCGAGCGCCGGTCGACCAGCGCGGCCAGGTCGGTGAGGACGGGATGCCGGACGAGGTCCTTGAGCGTGACCTCGCGGTCCAGGGAGATGGCCACCCTGACCGCCGACAGTGATGTCCCGCCGCGGTCGAAGAAGTCGTCCCGCCGGCTCACGCGGTCGCGCGGGACACCGAGCACCTCGGCCCACACCGCGGCGAGCCGCTGTTCCGTGGGCGTGCGGGGCGCGTCGGCCGCTCGCTCACCGGATGTGCCTTCGTCTGGTGGCGTGAACTCCGCCGCGAGAGAGGCCAGTTGAGACCTGTCGATCTTCCCGTTGCCGGTGAGCGGCAGAGCGTCCCGGCGGCTGAAGACGGACGGGATCATGTAGGCGGGCAGGATGGTCCCCAACTCGCCCTGGACATAAGCGAGGTCCAGCGGGCGCGGCCCTGTGTAGAAGGCCGACAGGTGTCGCCCGCCTCCCGCGCCGTCGGCGACCACCACGGCCGCGTCACGCACACCCGGCACACGCAGCAGCGCCTCTTCGATCTCGCCGATCTCGATCCGGAACCCGCGGATCTTGACCTGGCTGTCGCGGCGCCCCAGGAACTCCAGTTGACCGTCGGGCAGCCAGCGCCCGTAGTCCCCGCCGAGGTGAAGCCGCTCGCCGGCCCGGTACGGGTCCGGCGGGAAGGCCGCCCGGCTCCGCTCCGGGTCGTTGATGTAGCCGCGGCCCACGCAGACCCCGGAGAAGGCGATGGCGCCGGGGGCGCCCAGGGGGACGGGGAAGAGGTTTTCGTCGACCACGTAGAGGCGGACGTTGCGGACCGGGCGCCCCAACGGCACGCTGTCGCCTGCCGGGACGTCGTCCAGAACCGCGTGGTTGGTGTCGTCCGACGTCTCGGTCAGCCCGTACGCGTTGACGAGCCGGACACCGGGCCGTGCCCTGAACCAGCGCACGACGAGGCTCTTCTTCACCGCCTCGCCGGTCACCGACACGCAGCGCAGGTCGGGGAGTTCGCGCGGATCGCGTTCCAGGAAGGAGAGGACCGCGTCGAGATAGGAGGGCACCACCTGAAGCACACCCACGTGCCCGTCGGTGACCGTGTCGAGGAACCGGCGGACGTCCAGGACCGTTTCCTGGCCGACCAGCAGCGTCCGCCCTCCGGCGAGCAGCGCGGACAGCAACTGCCACAGGGAGATGTCGAAACACTGCGGCGCCGTCTGCGCGACCACATCGCCCTCGCCGATGCCCAAGTCCTCGATCTTCGCGAGGAGATGGTTCAGCAGCCCGGCGTGCTCACACATCGCGCCCTTGGGCTCGCCGGTCGAGCCGGAGGTGAAGAAGACGTACGCGAGGTCACCGGCGCCGACCGGGATGCCGGGGTCACCGTCGTCGCCGCCCGCCGCGCGGATCCGGTCGATAGACAAGGTCCGTATTCCCGGCAGGCGTTGGGCGGCCCGGTCGAGGGCTGCCGTGCTGCCGGACTCGGTGAGCAGCAGCGTGCAGTCGGCGCGCCTCAGCATGGCGGTGACGCGATCGGGCGGGAAGTGCGGCTCGACGGGCAGATAGGCGCCGCCTGCCTTGAGGACACCGAGGACGCCGGCCATCCACTCCAGGCTCCGCTCGGTCACCACGGCGACGACATCCTCCCGGCGCAGCCCGGCGTCCAGCAGGGCGTGGGCGATCCGGTTGGCGCGGCTGTTGAGTTCCCGGTACGTCCACCGCCGGTCGTCCTGTACGGCCGCGACGGTGTCCGGGTGGGCGTGCGCACGCCGCTCGAACAGCTCGTGGCAGCGCAGGTCGGGCAGTTCACGGTCGGGACCGGCGAGGCCGTCGAGCTGGTGGCGGAGTTCGGCGCGTGACAGCAGACTCCGCCGGTCGTGGGCCGCGTCCGGGTCCGCCGCGATCAGCCTGAGCGCGGTGAGGTGGTAGCCGGTGATCCTGGTGGCGGACTCCTCGTCGAGGACGTCGGTCGCGTACCGGAGCCGGATGACGAAGCGGCTGCCCTGCCGTACGACGCGCAGGCTCAGGGCGGTGGCGTCGCCGGCCGCGCTGACGCCGCCCGTCGGATCGAACCGGGTCTCGACGGCGGGTTCGGGGAGGCCCAGCTCCTCGCGGAGTGCGTCGACGGGGAACCCCTGGTGGGCCAGCAGTTCGGACTCGACGGCGTGAGCGTGCAGAAGCAGGCCCCGCCATGACGCCGTGCCGGTGGCCGTCGTGAGGCGGCAGGGCAGAGCGGCCGCACGGGCGGCCGGGACATAGCCGGTCGTGACGACGGACTCTCCGGACAGGGCGGAGAGGACCTTGGCGTGGGCCGCCAGCAGCACCGAGGTGAAGGAGACTCCCATCGAAGACGCGAGGCGGTCCAACTCCGCGACGACCGGCTCGGGGACGGTCTCCTCGACCACCGCTACGCCCGGAACGGGCGTGCGCGTCCACCGAGGAACCGAGGTGGCACCGCCCGTCGCGAGCACATCCCGCCAGTAGTCCGAGGCGGACCGTGCGGAACCGTTCATCGTGTCGCCTCCTCGTCCGGGGCGCCGCCCGACCGGATCTGGTGGGCCGGATTCCCGCCCCACCAGGCGTCCCGCGACACGGTCTCGCCCTTCATCAGGAAGGAGTCGGCTGCCAGTTCGGCGCCGTCGCGGATCGTCACGCCGTAGTGCACGAAGGCGCCGACGCCGAGCGTGCAGCGCGAACCCAGGCTGGACCGGTCGGACTTGAAGGTGCCGTCCTCCTGCGAGTGGCACTGGACGACACTTCCCGCGTTGAGGGTGGCGTCGTCCCCGATGGTGACCATCGTGCGCTCGGTCAGATAGCAGCCGTCGTCGAAGACCCGGCGGCCGATCCGGACGCCCAGCAGGCGCCAGATCACGTTCTTGAAGGGAGTGCCGTTGAAGACCTGGAGGTACGTCTCGGACGGCACCTTCCAGAACCGCTCACGCCGCCAGAAGCGGCGGTCGTAGATCGAGCAGAACAGCGGGCCCGGCGCCTGGAACGCGGTGACCGCCCGCTCCACGAGCACGAAGTACACGGCGCTGACGAGCACCACGAGGACGTTGCCCAGCGCGATGGCCTCGGCCCCGACGGTGGTGTACAGCTCCGCCGCCGCCGACACGACCATGGTGACGACGAACGCGTAGAGCCATCGCGCAAGCAGATACAGCGCCATGGTGGCCGTGTTGTGCCGGTTCTTGGCCACGAGACCGCTGCGCAGTGCCGCGCCCTGCGAGAACCGGTCGAAGCTGCTGTCGCGCCGTACCGAACGGGGGATCTCGAAGCTGGGCGAGCCCAGCAGGCCGACGTTCTCCCGGAGTTGGCCGTCGACCGGGACCATGACCTTGGTCGCGAGCAGACAGTTGTCACCGGTCCGGCCGCGTGAGGGGTAGGCGATCCGGTTGCCCAGGAAGTTGCGCGCTCCGATCGAGGCCCGGGACACCCGGAAGGATGTGCTGGAGAACTCGGCGTTGTTGATGGACAGCCCGTCGGCGACCATCGTCCCCGTTCCCACCGAACTCAGGTACGGCGTCTCGTGTTTGACCTCGGTGCCGAAGTTCGAGCCGGTCTGCTCGACGGGGGAGAGGTCGTAGCCGAGCAGACGCAGATACGGCACGATGCCGGAGCTGTCTCCGAACAGCCGGGTCAGGAAACGCCGGTTGGTCAGGAGCGTGATCGCCCGGTGCACCCCGTAGTGGAAGCCGTACAGCGGATAGACCCGGTCCGGCTCGATGGTCCGGCCGAGCAGCCGGGGAATGGTCGCGAGCAGCAGGAAACCGAGCGGTGTGATCACGAAGAGCAGCAGGAAGGAGACGGCCAGCGCGTCGCGGTAGAAGGCCCAGGTCGCGAGGACCGTGGGTCCCGGTTCCAGTACGGCGGACAGCTGGGGCGCTTCGGCGAGCAGGATGCCGATCCCGCCGACGGCCAGCGGCAGATACACCAGCAGCGCGCTCAGGAGCTGGGTGACGCTGTGGACCGACCTGCGCAGTGTGCCGCAGGCGGCGCGCTCCACCACCTCGTACGGCGCCTCGGCGCGCAGGGCCGGTGAGCCGTGCCAGTGCTCGCCGGCCGGAACCGACTGACCGCTGTGCAGGGCGGAGGCATGGGCGAGCCGGGCACCGTCGCCCATTGATGTGCCGATGTCGAGTACCGAGGCCTCGGCGACGACCGTGTCGCTCCCCAGGGTCACCGTGCCGGTCTCGATCACGCCGTCGCGGGCGCGGTAGCAGGCGAAGTAGGAGTCCTTGCGGATGACCGCGCGGTCCCCGACGGCGAGCAGGTCGGTGCAGAGGGGAACATGGCGGGAGAAGACGGCGACCCCGCCGCCGATTCTGGCGCCGAGCGCCTTCAGGTAGAAGGTGTAGAGGGGCGACCCGACGAACAGGACCAGCGGATCGGAGCGCACGAGCGTCTTGACGATCCAGAGCCGGAAGTAGACGAGGCTCCACACGCGGATCCGCTGGGGCCGCCAGCGCCCGATCAGCAGCCACTTCGCGGCGATGGGCAGCGCGCACAGGCCCAGGAACACGGCGCCGCCGAAGAGCACGGAGCGCACGTACACGTCGAGCAGGCCCGAGCCGGCGGAGATCCATGTGTAGCCGTGGACGCTGACGAACGCGACGATGCCCGAGTAGGCGAGGAACACGAGGAGTTGCAGCGTCCCGCACAGCGCATACCGGGGTTTCCCGATGGGAGGGGTCGGGGGCGGGTCGGCCGGAGCGGTGTCCGGGCGCTCAGCGGCGGCGGGTGTGGCGGGTGCCGAGGGTGCGGGCGTCGGCGCTGACGCGGCCAGCGCGAGCGCCAGGGCGCCGACGGACGGATGCGCGTACACGTCCTTCATCGACACCCGTCCGAGGTCCGTCTGCTTTCTGACCCGCGCGCAGAAGTGAGCCATCACCAGAGAATCGGCGCCCAGGTCGTCGAAGAAGTGACTGCCGGCGTCCACCTGGTCGATGTGCAGGACGTCCGCCAGTACCCGGGTCAGCGCGGCCTCGGTGCCCAGGCCGGACAGACCGGGCCCGGCGGCGGCCCCGGCGCCCCTGGCGGGCGGGCCGGGCTCGGCTGGCTGGGGTGCGGTGGCGTGGCGGCTCGGAGGCAAGGTGCCGACCGGCTTTCCCGTCATGGGAACTCCCTGGGAAGGATTCGACCTCGACGGCTGGAACGGCCGGAGTCCGAGGCTCTGTCGTCCGCATGACCGGGGACCCGGGCCAGGCGGAACATACGACGCGTGGAGCGTTGGGCACGGAACGTGATCCGTCGGCGGCGGGTGCCTGTGTCGCCTGTGGTTCCTGTGTCGCTTCTGTTGCCTCTGTCGCTCTGTGTGGAGCGCGCACCCGGTGCCGTTCCCACGCGGACGTTCTGGGAGGTATTCGAGACCGACGCCACGACGTATGGCCTCATGCCGAAGAAATGTCGGGGACTGCGGATCACACGCGCAACATAAGGTTGCGTATGGGGGTGGGGTGACTTACGGTTGTACGCAACCGATGGTTGCTTGTGGGAGGTCTGTGGTGGAGTTCGGAAAGCTGGAGCGCGAGATCCGCATCGACGCTTCACCGGAGATCGTCTTCGAGGTGGTGAGCCGTCCCGAGCACATCAGCATGTGGTGGTCCGACGACGCCTCGTTCGACTCCAGGCCCGGCGCGGTCGGCGAACTCGTGTGGGGCGACCGCACCGCGGTCGAGGCGATCACGGTGGTCGACGTGGACCCGCCCCACAGATTCGCGTTCCACTGGATCGCCCCCAAGGGGGAGCGGCCCGACGAGGACAACTCCCTCCTGGTCACCATCGAACTCCGGCCCGACGGCGACGGCACGATCCTGCACCTGACCGAGAGCGGCTGGCGGGAGAAGGGCTGGGAGGCCGCCGTACTGGAAGAGGCCTTCCACGAGCACGAGCACGGCTGGGACCTGTTCCTGCCCCGGCTCCAGGGCTACGCCCCCTCCGTGGTGCCGCGATGACCACCCCTGTCGACGACGAACTCTGGTCCGCGATCGGCGACCCGATCCGGCGCCGACTGCTCGACCTGCTCCTCGCGCAGGGCACCGGCACGCCGACCAGCCTGAGCGACCGCCTCCCCGTCACCCGGCAGGCGGTCACCAAACACCTGGGCGTCCTCGGCCGGGCGGGCCTCGTGCACGCCACACCGATCGGCCGCGAGCGGCGCTACGAAGTGGACGAGGCCCAACTCGCCCGCGCCGTCCGGCAACTGAACGAGGTCGGAAGGACTTGGGACGCCCGGCTGAACCGCATCAAGCGCATAGCGGAGGAAATTCAGCGGCAGAGGGGCGATCGACCGACGTCCTGACCCGACTGACCCGTCGCACGCCTGAGGTGACCAACCGGCCCCATGGCTGACGTGACCAACCAGCCATACGCCTGCCGTGACCAACCGGCCATACGCCTGCCGTGACCATCCGGTCGCCGGACCACGTCCCCGACGACCTCCAACACCCATGAGAAACAGCACCTTTGGAGAGCGCCATGAGTCCGCTGCTCGACAACAAGACCGCCGTGATCTACGGAGGCGGGGGCGCCATCGGTGGCGCCGTGGCCCGCGTGTTCGCGCGGGAAGGCGCGAGCGTCTTCATCGCCGGGCGTACGCGGGCGAAGCTCGACGCGGTGGCACGCGACATCGCCGCCGCGGGCGGAACCGTCGAGACCGCGCAGGTCGACGTCCATGATCAAGCGGCGGTGGAGAAGCACGCCAAGGAAGTCGCGGCGAAAGCCGGAGGCATCGACATCGCCCTCAACGCCGTGAGCGTCCCGCATGACCAGGGAACGCTGTTGGCGGACCTGTCGCTCGAAGAGTTCATGCGGCCCGTCGACGGCTTCCTGCGCACGCTGTTCATCACCAGCAAGGCCGTGGCGGGCCACATGGGAGGCGAACGCCCCGGTGTCATCCTGACACTGTCCGAGCCGGGCTCGAAGATGGCCGCGGGCGGCATCCTGGGACACAGCGTGAGCGCGGCCGGCAAGGAGGCCTTCTCCCGCGTCCTCGCCGCCGAACTGGCGCCCCGCAACATCCGGGTGGTCTGCATCCGCCCGCACGCCGTCGTGGACGCGCCGGCGGCGGGTTCGTACACCAAGGACCTCTTCAAACCGATGGCGGAAGCGTCCGGGCAGTCCGTCCAGGAGATGCTGGAAGACGGCGGAATGGTCCAGGGGACGCTCCTCAAGCGGCTGCCGACGCTGGCGGAGATCGCGGAAACGGCCGCGTTCCTGGCCTCGGACCGGGCCGGAGCGATGACCGGAACCATCGCCAACCTGTCGGCGGGCGCGCTGGTCGACTGAGGCCGGCGCTGACGCTGATCCGACGCCGCCGGGACACCGCTCCGCCCCCGGCAGCGCCCCGACTTCCGGCGCGTTCCCTCAGCCCAGGATCTCGATGTACCCGTCGGTCCCGTGTACGCGGATGCGCTGACCGTCCCGGATCAGCCGGGTCGCCCCGTCCACACCCACGACCGCCGGCAAGCCGTACTCCCGGGCGATCACCGCGCCGTGGGTCATGAGGCCGCCCACCTCCGTCACCAGGCCCGCGATGCCGACGAACAGGGGCGACCAGCTCGGGTCCGTGAAGGTCGTGACCAGGATGTCGCCCGCTTCGAGGCCGGCGTCCGACATGTCGAGGATGACGCGGGCCCGCCCCTCAACGGTCCCGGCCGAGACCGGCAGGCCGACCAGGGCACCAGCCGGGGCGTCCTCACGCCGGTACGAGCCGTTGAAGGCCTCGCCGTCCGAGGTCAGCACCCGGGGCGGCGTGAGGGCCTGGTACGACCGGAACGCGTCCTTGCGGCGTTGGATGAGCTGTTCGTCCACTTGGTGCGAGCGCGCGACATCGTGGAGTTCCGAGAAGGTGAGGTAGAAGATGTCCTGCGTCTCCGGAATCACTCCCGACCGCACGAGACGCCCGGCCTCCGCCAACAGGGCTTGCTTGTAGACGAAGTAGCGGCTGATGATCCCGTACTTCGGATACTCCCGGTACCCGATGAAGGTCCGGACCCGGTCGATCATCCGCTTGGTCTCTTCGGCCTTCCGCTCCCCGTCAGGCAGGGCCCGCAGACGGGACAGCACGTCCCGCTCCTTCTGCCGCGCCCGCTGCCGTCCCTCCTCGAAACGCCGCTCCGCGGCGCCCGGTTCGAAAAGCCGCACGTTGTCCAGGATCACGGGCACGAGCGTGCTGGGGCGTTCGCTCCAACGCGGCCGCGTGATGTCGATCTCGCCGACGCACCGCATGCCGTACCGGTCGAGATAGGCCTTGATGGCGTCGCGCGCCTCCGCCCCGCCCGCCAGCTTCGTCAACTCGTCCAGGAAGTCCCCGTTTTCGGCGTCTTCCGCGTCGTCGGCGTCGTCGGCGTCGTCGGCGTCCTCGACGTCCCGCAGGAACGCCACCACCTCCGGCCGCGCGCGGATCACGTCCGCGACATCGAGCAGTGCGAGGCCCATCTCCGACGTGATGTTGTCGGGCGCGGACAGCGTGAGCGTGTCAGCCGCGTTCTTCTCGCCCAGCCACTCGCGCAGTTGGTCGTTGAGCCACCACGTGGCCTCCATGCCGGCCATGATCGCCTGCATGCTCAACGGGTCGCTGAGGACTCGCTTGTGCTCCTGGAAGGCCTCCAGCAGGAAGTCGAACAGGTCCGGCCCGGTCTTCGACCGGATGTCGCGCTCCAGCGCCGCGAGGGACGCCTCACTGCGCTCGATCAACTCGGCGACGATGGCCGGATCGGTCTCGATCGGGTCAGTCTCGACCGGAGCAGGAGCAGGAGCAGGAGCAGGAGCAGGAGCAGGAGCAGGGGAGGGAGCGGTGGCGGGGGCACGGCTCGCCGGAGGCTCAGCGGGAGCCGCGTCAGGCCGGCCGGAGGCCGAGTCTCGCTCGCCGGAAGCCGCGTCAGGCCGGCCGGAAGCCGAGTCCCGCCCACCGGAAGCCGCGTCCAGCGGGGAAGGGACGAAGCCATCGCGCTCCAGCACGGTTTCCAGCGCGTCCCTGACCAGCGGATCACCTCGCCCCATGAGGTCCAGGAGAGCCGCGCGGCCCGCGGGCGGGGCCAGGCGCGCGGTGACGTCCACGAACAGCCGCCCGCCCGCCTCCCGCATCGGCGCCATGGCCGTGAGCTGCCACATCGAGACGCCCAGCGGCTTCATGGCGTCGGTCATCATCTGCTGGTGGCCGACGGACACGTAGACGTGGTGCTCCTCGTCGTCGGCCTCGGGGACGGGGAACAGCGTCGTGATCGGCCGGCTCTGCACGATCCGGAAGTCGTCATCGACCAGACACCACTCGATGTCCTGCGGGCGCCCGAAGTGCTCCTCGATCCGCCGCCCGAGCCGTACGAGCCGGACGACCTGCGCATCCGTCAGCGCCGGCTCGTCCCGCCGCCGCGCCTCGACCGCCACTTCGTGGGTGCCGCCGGTCGGCAGGGACCGGAGAGCGCGTCGCTTGGTGGCGATCGACCTTTCCACGACCTCGCCCGCGCGCACTTTGAACACGTCCGGGTTCACCAGGCCGGACACCAGAGCTTCACCGAGCCCGAAACCGGCGTCCACAGTGGCGACTTGCCGGTTGCCCGTGACCGGATCGGCCGTGAACAGGATGCCGGACGCCTCCGGTTCCACCATCCGCTGCACGACCACGGCCATGTGGACCGTGCGGTGGTCGATGCCGTTGCGCAGCCGGTACGTCACCGCCCGCTCGGTGAACAGGGAGGCCCAGCACCGGCTGACGTGCTGGAGGACCGCGGCCGGCCCCACCACGTTCAGGTACGTGTCCTGCTGACCGGCGAACGAAGCCGTCGGCAGGTCCTCCGCCGTCGCGCTGGACCGGACGGCACAGCCGGACCGCTCGCCCAGCCGGGCAAGCGCCCGGGTGATCTCCCCGGCGAGGTCGTCGGGGACGGCCACCCCCTCGATCGTCCGGCGAATCCGCGCACTGAGCGTGCGGATCCCCTCGCGGTCGTCCGGGCTCAGCCCCGACAGCCGGTCGAGCCGCTCCTCGACCGACGGCGCGCCGGCCATGATCCTGCGGAAGGCGTCCGTGGTGACACAGAACCCCTCCGGCACGCGAACGCCGTCGATCCGTGACAGAGAGCCCAGGTGTGCGCCCTTGCCGCCGACGATCGCGATCCGCGTCTCGTCGGCCTCGCCAAGATCCCGTACGTACTGCTCACTCACTGCGACACCTCCGAGGCGCCCGTGCTCCGTCGTACCGCGATGGCCGACCGGAACACCGGCGCCTCCCGCTCTCTCGAACCTCATGTGGTCGGCCACGTCGTCATCCCTGGTCGATGTCCCTCGGACGAGCCGGCGGGCAACTCCGCCAGTCGGGTCGCGCGCCCGCCCCGCCCGTCCGCACCGGACACTGGCAACCGCGCGCTATTCCCCTCGTTTCCGCAGGTGGTGGCCTCGGCCGACGATTGTGCGCCACCACCGGGGCCTTGCCGCAAGCCCCCCGGTGCGCTATACCTTGGGAGAGGCAAGGAGAGAGTTCTCCTTGCCTTTGCTGTTGCGCCGCCCGCCCAGACCGACCGACCGCCCGGCCCGCGGTGGCCCGGACGGCCGGCGACTCCGGCGGCTACGTGGGCCGACGACTACGTGGGCTCACGTCTACGCGGGCCCAGGACCCCGCGGGCCCGCGCCGCCTCACGGGTAGTAGGGCGTGTACGTGATCGCCGACACCTTGAGATACCTGGCGCCGTCCGCCGTGGCCCAGGTCGAGGCGTCGGGGTTGCCGGGCCAGTCGCCGCCGACGGCGGTGTTGACGATGAAGTGCATGCCGATGCCGGCCGGGGTCGTGTACCACTTCGTGCCCTGGAAGGCGCCGTCGACTGAGAAGTCGATGTGGTCGGGCCACCAGGTGAACGAGTAGGTGTGGAAGCTGTTGGTCCACCCGCCGGAGTTGTTCACGGCCCACTGGGTCTGGGCGTTCCCGGTGTCGTGGAACGTCTGGTAGACCGTGTTGGGGCTGGACCCCACGATCTCGGCGGCGTCGAACTCGGGCAGCCACGGATTGAGATAGGCGGCCCACAAGGCGGGCAACAGCCCTTTTCCGTTGGGCATGTTGGCGGTGAAGCTGTAAGTGCCGTAACCGTAGAGGGCCTTGGATTCGACGCGGCCCGAGTAGTAGGTCCCGTTGCCCGCGTTGTAGGTCTTGATGACGAGTGTTCCGCCTTCGTACCAGACGCAGGCGGGCGTGTAGGTCTCCAGTTCGTTGTTGGCGGTCCACCGTCCGTTGATGGTGTTCCACGAGTTGACGGTCTGCGGGGCGCCCCAGGTACCCGCGTGCGCGGGAGGCTGGGTCAGCAGTACCAGGATCAGCGCGGCGAACGCGGCAGCTACAAGTCTGCTCCTGGCAAGGGGAGTTGATCGCATCAGGGCAACCGTTGATCGCATCAGAGCCTCCGTTGCTCGGATGGTGGGGGGAGGGTGGGAGCGGTCCCACGCCGTCATCGCACCGTAGAGCTGTGTCCCGTACCTGACAATCCTTCGCGTGAGGGGCCGCGCCGACCCGCTTGGGTAGGCTGAGCGCGATGTGGGCCACCTGAGAGCTGACGGGGTAGGGGCCACCCGAGAACGGACTCACCACCCATGAACGTCTCTTTCGCTGGCCACCTGATCGAGTGGCGAGGGCCCGCCCCGTTCTACTTCGTTCCCCTGCCGGACGAGCAGTGCGCCGAGATCCGCGAGGTGGCGGCGCTGGCCTCGTACGGCTGGGGCGTCATTCCCGTCGAGGCCAGGATCGGTGAGGCCGTGTTCGGGACCTCGCTCTTCCCCAAGGACGGCGGATACCTCCTGCCGGTCAAGAACGCCGTCCGCAAGCCACTCGACCTCGCGGCGGGGGACCGGGTGACCGTGGAGATGACGGTCCGTCTCTGACGACGGCCACTGACCGTGGGGGCGCGGCGTTCCGGCGAGAACGGTGATCCGGACGGATGACCCGTCGGACCGGACGGGTGCTTCGGCAGGCCGGTCGGGTGTTCCGTCAGGCCGGTCCGCCGGTCCGCCGGTCCGCCGGTCCGCCGGTCCGCCGGTCCGCCGTTCCGTCCGGCCGGTCCGTGCCCGCGGGCGTCTTCATGAGTCCACGTCGCCTGGTGATCCGAACGGGCAGCCTACG
The DNA here is from genome assembly GCF_040703595.1 of Streptomyces sp. NPDC007084. Lineage (NCBI taxonomy): Bacteria > Bacillati > Actinomycetota > Actinomycetes > Kitasatosporales > Streptomycetaceae > Streptomyces > Streptomyces sp. NPDC007084. The sequence continues at coordinate 79,577 of NZ_JBEYFY010000023.1, forward strand.
CGTGAGGAGGGCCGTCGGGGGCAACCCTGGAGGCATGACGACAACACTCGGCGCCTTCGTCCTCGGCACCCCCGATCCGCCCGCGCTGGCCGACTTCTACCGCGCCCTCCTCGCCTGGGAGGAAGTCGAGCGCGGTCCGGAGTGGGTACGGCTCAGGGACCCGGAACGTGAACGTCCGGGCCTGAGCTTCCAGTTGGAGACCGATCACATTGCTCCGACCTGGCCGCAGCGCCCGGGGAGTCAGCAGATGCAGGCCCACCTGGACGTTCAGGTCGATAACCTGGAGGCCGAGACCGAACGGGCGTGCGCGCTGGGTGCGAGGCTGGAGGAGTACCAGCCCCAGGAGGACGTACGGGTGCTGCGCGACCCGCACGGCCACCCGTTCTGTCTCTTCCTTCCGGGCGCCTGAGCCGCCAGGGGCGCTGCTGACCGGTCACGACTGACAGGTGGGGGGCTTCGGTGGAGGTAAGGCTGCGCGAGGTGGAGGACGGCGACCTGCCCGTCTTCTTCGCTCACATGAACGAGCCCGAGGGGGTCCGGATGGCCGCGTTCACGGCCGAGGACCCCTCGGACAGGGCGCGGTTCGACGCCCACTGGGAGCGAGTGCGCCAGAACCCGGTGGGCATCGTCCGCACCGTCGTCGGCGACGGCCACCAGGTCGTCGGGCACGCCGCCGTCTTCGGACCGCCCGAGGAACGCGAGGTCACCTACTGGATCGGCCGGCGGTACTGGGGACAGGGAGTGGCGACCGCCGCGCTCCGCGAGCTTCTCCGTATCGCGCCGGAACGCCCGCTGCACGCCCGCGCCGTCGCGGACAACGTGGCGTCCGTCCGGGTTCTCGAGAAGTGCGGGTTCACTGTCTCGGGCAGGGAGCGAGACTTCGCCAACGGTCGGGGCGAGGAGGTCGACGAACTGCTCCTCACGCTTGTCGACCATTCCGACCACCCCGACCATCACTCCGACCACCCCGACCCGGGCGACTGAACGGGCGCCCGTCCGCCCGTCCGTCGCCCGGGCCGAGGGGGGCGGATGAGGTCGGCTCCCCAGTGCTCGTGACCCCCCGGTGCTCGTGAGTCCCCACGCCGAGCTGCCGACTCCTGGGTGCCGACCCTCGGGTTCCGCCCGGCGTCCGATCGCACCGGGGTGGACAGCGCCGCTCGCTGCGGCGAGACTTGCCGCTCACACCACGTCGAGAATTCTGCCCGGTGATGGAGTCGGCGCGGGGCGCGTGCCCCCTCCCCGCGCCACCACTGGACGGTTCCAGACGGCACCACGGGACGGTCCATCCGGGCACCGGCGTCCCCGGTCTGCCGTCCCGCCGGGCAGCGAACAGGACTCGCCGTGTCATCGGCGAACTACCGTTCCCTGCTGCGCACCCCGGGCGCGGCGGCCTTCTTCCTCCCGGCATCACTCGGGCGCGTCGGCGTCGCGATGACCGGCCTCAGCATCGTCTGGCTCGTGCACGGCACCATGGGCACCTTCTCCGCCGCCGGTCTGGTCACCGGCGGGTTCGCGGTGTCCGAGGCCCTCGGCGCACCTCAACTGGCCCGGCTCGTCGACCGTTTCGGCCAGACGCGCGTCCTGCCGCCCACCCTGCTCGCTCACACCCTCGCCGTGGCCGGGCTCTGCTCCCTGGTCGCGGCAGGAGCGGGAGGCACCCCGCTGATCCTCGCGGGATGCCTGGTCGGGGCCAGTGTTCCGCAACTCGGCGCCCTGTCCGCCGCGCGTTGGGCGGCACTTTTGCGCAGGGACCGGGCGGCCGAACTGCCCACCGCGTTCGCCCTGGAGTCGATCAGCAACGCGCTGGCCTACCTGATGGGCCCGACGCTGATCAGCGCCCTCGCCGCCGCCGGACACCCCCTCGCGGGCACACTGCTGTCCGGCGCCCTGTCGGTCGCCGGTGGACTGGCCCTCGCGGCGCAGCGGGCCGGCGCACCTCCACCGGCGGGCCGCCGCCCCGAACGCGAGCGAGGGAAAGGGGTGTTGCCGGGTGGCGCCGTGCTTCTCCTGATGGGCCTCAACCTCGCCATCGGGATCTTCTTCGGCGCGATGCAGATGTCGGTGACCGCCTTCGTCGTGGAGCAGGGCGCGCCGGGCGCCGCCGCCCCCATCCTCGCGGTCTCCAGTTGCAGCGGGCTGCTGACCGGATGGCTCTACGGGCTGCGCCGGTGGAGCGCCGCACCTCCCGTACAACTTTTCGCCGCCACCAGCGTGTTGACGCTCGGCACCCTGCTGCTGTTCGCGGTCGGCACGCCGTTAGGACTCGGGCTGGTCGTGGCGGTGACGGGAGCCGCCATCCCGCTGCTCCTCGTGCTCTTCCCCGTCCTCACCGAGAGAACTGTCCAACAGGCCGTCCTTACGCAGGCGTTCGCCTGGCTCGGCGCCGCCGGAGCGGCGGGCTCGGCTGCCGCGGCGGCCGGCGCCGGCTGGGCGATCGACTCACTCGGCGCACGCGGCGGCTTCGCGGTCACCGCCACGGCCGCCGCCGCGATGGCCTGCCAGAGCATCGCCGGACTGCGCGTGCTCCGGGCACCCGACGACCGGGGCCGTCGCCCCGGTCCGCCAACGCGCGGGGGTCAGCGGGCGAACGAGGCGCCGAAGTGAGCTTCGGCCGCCGGTGTGCCGAGGGTGGCCGGGTTGAAGGTGGCGATGTTCTGGGTGACGGGTCCGTTCTTCGAGCCGCGCAGGACCCAGGCGGCGCCGGAATCGGCCTTCGGGGCGTCCTCCCACGGCGCGGCGACGATCAGGTCGGCGCGGTTGTTGTCGTTCACGTCGGCGAGCTGGACCGCCTCGCCGAAGCGGTCGTCCCGCTCCGAGACACCGGGCACGCCCTTGGTCGACTGGGAGAACGCGAGCGCCCCCTTGCCCGTCGGACCCTTGGGCCCACCCTTGAGGAGCACGACACTGCCCGCGCCCGCCGTACGGCCGATCGCCTCCCCGGGCACCCCTACGGCGAGATCCGGATAGCCGTCACCGGTGACATCGCCGGCGGCCAGCGCGAGCCCGAACTGGTCACCGGCCTCGTCGACGCCCGGCACTCCCGGCGTGTTCTGCGTGATGGTCGTCTTCCGGGTGGAGAGACCGGAGGGCGAGCCGAAGCGGATCTCCACGGTGCCCGGAAGCGTCGCGATGTCCTCGTGGCTGGTGCCGAACTTGAAGGTGGCGAAGTCGCCGTAGCCGTCACGGTCGAAGTCGGCGACCACCCCCTTGGAGGACGGTGTGATCGCCCCGGGGATACGGGTGACCGAGCCGTCCTTGCCGCCCTTCCAGAGGCGCGTGCCGTGGCCGTGGTCCTCGAACCCGTGCGTGGTGAGGATGTCGTCGGCGCCGTCGCCGGTCACGTCGCCCACGATGAAGTCGTAACGCGAGTCCTCCTCGTCCCCGAAGGGCACCACGGTGCGGCCCGCCGACGTACCCGACCGGGAGATGGGCCCGAACTCGACGCCCACCAGGCCGGTTCCCACCACCAGGTCCGCCTGCCCGTCACCGTTGATGTCCCCGGCGGCCAGCGGACCGTTGTGCGGGGGCAGCGAGAGGGCCACGGACTTCTTGAGACCCACCGGCGAACCCCACAGCACGACGGTCGGCCCGTTCTCCGACCCGACCACGAGATCGGTGTAGCCGTCGCCGTCGAAGTCCCGGGCGGCGCTCACACGGCCGAAGGCGTCGTAGTCGACCACGGCACCTGGCACACCGGCCGACGCCCGGCTGATGACCTGGGGGTGCGCGCTGTCGACACCGTGGATGGACCCGTACAGGACGGTGACGTAACCGGCGTCGTCCCGCCCCGAGACGGTGGCGGCGGGCGCCGCGACGGCGATGTCGGCGTAGCCGTCGGCGTTGAAGTCCGTGACAGGGACAGGGGCAGGGACAGGGGCAGGGGCGGAGACGGGAGCGGAGACGGGGGCGCCGAGCGCCGCTCCGGCGGGGCCCGCGGCGTACACCGTGCCGGTCACGAGTGCCGCGACCGCGACGGCGATGGGAAGAGAACGACGCACGGGCGAGCCTCCGGGATCGAGGGGGAGAGACCACTGACGACTGCATGACTGACGGACCGGCGTTCGAGTTGTACGCGCCGGCCGTCGAGTCCTCACTTCCAGTCGCCGAACAGGCCCGAGCTGAGCTGCGCGCTACAGATGTTGTAGCCGCCGGACGCGTGGCCCTTCTTGGTGTGGCCGGCGACGGTCACCGAGCACTGGATGTCTCCGGAACCCTGGAGCTGAGCGGACACCGAGTAGTACAGAGCGCTGTCCGCGAAGGGCAGGGTCGCCTCGAACCCGCCGTTCTTCCAGGTGCCCTTACGGTTGTCCGAGTCGGACCCGTACGTGATGTCCAGGGGGCCGAGAGCACCGGACGGCGCTGTCCCCCACACCTTGAAGGTGACGAGCTTCTTGTCGGTCTTCCGCTGTGTTCCGGCGCTCTGGCTGCTCCTTCCGCCCTCGTCGTTGGCGGACTTCCCGCTTCTCGACGCGGAAGGCTCGGAGGAGGCCGAGGACGAGGACGAGGACGACCCGGACTTGCCGGAACCGGAACTGACGAGCGCGGCGATGACACCGATCACGACGAGCACTCCCGCGCAACCGAGACAGCCGAAGCCGACGACCCTGCCTCGGCGCGACTTCTTCGGCGGCTGGGGCGGGAACGGCGGCTGCCCGTACGGCGGCTGCGGGCCGCCCCAGCCGGGGTGCTGTGGCTGATCTGGTTGGTGGCTCATGGATACCCCTGAGGTGTGCTGACGAATGTGAAGCGTGGGACTGGATGCCGCTGGTGCGCGGTTGCCGACGACGGGTCTGATTCACCCGATCGGGTCTCCGCGTTCCGTTCGCCGGTGCGGTGAGGGCATCCGCGCGATGAGCGTGCTTACGTCGGACGGGTGATCTCCGACATGCCTCCGAAGTGCCCGCCGGGCCGGTGAGACGGGGGCGGCCACCCGGGGTGCGGGCCCGGATCGGGTGCGCCGATGTCCACGGCGAGCGACGGCGGGCGGGGCGCTGCGACTTGCCGGGCGCGGCAGGGATTTTGCAGGCTGTCCGTTGCTGATCTCTTCTGCGGGCAGTTGGCCTGGGGACAGCAACCAGCCGAGGGAAGGAACCCGTTCCGTGTCTGCCGAACTCTCCGACGACCTGAAGAAGCTCATCGACGACAACCCGGTCTTCGCCACCGTGGCCACCATCCAGCCGGACGGCAGTCCGCAGCTCACCATCACCTGGCTCGGCCGGGACGGCGACGACCTCCTCGTCTCCACGACCGTGGGCCGCCGCAAGGAGAAGAACCTGCGGGCGGACCCGCGGATCACCATCATGATCAACCCGCCGAACGCCCCCTACACCTACGCCGAGATCCGCGGCACGGCCACCCTCGTCACGGAGGGCGGCCAGGAACTGATCAACACGCTGTCACGCAAATACACGGGCAAGGACTACGCGGACTTCAACCCCGCCTCGAAGGACGACGCCGAGCGCGTTGTCGTCCGCGTGACCCCGCGCAAGGTGGTCGGCTCGATCTGAGCCGGCGGACCCTCCGCCTCCTCTTGGGGGTGTACGCGGGCCGTCCCTCCCAGGGCGGGGCGGTCCGCGTACACGTGCCGACTTCCCCTGCCGGGCCCGACCGCGATCGTCACCCCCCCCGTCACACGCGGGTCTGTTCCGGCGCCGCCGCCGGTTCCGCGCTGTCGGCCGGTGCCGCCGTGCCGCGGGGGAGCAGCAGCGGGGTCGTCAGGAGCAGGGCGCCGGCCAGGGCGATGGCCGTGCGGGGACCGGCCAGCGTGGCGAGTGCTCCCCAGAGTGCGGTCAGCAGGGCGGTCGCGGCCTTGGTGGTGACCGTCCAGGCGGTCAGCGTGCGGGTCACCCGCCCGGGGGCGGTGCGCCGGAGGCGGTAGGTGGCGTAGACCGGGTTGAAGACTCCGCAGCAGAAGATCAGCCCGAGTTCGACGCCCATCACCACGAGCAGTCCCGCCGTTCCCGGCCCGATGAAGGCCAGGCCGACGGGCCAGATCGCGCGAAGGGTTCCGGCCGTGAGGAGGATCCGGCGCTCACCGAACCGGGTGGCGAGCGGCCGGGCCAGGCGTGAGCCGAGCAGGCCACCGAGTGAGGGCGCGGCGAACGCCAGCCCGTACTGCCAGGGCTCGTAACCGAGCCGGCTGAGCATGAGCACGGCCATCAGGGGCTCGGTGGCCATCAACAGGCCGTTGAAGAGGGCGGTGTTGAAGAACAGCGGACGCAGGGTCGCGTCGGCGAGGATGTACCGCCAGCCGTCGAGCAGGTCACGCGCCCGCACCCGCGTGCCCTCCCGCCGTACGGGCTCGGGTTCGGGACCGCCCGTCGCGCGGATGCCGACCGCCGAGAGGAGGTAGGTGACCGCGTCGGCCACCACCGTCGCCACCGGTCCGAGCAGCCCGATGGCCACGCCGCCCAACGGCGGCCCGATGACCGTGGTCGTCCAGGCCGTGGACTCGAAACGCGCGTTGGCCACCAGCAGATCCCCGGACGGCAACAGCGACTTCAGATAGGCGCCCGAGGCGGCGCGGAAGGTGATGTCGGCCGCCGCCACGACGACCGACACCAGCAGAAGCTGTACGAAGGTGAGCGCCCCGAACGCGAACGCGGCCGGGATCGTGAGCAGCGCCGCGAAACGCACCAGGTCCATCCCGATCAGCACCGGCCGCTTACGGCGGAACTCCACCCACGGGCCGAGCGGCACCGCCACGGCCGCACCCACCGCCGCCCCCACGGAGGAGAGGGCGGCGACCTCGGCAGGGCCCGCGTGCAGCACCTGGATGGCGATCAGCGGGAACGCCCCGAAGGCGAGCCAGGTCCCGAGCGCGCTCGTCCCGTACGCTCCCCAGAGCCAGCCGAACCGCCGCCCCAGCCGGTGTCCCCGCCGGGGCCCGGGCCGACGGCCGAACGGCTGCCGCGGCCGGTGCTCGTACTTCACGTCCGACGCTCCTCGCTGCCGCCCGTACAACCATGACGCGTTCGGCAGCATCAAAGCGGCCCTCGGATCCGCAGATCAAACAACCAACCGGGCGACGAGACACAACCAACGGTTGTGACCGTAGGGTGGCGCCATGGACCTCGACGCCGTCCGGACCTTCGTCGCCGCAGCCGACGCGGGGCAGTTCCAGGAAGCCGCCGCCGAGCTGGCGATCACCCAGCAGGCCGTCTCGAAGCGCATCGCCGTACTGGAGCGTGACCTCGGGGTGCGCCTGTTCACCCGCACTCCGCGCGGTGCCCGGCTCACCATCGACGGCCAGGCGTTCCTTCCGCACGCACGCGAACTGCTGCGCGTCGCCGAACGCGCGCTCGCGTCCGTGCACGCGGCGCGCCGGCCCCTGCGGGTGGACGTGATCGCCTCGCGCGGTGCGGCGGCGGGGCTGCTCCGTGACTTCCACCGAGTGCACCCCGAGATCGACCTCGACGTGGTCATGCTGTTCGACATCGAGACCGCCGTCGCCGCCATCCGGTCCGGCACGATCGACGCGTCCTTCCGGGCCGTCGCCGCCCCCGACCGGCCCCTGCCCCCGGACGTCGACTCGGTCCGCGTGCTCGACGAACCGCTCCAGCTTCTGACCGGCCCCGCCCACGCCCTGGCCGGCGCCCGCGCGGTCACCGTCGACCAGCTCGTGGGGCACCGGATCTGGATGCCGGGCATCGTCCCCGGAACCGAGTGGGCCGACTACTACGACCACCTGGTCGCCGAGTTCGGTCTCACCATCGAGGCGACCGGCCCCAACTTCGGCTCGGACGCCCTCCTCGACACCATCGCGGACACCCCCGCCCTGGCCACCTTCATGGGCGCGCACACCCGCCACGTCTGGCCCGCCGGATACGGACTGCGCCTCATCCCGGTGACCGACCCGACACCGGTCTACCCGCACTCCCTGCTGTGGCACCACGACAACCCCCACCCCGCGCTGGCCACACTGCGCACCCACCTCGCCGCCACAGCCCCCGGCCACAGTGCCCCCGGCACCTGGGTGCCGGACTGGGTGCTGGAGAGCTGACGCCGGCCGACCGTCTATGCGGTCGGCGGAACGGGCGACTGCATCTCCTCGACGCCGCCGGGGGCTCCGCCGTGCGGAGCCTCGACCTCGGCGGCCAGATCCTCGCGACTTCCTACGCGCCCGACACCCGCACCCTCCACACGACCGCCTCCCACGGCGCCCTCCACGCCTTGCCGACCGCCGGAACCGCGGCCCGGGCGACCGGACGATGGGCGGGCGGTGAGCGGGAGCCGCTGGACGTCGCGGCGCCGGACGGTGAGCGGGGCGGGCGCGCGACAAGAGGCGGCGGCGCCGGCACCGCAGGCCGCGAGGGCGGGCCGGCCGTGAGGGCGGGCCTGATACGCCGCCGCCTACGCCGCCTACGCCTACGCCTACGCCGCCTCCGCCTCCACCGGCTCGGCAGCGCGCGAGGGAGGCCGGACGATGCCGGCCGCGCAGGCAGCGACGACGCAGAACGCGACCGGGAGGAAGAAGGTGACGTTGAGTGGTACGAACCGGGTCAGCGGGCCGATGACGGCCGGCCCGGCGAGCATGCCGAGGTAGCCGAGCCCGGCGACACGCGAGACGTTCGCGCCGGTGGCGTCCTGGTCGGCGTGCCCGGCGGCGCTGAAGAGCTGCGGGACACAGCCGGACAGCCCCGCTCCGAACACGGCCCACCCCGCGAGCGCGAGCGGGACCTGGCCGGACAGTGCCGCCGCGGTCAGCCCGAGCGCCGCGAGAGCCGCCCCGTAGCGCAGGATGGCCGCCGGTCCGTAGCGCGCCGCGAGCCGGTCCGTCAGCAGGCGCCCGACGGTCATCGCGGTGGCGAACGCTCCGTAGGCGAGGGCGGCCGTCGCCGGGGGCGCGTCGAGGACGCGGCGCAGATGCAGGGTGCTCCAGTCGTTGGCGACGCCCTCGCACAGCATGATCATCAGGGCCAGCGCGGCGAGCATCCAGATGTGCCGGGGCGTCCTGCGCCGGGTCTTCACGGCGCCGGCGCCGGGCTCCGCGGCGGGAGCCCGCTCGGGCCTCAGCAGAGCGGGAGCGGCGAGTACGGACGCGGCGATACCTACGGCCGCGACGCTGAGCAAAGTGGTGGCGGGAGTCCATCCCCAGCTCAGCGTGCGGGCGCCGATCAGGGCGGCGAGGACTCCGCCGATGGAGAAGGCGGCGTGGAACGCCGACATGACCGGCCGCCGGTAGGCGTGCTCCACCTGGACGGCATGGGCGTTCATGCTCACATCCAGGCACCCGTTCCCCATGCCGAGCGCGAGCAGCGCCGCACCGAGCGTCCACACGTTCCCGGCCAGACCCGGCAGGGCGACGGTGGCGGCGCACAGCGCCGCGCTGAGCGGAACGACCGTCCGCGCGCCGAAGCGATCCGTCAGCGGCCCGACCACCTGCATCCCCACGAAGGCTCCCGCCCCGAGGAGCAGCAGGAGCCAGCCGAGCGTGGCGTGACCGATCCCGACGCGCTGCTCGATGGTCGGGATGTGGACGATCCACATCCCCATGAGGAAGCCGTTCAGGACGAAGTAGGCGAAGGTGGCCAGCCGGGCGGCTCGCAGATGTCTTTCCACCGCTCAAACGTAACGAACAACAAGGACTTTCGAAAGGTGGTGTTTCGAACATCCTGCGTGTTTAATGTGTGTCATGGCTGGCACCGACCGACTCAGGCAGATCACCGACGCCGTCCGCGCGGCGGGCAGCGCGGGCGTCGCCGAGCTGGCCGAGCTGACCGGCGCGTCGGAGATGACCATCCGCCGCGACCTGGAGGCGCTGGCGGCTCAGGGTGTACTGGAGCGCTACCGTGGCGGCGCCCGTAGTCTGCTGCTGCGCGGCGAGGAGCCGCCGTTCGCGATGCGCGTCCACGACGGCCTGGAGATCAAGCGGCGGATCGCCGCCGAAGCGGCGAAGCTCATCACGGACGGCGAGTCCGTCGCCCTCGACAGCGGTACCACCTGCCTGGAAGTGGCCCGCGCGCTCAAGGGCCGCCGGCTCACGGTCATGCCCTTGTCGCTGCACGCCGTCAACGCCCTTGCCGACGCACCCCAGTTGACCCTGCTGGTGCCTGGCGGACGCCCCCGGCAAGGGGAGTTGGCGCTGACCGGACCACTGACCGAGGCCTCGCTCGCCTCGCTCCGCTTCGACACCGCCATCATCGGCTGCTGCGGCCTCGACGCGGCGAACGGCCTGACCGCCTACGACCTGGACGACGCCGGCGTCAAACGCGCGGCCATCGCCGCCGCCCGCCGTGTCATCGCGGTCACCGAGGGCTCCAAACTGTCCCGCACCGCCCTGGCCGTCGTCGCGCCCGCCTCCGCCCTCGACTCGGTCGTCACGGACGACAGCGCCCCGCAGGAGGAGACAGAGGCGCTGGCCGCCGCGGGAGTCACCGTCCGACGGGTGTGATCGTCCGGAAGACGCGACCGTCCGGAAGGCGCGACCGTCCGGCGGGACCGGCGCCAGGCGGCGGCATCGGCAAGAGCGGGCGGCGCCCTCGGCAAAGGTGACTGGCGGCCTCGGCAAGGGTGACTGGCGGCCTCGGTGAGGGTGACCGGCGGCATCGGTGAGGGCGCGTCAAGACTTGAATGCTCCCCGCCGCACCACGGCCAGTGACCGATCAAGGCCCGAACAAGCCATTCGAGGACGGCGGCACAACCGTCGACAGGCGGCGCGGAACCGTCCCCGAATCCTGAATCTCCTTCAATTCGGCTTCAGTTGTTGACGCCTGCAACGAGCGGAGATACAACCCGGGAGAGCGCTCTCAGTCTGCCGTTGCTCCACCCCCACGCACGCCGCCTCGGCTTGAGGAGAACCCGCATGCAGCCCTGCGCCAGCGCCCCGACCCGCAGACCCTCGTCACCAACTGCCCGTACCCGTACGGCCCTTGGCCTGGTCCTCGTCCTGATCGTCGCCTGCTTCGCCGCCCTGACCTCGTCACCCGCGCACGCCGCCGACCAACTGCTCTCCCAGGGGCGCCCGGCCACCGCCTCATCGACGGAGAACGGCACCTTCCCCGCGAGCGCCGCCGTCGACGGCAACACCGGCACCCGCTGGTCCTCGGCCTTCGCCGACCCCCAGTGGCTCCGCGTCGACCTCGGCTCGGTCCAGCAGCTCACCCGCGTCACTCTGAACTGGGAAGCCGCCTACGCCAAGGCCTTCCAGATCCAGACCTCCACCGACGGCGACAACTGGACCACCGTCTACTCCACGACCACCGCCACCGGCGGCACCCAGAACCTCACCGTCACCGGCAGCGGCAGATACGTACGCCTCTACGGGACGACCCGGGCCACGCCCTACGGCTACTCGCTGTGGGAGTTCCAGGTCTTCGGACCCGGCGGCGGAACCACCCCGCCCGACAGCTTCTGGGGCAGCACCAGCGACATCCCCGCCGCCAACAACGCGGTGGAGGTGAAGATCCTGAACCGCACCAACGGCAAGTACCCCGACAGCCAGGTGTACTGGAGCTTCAACGGCCAGGTCCACTCCATCGCCGAGCAGCCCTACCTCGACGTGCCGGCCAACTCCGCGGGCCGCATGTACTTCTACCTCGGCTCGCCCAACAGCGCGTACTACGACTTCATCGAGTTCACCGTCGGCAACAACGTCTTCAACGGCAACACCACCCGCGTCGACGCCTTCGGCCTGAAGCTGGCGATGCGCCTGCACACCAAGGACGGGTACGACGTCGAGGTCGGCGAGAACCGGCAGACGTTCGCCGAGGACCGCGCTGCGACGTTCCAGCGCTTCACCGACGCCGTTCCCACCCCGTTCAAGGTGCTGGCCCAGACCCAGGCCCCGTACCGGATCATCGCCCCCGGCAGCGACCCGAGCTTCCGCGCGGGCGGTGCCAACGCCAACTACTTCACCTCCTACGCCCAGTCCGTCGGCGTCAACGCCGCCACCTCCGACATCTTCGGCTGCGCGGCCGCCCTGGCCGGCAACCCCGACATGTGCGCCGCGCTCAACCGTCACGTGGCCACCCTGCCGTCGTCCCAGCAGGGCGACCCGGCGCAGTTCTACAAGGCCGCGCCCGCCAATTACTACGCCAAGTTCTGGCACGACAACGCCATCAACTCCCTGGCCTACGGATTCCCCTACGACGACGTGGCCGGCCAGTCCTCCTTCATCTCCCACGGCAACCCGCAGTGGCTGCTGGTCGCCGTCGGCTGGTAGGACCCCGTCGCTCCTCCGCCCCGGCGTGGCTCGCCACGCCGGGGCGGGCCCCTCACTGCCTTCCTGACGCGGAACGGGCGAGGACCCGCCGGTGTTTGGACGGGCCGCCGGAATACGCTAGGATCGATCTTGAGCGGTCCGGCCGAAATCGGCTCGGAGCGACGCGCGTTGGTGGTCCAAGGAAAGACGTCCCGCTTCCTGCGGGGAGATGCAGGTGCAAGGCCTGCCCGGCGCTCTCACGGCCCCGCCTCCAGAACACTGGAGGCGGGGCTTGTTGTGTTCGTGCAGCCCTTTCTGACTGTGGCGGTCCAGAGCGGGGAGTAAATTAGTTCTCGCAATGAAGTATTACCGAGTGCGATAACGGCACTGGCTGCGATGAGGGAGGCGAAGGAGGCGTGGTGCACCAGGACTACGGCGACAAGCTGGTCTGGCTCTCGTCCCTGATCCAGCGCCGGTACGCGCAGATCTGCGCCGGGCACGACCTCACGCCCGCGCAAGCCACCCTGCTGTGCGCCGTGAAGGACGAGCCCCAGCGCATGGGCGGCCTCGCCGCCTCGCTCGGCATCACCAAGAACGCGCTCACCCAGCTCGTCGACCGCACGGAAAGACGCGGTCTGGTTCGCCGCGACAGCCGCGAGCCGGACCGGCGGATCACCGCGCTCAGTGTCACGGCTGCCGGCAAGGAACTCGCCGAAGCCGTCTACGCCGAGGTCACCAAGCGGCTTCCGGACATCGCCGACGTTCTCGACGCGGACGACCAACGCCATCTCGAACGCATCGCCACCGCAATGGTGGAAGCCTCGGCTTCCCCTGCCCGAGACACCATGACCTCACAGCACGCGAAGGACTGACGAAGCTGATCCGGCGCGGCGTGGACGGCCCGCCCACCGTCCTCGACGCGAGGACGCACCGCGCCGTTCTCGTCGGCCACGGATGACTCGCGCCTCGTAGGTCGCGCCCACGAAGACTTCGGCGCCACGAAGACTTCGGCGCCAGGCGGAACTTTGGCGCCAGGCGGAACTTCGGCGACAGGCGGAACTTCGGCGCCATGCCTTAGGAAGGCAGTGTCTGTTCGGCCCAGATCGTCTTTCCTCTCTCCGAATAGCGGCAGCCCCACCGTTCCGCGATCTGGGCCACGATCATCAAGCCCCGGCCCCCTTCATCGAAGGTGCGCGCCCGGCGTAGTCGGGGAGCGGTGCTGCTCTCGTCGGACACTTCGCAGATGAGGTCGTTCTCGCGGATCAACCGCAGTCGAACGGGCGGGGCGCCATAGCGGACGGCGTTCGTGACCAGCTCACTGACAACAAGCTCGGTGGTGAAGGACAAGTCCTGTAGGCCCCAGGCGGCCAACTGGGCGGTGACCATCTCACGGGCACGAGAGACGATCGCGGGGTCCGCCGGGAGATCCCAGGCGACGGCCTGATCGCTGCCCAGGACCCGGGTCCGGGCCAGGAGAAGAGCGGCGTCGTCGGTCGGCGCGCCGGGCGACAAGCTGCGCACGGCCCCTTCGCACGTGGCTTCCAGAGACTGTCCGGGCTCTCTGAGCGCCTCGCTGAGGAGGGCGTAGCCGGCGTCCAGGTCGCGCTTGCCCGCCCCGATGAGTCCGTTGGTGCAGAGGGCGAGCACACTGCCCTCCTCCACATCGAACTCGGCGACTTCGAAAGGCAGGCCACCGAGCCCCAGCGGCGGGCCGGCCGGCACGTCGAGGACTTCCACCCTGCCGGCCGGGGTCGCGAGCACGGGGGGAGGGTGGCCCGCCCTGGCTATCGAGCATCGGCCCGAGACGGGGTTGTAGACGGCGTACAGGCAGGTGGCACCCACTTCACCCACATCCCCCCACGCCGAGGCCTCGTCGCCGGCGGCCGGCCGGTCCTCCCGGCCCACGTGCAGGACGAGGTCGTCGAGGTGAGTGAGCAGCTCGTCGGGTGGAAGATCCACGTCAGCGAGGCTGCGGACGGCCGTGCGCAGCCTTCCCATGGCGGCGGACGCCTGGATTCCGTGGCCCACGACATCGCCGACGACCAGCGCCACCCGGGCACCCGAGAGGGGGATGGCGTCGAACCAGTCGCCGCCGATGCCGACGCGGGACTCCGTGGGCAGATAGCGGGTGGCCACCTCGACCGCCGCCTGGCGGGGTGTTCTGCGGGGCAGGAGGCTGCGTTGCAGAGCCAGTGCGACAGCACGCTCCCGGGTGTAGCGGCGGGCGTTGTCGAGGCACAGGGCCGCTCGCGCCGCCAGTTCCTCCGCCAGAACCATGTCGCTGTTGTCGAAGGGGGCCGCGGAGCGGTGTCGGGCAAGTATCGCCAACCCCAGAGTGACGCCGCGTGCTTGGAGCGGAACGAGCAGCAGGGAGTGGGTTCCGGCGGCCTTCATGCCACCGGCCTGCTGGGGTGACTGCTCGGCCCACCGCCGCAAGGCGGGTGCGTCCAGATGTCGCGGCGTGCCGCGTCCGGGAGCAAGGGCCCGTTCGAGAATCGAGCCCGTGTAGGTGTAGGGGGCGTTGAGCCGAATCACCGCCTCGGGGCAGCCCGCGAGAACGGACCGCAGTGCCGCACGGCGGAGTACCGCCTCCCCTCGGTACACCGAGTCGTTGGTGTCCTCGCCCTGGAGAATGCCGTCCACGAGGTCGACCGCGGCGAAGTCCGCGAAGTGCTCCGTGCACAGGACCGCGAGTTCGTCGGCGGTCTGCCGTAGATCGAGGGTCGTTCCGATCCGAAGGCCCGCTTCCTTCAGCAGGTCGAGTCGCTTCCGGGCCTCGTACTGCTCGGTGCTGTCCATGGCGGTCATCGACAGCGCGTGAACGCGTCCCGTGGCGTCCTTCACCGGGTAGAGCGTGAGAAGCCAGGCATGCGCGTGGCTCTCTCCCGGGACTTGGAGAAACATTTCACGCGAAGCGGCCTCTCCCGACCGAAGAACCTCGTCGGCCGCCTCCACGACGCCCATCGTGGGCTCGAACGGCAGGCCGGGCCGGCGCTCCCTCATGGAAACACCGCGAAGGTCGCCCTCGGTCCGCCTGAGCGCCTCTTCCATGGCCGCGTTCACCGCCATGGCCCGGGTCTCACGGTCGAAGAGCGCCATCGGCAGCGGAATCTGTTCCAACGCCCACTGCTTGAGCGTCGTCACCTCAGGTCGGTCAGCCGTCGTGCCGTCCGTGCCCGCCCCTTCGTTCGCATCGACCGGTTCGGTGGCCACCAGGCACCACTGGACCACGCCCGCGTCACCCCTCACGGGGAAGGCCTGAACCGCCAGCTCGATACGGTGTCCGTCCCGACGCCGAACCGAGATCCGCCGGCTCCAGGGCTCCCCCGTGCTCCACCTTTCCTGGACAGATGTCGCAGCCGCTGCGGAGAGCGCCTCGACGACTGCTCGGCCCACGACCTCCTGCGCGGTGTAACCGAGCAGACGGCAGGCGCTGTCGCTCCATGCCGTGACGACGCCCCGGCCGTTCACGACCGCGACGCCGGGGGGACCGGGGTCGGCCGGCCCTGCCTCGGCAGGGGCGCGCTCGTCCATCTCCGTGCCTCCGTCCGTTGCCTCGGTCACCCGATATCACGACATGTGTTTGTTATCGTGCATTCAGTGTGCTACCGGCGTGGTGCCCTCACAACCGCCGTGAGCCTCGGGAAATGACGCGAGAGCCCTGGTGGCGGACGTGCGGCACAGGTTCATTTGCGGTTTACGGCCTGGCTCTCCGCCAGGACGACAGCGCTGGTGCGATTGGTATTGGCGTCCTCCAGGCAACCGCGCAGGCGCATGACGTCGTGGGGCGGCAGGGCGGGCCGTACAACGCCGGTGTAGATGCCGTCGTTCATCCGATTCAGCGTGGCATCGTCGTTCTGGGCGGCAGTGGACCGGCGGCAGGTCTCCCACAGGTCCTCCGCCGCGAGCCGCACGGATCGCGAGCTTTGATCATTGCGGGTCTCGACGCGGAACACCATGGTGGTGCTTGCCGCGTTCGGCGCCTGCTCGGGCCGCGTCTGGGTGGCGTCCGCCAGCGCCGACCACAACAGCGGCACCAGAAGAAGACCCCCCACCGCCGCCGCTACGGCAAGTGCCTTGCGCCCGGCGCGGTTTGGCGGCACGGCCGGGCGGGTCCCCACGAGCGTGGTCGAGGTGATGGGCGGCGCGGTGAGAGCCCCCAGGCGTTGGGCCAAGCGGTTCTCCGCGCCGGGACGAGCGGTGGCCCCGGCCACCTTCTGGATGACCATGGCGATGCCGGAGAGCGTCGCACCGGCGACCATGAGCACGGGGATGAAGACGAAGGTGCGTTGCGTTCCGCTCAGTTCCGCGGAATCGACGGAACTGAGCCAGTTGAAACGGTTGGGCGCGGGGGCCCGCGTCTGCTCGATCCGTTGCCGTACTTCCTCGACGCGAGCGTCGGACCGCACCATCCGGTCCTCCAGCCGGGAAAGGCGGGACAGGACCAGGTTGGCGACGAGGAAGACCTCGACGATGATGAGGAGCGCCGCGGACATCAGGGCCCGCTGCCATTCCCAGCGGGTCAGATAAAGAACGGTGTAATAGCCGGCGTACACGGCGGACAGGCCGCCGAAGGTGTAGCCGACCAGTCGCATGGCCTTCATGCCGCCGACTCCTCACGTGCCGTGGTGGATTCCGCCGCCGCGGAGATGTCGGCGGGCACCGTCACCGCACCCGTGCCTCCGTCGACCGCGAGCAGTGTTCCGACGGGAAATCGTTCGACCGCTGCGGGTACGCCGACCGCGGTGGGAACTCGGTATTCACGGGCCAGCACGGCGAGATGGGACAGTGCGCTGCCGGTCTCCGCGACCAGACCGGCGAGGTCGGGCAGCAGCGGAGCCAGGGAGGGCGACAGGGAGCGGACCACCAGCACCGGCTGGGCAGGGCGTTCGCCCCGGCCGTCCCATGCCGTGCCGGTCCCGAAGCCCCCGCCCGCGCCTTGTCCGTCGCCTGATCCTCGTTGTCCGGGCAGGAGTTGGGCCACAGGCCGGCCATCGGCCAGCCGGAAAGCCGCGGGCAGGGGACCGGCGGCCGGCCTGGGCAGCCGTTCGGCGAAGCCGGCGGGGAGCGCCCCGCCCCGCGCGATCTCGACCAGTTCCTCCCACCGCAGCAGTACCAGGCGGGACAGCCCGAGCCCGCACTCACCGGCGTCGAAGCGGTGTGCCAGTTCCCGTACCATCTGGGCCTGCATCTCCTGGACCCAGCGGATGCGCAGCCGCAGGCCTTCACGGGGCGGCAACGCGCCCACTCCTCGCGGCACGGTGCGCCGCCCGACGACGTCCGGCAGCTCCTTGCGGGCGCCGAGTGTGGGAGGCAGCAGGGCCAGGAGGACGGGGTGGCGTTCCAGGAGCTGACCGTCGCTCAGGCCCCGCGAGCGGCCTTCCGCCAGTTCGGCGAGTGCTTCTCCCGCCGCGGTGGCCCCGGCGCCCGCACCGAGGAGTGCGCCCGCCAGCGACTCCTGGGCGTGCAAGGAGGAGAGCACCTCACGGCCCCAGGCGATGGCGTCCAGCAACTGTCCGCTGAGCAGTTCCCGGGGTGGCGCGAAGTCGGCCAACTGCCGGTCCACGTCGGCCATCAGGTCGATCGCGAGCAGCGGGAGCGCCGCGCGCAGCCGGCCGACCCGCCAGGCCGCGGAGGCGCGACGGGCTCCCGGAGCCGGATTGATGAAGTTCAGGACCGGATGCGCGGACGGTATGGCGCCCAGCAGACGCAGATCGGCGGCGGCCTGTCCCCGCACGGTGGACACCAGCGGCAGCTTGCGCAGCTGACGCCTCGGTGCCGCCCGGGTGATGTCGAGGGCGACGGTCAGTCCGTGGGACATCGGGGCGACCCAGAGGTCCTCCTCCAGCGGCTGGAGAACCTGGGGGAGTGTCTCGGCGACCGGTCCAGGCCCCAGCAGACGCGCACGGCGGGGCGGCCGGGCGGCCATGGCGGTGATGGGCCTGGCCTGGAACAGCCACAGGTGTCCTTCGGAGTCGAAGCCGAACTCCGTGTCCTGCGGCCCGCCGAAGGCCTTCTCCGTCTTCTTGGCAAGCTCCACCAGTTGAACCCGCTGCCGGTGCGACAGCAGATGGTCGCCCCAGGATTCGGCCGGTTCCGAGTGCACCAGCCGGGCCAGGCGCGTCAGTTGGTAACGGACACCCTGCGTGCTGCCGTCGACCAGCCGGTCCGGCCCGCCGCGCACCGCACTGACCAGGATTCGGTCGCGGCGCCCCTCGACGGGGTCGGCACCGAACATCACGCCGCCCGTGGCGGCTTCGAGCATCGGCTGCACCAGTACGGCCATCCCGTCGTACGGCATGTCGTCCTCGCGCGGATGCAACGGGCGTACGCGCAGGGCGGAGTCGAGCACGGCCCGCACCGCCGTGGTGAAGTCCTCCCAGCCCCGCACGTTCAGCACCGACTCGAAACGCCCTGCCATGGAGGAGGCCTCGGTGTCCTCGTGCGCGGAGGAGGACCGCACGACCAAAGGACGCTCTCGTCCTTCCGGGCCGGCCAGCGCACGCCAGGCGGAGCGTACGGCGTGCGTCCCGGCGGCAGCTTCGCCCGCCCGTTCGACGGGCACGAGCACGAAGCCGGGCAGCACCGGCAGTTGGGCCACGGCGGCGCGGGCCAGATTGGCGGCCTTCGCACCGGTGACAAACGGGTCCTTGGCAAGTTCGGAGTCCAGCGGCACAACCGCCAGTTCCCCGTCATCGAAACTCATAGCCACTACTCCTTCGAAGAGTTGAGAACGCGCGGTGAATCCAGTTCAAGGGACCGGAGGGCTCGGCTGGATGCCACTACGGGCGACGGCACCGGCACGCGGCCCCGTCGACGGCGCTTGAGGACCCACACGGCGGCGACAATCACCACCGCCACGGCGGCGAGGACGGCCGCGCCGATCAGGCCGACCGAGTGCAGGAACCTGTCAGCGGCAGCGCCGGCGTAGTAGCCGAGGAGCACGTTGCCGACACCCCAGGACAGTGACGCGATGGCGCTGTAGAGGAAGAAGCGCCGGTACGGCATGCCGAACGCCCCGGCGGCGAAGGGGACGAAGGACCGTACGAAGCCGATGAACCGGCCCGTGACGACCGCCGCCCCGCCATGGTGTGCGAGGAAGGTCCGCGCCCGGTCGATGCTCCGGTGGAACCGGGTCGGGGTCGCCGGTCGGGCGTGCGCGTGCCGCCCCCACCGATGCCCCAGCGCGTAGCCGAGGTTGTCACCGGTGATGCCCCCGGCCACCACGGCCACCGCGACGATCAGGACGTTGAGATCACCTTGGCTCGCGACCGCGGAAGCGAGGAGGACGAACGTCTCACCGGGGAGCAGCAGACCGGCGAAGGCGCTGGTTTCGCCGGCCGTCATGAGGAACAGCAGGAGGTACGACCACCACCCCGCCGTCTCGATCAGAGCGTCGACGTTCATGGCGTCACCCCGCCTGCCGCAGCGGCACGGAATGGGGGGAGTGCTCGGGCGTTTTCTCCGGGCTACGGCGTCGGAGCGACACCAGGCTGCCCGCCGACGCCGCGTCACGCGAGGCCGCCCGGGCGTCGGGCGGTTCCTCTGCCCGACTCTTGAGGCGCCCTGTGGCGTACCACGCCAGAAGAGGTATGACCGTGGCGGGAAGTGCCGTCGGCCAGGGTCCGCCAGCGGTCGGTATCGCGGCCGCCATCGCGGCCACGGCGATCAGCACCACGGCCGTCCTCAGCCACACCTGGGTGGCGGAGGCGACCACCGCCAGCGCCATGAGCAGGTACCAGCCCGCGGGAACACCGGCCGGCGTCAGATGGCCAAGGAAGAGCGACTCGTCGCGTACCGACCAGCCGCGCACCGCGACAAGGACGCCGACATCGGTCGCACAGGACAACAGCGTCGCGACGGCGAGCCGTGTGTAGAGTCTCTGGTCCCGCCTGGCCAGCCAGAAGAGGCTCACGATCGCCGTCGGCAACGCGGCGACGGCACCGATCGCGTTCAGATCCCGCCCCAACGCCGGTGCCCGGTCCGCGAGATCGGCCCGGTATGGCAGAGCGAGGAGGAAGACGTACCCGAGCGTCGTCGCCGCCACCGCTGCCACCGCGGGTCGGCGACTCCGGCCGGCGGTCCGCGCCCGTAGCGCGGTCCGGTCCGGAGCCGCCGCATACCGCGTGCCACGGATGCGGTGGCCGCAGGTAGCCGAGCTCACCGGAACTCGCCGGCCTCGGGGGAGGCCGGACGGTTCAGGCGCCGCGCCCTGGCCGCTTGCCAGAGCGGCATCACGAATATGGTCCGTTGCTTCGCCGGACTCGCCGACGAGGACGCGCCATCCTGCTCGGATACGGAGTAGGCCATGGCGGCCTCCTGATCAATGAGGGGCGCGTCCTAGGAGAGATGCGCCGGCTATTCCTGCGTCATTGATCAGGCAAACGGACCTAGGTCTCCACTTATTTCGGCGCTCTATGTGATGCGCGTCACACATCTGCGGGTGGGTGTGCCGGGCGGCGGGGTATCGGCGCGGCCTCCAGGCTCCACCGCCCTCCGTCGGCGCCGATGCCTCAGCGGTCGCTCTGGTCCTTGCCGCCCGCCGACTTCAACCCCTTCGACTTCGCCCGCTCATGCCTGGCCCGCTCGGCCTGCAAGGGGGTCGGCGCGGCGGGCAGAGGGCCCGTGTGTTCCGGGCGGCAGGCGTCGAGGAGGAGGGCGACCAGGCGTCGCCAGGCGTGCGGGGCGGCGCAGCGAGTCATCTGCGTCACGGCGTCGTTGGCGACGAGGAACAGAAAGACGTCCTCCGCGACGAGGTCGTCCCGGACGGCGCCGGCCTCCTGGGCGCGGTGGAGCAGCCTGGCCATGGCGCGGGCATGGCGTTCACGCGATCCCGCCGCCGGGGCGGAGTCGGGCAGCTTCAGCAGGAGCAGCTCGCTCAGGCCCCGGTCGGCCGCCATGGCGGCACAGAGCTGCTCGAGATAGGTGCTGAACCCGACCCACGGGTCCTCGCAATGTGACGCCTCTTCGGTGATGGTCGCGACCTTCGCGAGCTGCTTCTCGAAGACTGCTTCGATCAGGGCCTCACGGGTGGGAAAGCGCCGGTACAGCGTCCCGGCGCCGACGCGGGCACTCTCCGCGATCTCGTCCAGGGGCGCGTCCAGCCCCCGCTCCTCGAAGATCTGCCGCGCGGCCTCCAGAATCCGCTGCCTGTTCCGCAGTGCGTCGGCGCGGAGACCGCCCCGGCCCGCTGGTGTGCTCTCCGTTGCTGCCATACGCCCACCATACCAATCGGAGACAATTCTCCTGTTAACGTGAGGCGGCCGGCGAGCAGCCCTGTGGCGGGTGGGCGGCCAGCCGAGGTCCGGGCCGAGTTCTCCCTGGTCGTCCTCGCGCTGCTTCGGGTGAGCGCGTACCGGAACGTGCTCGACGTCGACATCGGTTCCGCTCCAGGTGATCGGCCAGGATTGCGCGACGGGAGAGTGGAGAGCATGCTCCGCTTGTCGGTTGCGAGTGGCTGTCCGCCGCTCCCGAGCTGATCCGGCTCGGCCACACCCGCGCGCGAGCCCGGCTCGACGGCCGGGCTGTCACGTCCGCGGCTGCCTGAGGCGCCCAGACGCCGGCCGGGATGCGGGTGGCGCGGGTGGCTGTGGTCCGGGGCCGACGTCCCCACCTGGACGGGTGGCCCGGAAAAGGTCCGGACACGGCGTAGCCGCGCCTTTGCGCGCTCCGGCGAAATACCTTGAACACAATGCGCGGAAACGGAAAATCGCCGCTGTGCCGCGACACAAGGGAAAGGTCCGGCCGTATGTGCCATAGCCCAGCGGGCTGCGGTCCACCTGTTCAATAGGGGTGTGTCCGACCGGAGTTCGCGGTTGTGTCGCAGTCTAACCACGGCGTCCGATCCTTCACCTTCCGCACGATGACGCCCCACCCGCCGACTGGAATCTTAAGAGATACCGAAAACCGGATCCTCGGCCAGGGCAATGGGTTCCTCGGCCTCGCAGAGAATTGAACGCTGCGTTTTTCCAATTGGCTATCGAACCGGTGCGGTGGGCCTGATCCGAAGTACCGCGCTGTGGCTTTGGAAGCCGACCGTGGACGCGGAGAAGGTGCGAGAGCCGCTCACCCCCGCGCCGGCGGACATCGAGGAGGGTAGTCATGCTGATCGACTTTCGCCCGTCGGGGCGGCTGCGAGGCAAGAACCCCGTCGACTTCGACTCGGCGGTCGGCCCGGTGCTGAACGCGCTGGCCGCCGGCCGGCGGGACGTCAGCAGGATGCGGGTCGCCTGCGACTGGGTGCAGTACCGGGAGAACTTCCGGGACATAGTCGACGTACGACCTGTGCTGCCACGTCCCGACTCCGCCGAGAGCCAGGCGGGGCAGGCCGCCGGCGCCCCCGGCTATGACGTGGAACTCGCGGTGGATGTGCGGCGCAGCGGCACGGTCGCCCTCGGTGACCTCACGGCCGCCCGGCTCGCGGGGGATGACCTCGACGGGCGGGTGTACCTGGAGGACTGGGGGCTCGCCGGTCAGAGCTGCATCTGGGACTTCAACGCCCTCTACTGGTCCGCGCTCGAACTGTGGGAGAAGGCATCCGGCCGCGGCTACGAGCAGGCGCTGCCGGGGGGCGAGAGCGACGCGCGCAACCGCGGAGCGGCCCGTGAGCTGATCAGTGGGCTGTTCACCGTCTGGGACCGTCTGGCCGCGGCAGGGGCACTGCCCGAGGAGCTGTACGTGGCCGAACTCGGCGTCGGCAACGGCAGCCAGGCCAAGATATTCCTCGACGAGTTCCGCGACCTGGATCAGACCGGCGAACGAGGCTACTACCGGCGGCTGCACTACCTGATGTGCGACTACTCGCAGTATGTCCTCGACCTGGCGAGGGAGACGGTGGTCGCCCACGCCGGCCATGTCAGCTCGGTCGCGCTCGACGCGACTCGGCCGTCACACTCGCTCGGGTTCCTGCGCGGTAAGACGTTCCTGCTCTACATCTCCAACGTGTACGACAACCTGCCCACCGACGAGGTGGCCCAGCTCGGCGGCCGCCCCTACTCCGTGCAGACGAGGGCCTATTTCCCGCCCGGTGCCGCGACCGAGCTGGCCGCGTCGGTGTCTGCCGAGCCGGAGGAGCTGCCGGGCCTGGTCCGCCGGTTGCTCCGGCTCGGGCCGGCCCTGCTGGCCGATTCGGCGCCCGAGCACATCGGCGACACCGACACCGCCGTGCGGTTCTGGCAGGAAGCCTGGTCGGCGCTGCGACTGGAGGAACGCTACGTGCCGCTGGCCGGCCTCGACCTGTACTCCCTCGCCCCCGGCGTCAGCGGGGAGGAGCTGCGGCCACTCCTCGAATCCGGTGCCGACGTCCGGATGCATGTCAGCAGCGGCGCCGTGGCAAGCTTCGTCGACAGCCTGCCGTTGCTGCACCCGTTCGGCCGGCTGGTCTGCCACGACCTGTTCGTGACCAAGGTGCAGGACTACCGGGTCGGATTCCGCGGGCCGGGCAAGTACGACGGCTCGGTCGTGAACTGGGTGAACGGGCCGCTGCTCGCGCACGCGGGCCGCCGCAGGGGATTCGACGTGCGGTTCGAGCCATTCAGGCACCGGAGCGGCGGAAACATCATGACGATGACCACTCAGCCGGGTGACTGACGTGGCCCACGGATCCCTGATGACGCGAGTGCCCGTGCTGCCCACGACCGTGGTCGGTTCCTATCCGGTCCCGGAGTGGATGGAACGGCTGAAGACCGACTACTTCCGCGGCCGGATGAGCCGCGCGCAACTGCTCGACGTGCACGAGATGGCCATCAAGGCCGCCCTGCACGACCAGCGGCAGGCCGGCATCGACATCGTCTCGGACGGCGAACTGCGCCGGGACAACGACATCGACTACTTTCTCGCCCGGATCCCCGGTGTCGAAATCAAGGACACGGCCAAGGACTTCTACTTCGACTACTACGAGGCGAGCCTGAGCGAACCCCTGCCGGAAGCGGAGGGGACGCCGCTGCAACTGGCGGACGACTACGCGTTCACCGCCGCCCACACCGCGGCTCCGGTCAAGTTCTCCTTTACGGGACCGTTCTCGCTGGCCCACCGGGTGACCGAGGACGTCTACCGCAGCCGCGGCGACCTGGTCCTGGCCATCGCGCGGGTACTCAACAGGGAGGCCCGAGCGCTGGCCGCGCGGGGCGCGGAACTCCTCCAGATCGACGAGCCGTTCCTGGCCGGCTACCCCGAAGCCGTGGACCTCGCCGTCGAGGCCATCAACATCGTCACCGCCGAGGTTCCGGTGACCTGGGCGCTGCACGTCTGTTACGGGAACCGTTACGCGCGCCCCCTGTGGCAGGGGCACTACGACTTCCTGTTCCCCGCGGTCCTGGAGGCCAGGGTGGACCAACTGGTGCTCGAATTCGCCCGCAAGGGCTACCAGGACCTCCCGGTGCTGCGGAAGTCCGGCTGGGACCGGGACATCGGCCTCGGTGTCATCGACGTCAAGAGCGGCGAGATCGAGACACCGGACCTGGTCGCGGACCGCATCCGCCGGGCCCTCGACCTGGTCCCCGCGAGCCGGCTGATCATCAACCCCGACTGCGGTCTGCGCAACCTGCCCGGGTCCGTGGCCCGAGCAAAGCTCTCCGCCATGAGCGAGGGCGCGGCGCTCGTCCGCGGCGAACTCAGCCTCCCCACCGAGACAGACCTTTCCGCTGACGCCGAATCAGATGCCAAGGAGAACAGCCATGCCGTCCACCGGTGATTTCCTGTTCACATCCGAGTCCGTGACCGAAGGGCACCCGGACAAGATCGCCGACGCGATCTCGGACGCCGTACTCGACGCCGCACTCACCAACGACCCGCACTCCCGGGTGGCCTGCGAAACGCTGATCACCACCGGCATGGTGGTGATCGCGGGGGAGATCACCACCCCGCGGAACCTGGACTACACCCAGATCGTCCGGGACACCGTCAACAAGATCGGCTACGACGACGGCCAGTACGGGTTCGACGGGCACAACTGCGCGGTCCTGGTGGCACTCGACAAGCAGTCACCCGATATCGCCCAGGGTGTCGACGAGGCCTACGAACAGCGAGCAGGAGGCGGCTCGGGCGACGCGTACGACGCGGCGGGAGCCGGCGACCAGGGAATGATGTTCGGCTACGCCACCGACGAGACGCCCGAGCTGATGCCGGCGCCCATCGCGCTGGCGCACCGGCTGTCGCGCCGGCTGGCCACCGTCCGCAAGGACGGGACGCTGCCCTACCTGAGGCCCGACGGCAAGACCCAGGTGACCGTCCGCTACGTGGACGGGATACCGACCGCGGTGGAGAACGTACTGATCTCCACCCAGCACGCCGAAGACGCCACGGCCGAGCAAATCCGAGCGGACCTGTGGCAGCACGTCGTGACCGCGGAACTGCCCGTCGGCTTCTACGACGAGGAGCGGCTGCGAAAGGACCTGCTGGTCAACCCGACGGGACGGTTCGTGATCGGCGGACCCGTCGGAGACGCTGGACTGACCGGCCGCAAGATCATCGTCGACACCTACGGCGGCTTCGCCCGGCACGGCGGCGGGGCCTTCTCCGGCAAGGACCCCTCCAAGGTCGACCGGTCGGCCGCCTACGCGGCCCGCTATGTCGCCAAGAACGTGGTGGCCGCGGGGCTGGCGACCCGGGCGGAGATCCAGGTGGCCTACGCGATCGGCGTGGCCCGTCCGGTATCGGTGCTGATCGAGACGTTCGGCACCGAGCGGGTGGACCCCAAGCTCATCGAGGCCCTGGTGACCGAGCACTTCGACCTGCGCCCCGCCGCCTTCCGCGACTACCTCGGCCTGCACCGGCCGATCTACTCGCCGACCTCGGCCTACGGGCACTTCGGCCGCACCGACGTCGACCTGCCGTGGGAACGGACCGACAGGGCGGACGCGCTGCGCACCGCCGCCGGCCTGACCGGGGCGGAGACGGTAGCCGCCCCGGTCGGAGCCTGACCAGCCCGGTCGGAGCCTGACCAGGAAGACAAAGGCGGTGGCCGACAGGGCGGCCACCGTGGGGGAACCGGACGAAACCCCTTGCGGGACAGCAGTGTTCGGCCTGCACCGCCCCGGTCACGGCGGGTCAGGACCGCTCCCGTGATCTGCGAGGAGCAGCCGAATCCGCGCGGACGGTGGTTGGGCGCCATCCGTAAGACCATCAACTTTGAGAGAGGCCGCATGTCTGCCGGAACCACGCTAGTCACCGGGTCCATCGCCACAGACCATCTGATGCGATTCCCCGGGAAGTTCGCCGACAGCCTGATCGGTACCCACCTGGACCGGGTGTCGCTGAGCTTCCTCGTCGACGACCTCGTCACCCGCCGCGGCGGTGTGGCTGCCAACATCGCCTTCGGTATGGGCGTGCTCGGACTCAGGCCCGTGATCGTCGGCGCGGTCGGTACCGACTTCGCCGACTATCGCGTCTGGCTGGAGGAGCATGGCGTCGACTGCACGGCGCTGTACGAATCCGCGACGGCGGCCACAGCCCGGTTCACGTGCACAACCGACAGCGATCAGTGCCAGATCGCCTCGTTCTACCCCGGAGCCATGAGCGAGGCGAGCACGATCAAGCTGGCGCCGGTCGCGGCCTCGGGCGACGTCGAGCTGGTACTGATCGGGGCCAACGACCCGGCAGCCATGCTCGCCCACACCACCGAGGCGAGAGAACTCGGTATCCCCTTCGCCGCGGACCCCTCTCAGCAACTGCCTCGCCTCGGTCGCGACGACTGCCGCGCCCTGGTCGACGGCGCTGCCTACCTGTTCACCAACGAGTACGAGTGGGAGCTGCTGGCCAAGGCCACCGGCTGGAGCGATCAGGAGATCACCCGGCGGGTCGGGCTTCGCGTCACCACGCTGGGCGGTGACGGCTGCTTGATCGCCTCCAGCGACGGCACGGAGACCAAAGTCGCCGCCGTGCCTTCGGCGGAGATCGTCGACCCCACCGGCGTGGGCGACGGATTCCGGGCCGGGTTCCTCGCCGGGATCAGCCACGGGCTGGCCGCGCGGCGCGCCGCGCAACTGGGGGCACTGATAGCCACGCTGGTACTGGAAACCTCCGGCCCGCAGGAGTGGTCACTCGTCCCGCAGACGGCGCTGGCCCGTCTGACGGAAGCCTACGGCGAAGCCGCGGCCACCGAGATCCGGCCACTGCTCGGCCGCTGACCACGACGGCACCTGCCGGCCCGGTCCGGCGGACTCCGCGGGTACCGGGCGGCAGGGCGTCGCCGGGTGGCCCTCTGCGGCACCGTTGCAGGCCGCTTTCTCGCAGACCCCGCAACACGGCAATCAGGAGCACAATCATGACCGCATCCACGGCCACGGCTTCGCGTCCGCCGTCACCCTCGCGATCGCAGCACACCAGCGCGTCCCCGGTCCCCGACGTGGTCGGCAGGCTGCTGGTCCGCTGCCCGGACGGCCCCGGCATCGTCAGCGCCGTCAGCGGGTTGCTGGCGGAGTTCGGCGCCAACATCATCTCGCTGGACCAGTACTCCTCCGGCCCGCAGGGCGGGGAGCTCTACCAACGGACGGAGTTCCAGCTCGCGGACCTCCCCGCGGTCCGTGAACGCCTCGAAGCCGAGATCCAGTCCCGCATCGGCCGGGTCTACGGCGCCGAGTGGTCGCTGTCGGGCGAGGCGCAGCGCAAGCGCGTGGCCATCATGGTGTCCAAGACGGATCACTGTCTGCTGGACCTGCTGTGGCGGCACCGGCGCGGCGAGCTGCCGGCCGACGTGGCCATGGTGATCTCGAACCACCCCGACCTCGCCGAGGAGGTCCGCCAGTTCGGCGTCCCCTACTTCCACGTGCCGGTGAGGAACGGCGACAAGCAGTCGACCGAACGCGAGCACCTGCGGCTGCTGACAGGGAACGTCGACTTCGTCGTCCTCGCCCGGTACATGCAGATCATCTCGGGGGAATTCCTTCACGATGTCGGCGTGCCGGTCATCAACATCCACCACTCCTTCCTGCCGGCCTTCATCGGTGCCGGCCCCTACCAGAAGGCCAAGGACCGGGGCGTCAAACTGATCGGTGCCACCGCGCACTACGTCACCGAGGACTTGGACGAGGGGCCGATCATCGAGCAGGACGTCGTACGCGTCAGCCACGCGGACAGCACCCGGGACCTGATGCGCCGCGGGGCCGACGTGGAGCGACAGGTGCTCGCCCGGGCGGTCACGTGGCACGCCGAGGACCGGGTCATCCGCAGCGGCAACTCGACGATCGTTTTCACGTGATGACGGCCCGCGTCATCGACGGCACTCAGCTGGCGAAGGAGAGCCGGGATCGCACCACGGAGCGGGTGACGGCGTTTCGGTCCGCCCACGGGCGGACACCGGGCCTGGCCACGGTCCTGGTCGGCGATGACCCGGCCGGCGGGGTGTACGTGCGCCGCAAGCGCAAGGCCGCCGCCGAGGCGGGGTTGGCCGACTTCCATCACCACCTGCCCGGCGATGTCACCGAGGCCCACGTCGCCGGTCTGCTGGACGAACTCGCCGACGACAGCCGGGTGTCGGGAATCCTGCTGCAGTTGCCCCTGCCCGCCGGACTGGACCGGCACGCGCTGGTGGACCGCATTCCGGTCGGGAAGGATGTCGACGGTCTCACCACCGCGAACCAGGGCCTGCTGGCCCGCGGCCTGCCCGGGCTGCGACCATGCACTCCCGCCGGTGTGATCACCATGCTCGACTCGGCCGGCGTCTCGCTCGACGGTGCCGAAGCGGTGGTCGTCGGGCGCTCGGAGCTTGTCGGCCACCCCGCAGCGGAACTCCTGCTGCGGCGGGGCGCCACGGTGACCATCGCCCACTCCCGCACCCGCGACTTGGCGGGGGTGACACGACGGGCCGACGTCCTCATCGCTGCCGCCGGCGTCCCCGGCCTGATCGGGCCAGGCCACGTCAAGCCCGGCGCCGCCGTGATCGACGTCGGTATCCACCGCACCGAACAAGGGCTTACCGGTGACGTCGCCTTCGCGGAAGTGTCCCAGGTCGCCGGATGGATCACCCCCGTCCCCGGCGGAGTGGGCCCCATGACCATCGCGACTCTGCTGGCCAACACCATCGCCGCCGCGGAGGACACCGTCGCCTCCACCACGAACTGAGGTACTGATCATGCCCCTACCCATCGCCGAACTGCTCGGGGACTTCTCCCTGGAGATCACCGGCAAGGACATCCCCGCTCTGCAAGAGGCGCAGCCGTTCCTCCCGGCGGGAACCCGGGTGAACATCACGTTCCTCGGCAACGAGGACCTCCGGATGCGCACCGCGGCCGCCGCGGCGGTAAGGCGGGC
Organism: Streptomyces sp. NPDC007084; assembly: GCF_040703595.1. NCBI lineage: Bacteria > Bacillati > Actinomycetota > Actinomycetes > Kitasatosporales > Streptomycetaceae > Streptomyces > Streptomyces sp. NPDC007084. The sequence goes on from NZ_JBEYFY010000023.1 coordinate 108,966, forward strand.
CGGCCTGGTACCGGTCCCGCATCTGTCCGCCCGCCGCCTGGCCTCCGAAAGCGCGCTGACCGAGTTCCTCCAGGCACTGCGACGCGACGGCGTCGGCGACCAGGTCTTCGTTGTCGCCGGTGACCCCGTCCAGCCGGAAGGCCCTTACGAGGACGCGCTCGCCCTCATCACCGCCGCGCCGCTGTCCGCGCACGGTGTACGGGCGGTCAGCATCAGCGGATACCCCGAAGGACACCCCGAGATCGGCACGGGCGCCCTGTGGACGGCCCTGGTCGACAAGGCACAGACGCTCGCGGCGCAAGGAAAGGAAGGGGACATCATCACCCAGCTCGCCTTCGACGTGGATCCGGTCGTCAGGTGGATCGAGAAGGTCCGCGAACGGGGTGTCGACCTGCCGATCCGCGTCGGAGTTCCCGGCCCGGCGGGCGTCAAGCGGTTGCTCGGCTACGCCCGCCGCCTCGGAGTCGGCACCAGCGCCGGCATCGCCAAGAAATACGGGCTCTCACTGACCAACATGATGTCGACCGCCGGCCCTGACAGATTCATCACCGACCTGGCCGCCCGGCTGGACCCGGCCGCCCACGGAACGATCCGACTGCACTTCTACACCTTCGGCGGCCTGCGGACGACCGCCCAGTGGATCCACGAGTTCACTGTCCGCCAGACAACGGCGAGCAGCGGAGCGATACAACCGTAGACCGGCAGCCGAAGAGGCCCTGGGCGACCGAAACCGCCGGCTGAATGCGTCGAGGGCGCCCTCGACGCAAGGGAGTTCAGTACGCGGCGAGAGCCAGTCGCGCTGCCTCGAAGTTCTCCTCGCGGAAAACCTGGCCCATCATCTCCAGAACCGCCGGACTGCTCAGGTCCATCAGCCCGAAGTTCCCGTCGATCCACATGAAATCGTGCTTCACCCGCGCCGTCAGCCAGGTGTCGTCCTCCTGGCGTTCGAGCCAGAAGTCTTCCCAGCCGTGCTGTGTGTTGTAGGGCGCGCCCCGGTCGGTCGACTTGAAGTGTTCCGCGGTCAGGTAGACCCGGGCATGCGCGCGGTCCCCGTCCACCGTGATGTGCCAATTGGTGTAGACATGACGACGCTGCACCTGGCCCAGAATGTCCTTGGCCCATTTCACCCAGAGGTCGACATCGACGACTACCTCGTCCAGCCCGGTCGCCCGCCTGAAGTCGGCGAGGACGGTTTCGGTGAAGCAGGAACGGAAGGTCGCCCAGTCGTCGGTGTCCAGCGCGTGGCCGGCGCGCAGGATGGACTTCTCGACCTGCTTCTCATCCCACAGCGCGTTGATCTTTTCATCAAGGGTCATGCGGCTCTCTCCTGTTCTGTCTCCGAGTCTTCTCCGCGCGCCCTCCCCGGCCGGCCTCACGGCTCGGCCGGGGAGGGCAGGGGGTGTCTCATGAACCCGGCACGGTTCGCGATTCCCCTACGCGCCGGCCGCCCGGTCGGCCTCGGGGGACTGCCTTTTGCGAATCACGCGCATTCGGCTCTTCGGCGGAACACGACCGGCCGTCAGACGTCGATCTGAAGCTGGGGTGACGCGGACCGTACCGGTGTTGTCGGGTAGCCGAGTTCCTCCCGGACGATGTTCGCTCCCTGGGCCAGACTGGCGGCCTTGTAATTGGTGATCAGCCTGTTTGCGCCCTGGTGGCCGAAGCCGCAGTTCGAGGAGAGCACCACATTCCGGGGGTCGACCGACTCCAGAATGGTACGGATGTCCGCCGCGACCTCCTGAGCGGATTCGACCTGCAGCGTGCGGTGGTCGATGAGGCCGAGAGCGACCTTCTTCGGCAGGTTGTCCCGGTACTTCTCCAGCAGCTTCAGCGTCTGCTGGCCGTTGTTCTTCCACTCGACCGTCCAGACATCGCCGTGCAGACGGTCCAGGTAGAGCTCCAGCGAGTTCTCGTACGAGACCGCGTCCTGGATCCGCTGCATCGCCGGGTTGCCCCAACAGGTGTGGATCCAGATCTCCACGTCATCGAGACCGGCGACCTCGTGGTTGAACGCCTCGACCAGGAAGTCCAGGAAATCCTTGTCGTTGGCGGTTGCCGCGACCATGTGGATCAGGGGCTCCTCGATCTGGATCGCCTTGCAGCCGGCCTCGGCGAGCTTGCGCAGCTCGGCGTTCTGCACCGTGGCGATGTCCCAGATGAGTTGGCGCTTGTCCTTGGCGTAGCGCTCCGTGCGCAGCGGCGCCGCCATGGCGATGCTCTGCGCGGAGGCCGTACCGAACTTGACGGGGCGTACGCTGCGCGCCTGCGCGATGCGCCAGATCTTGTCGTACTCCAGGGGGACGCCGTCCGTGATGGCGTCCACCACGGTCGGATAGACCACGCCGCTCATGACCTCGTGCAAGATCGTGCCCGGCGGGTGGGCGGGGGAGGTCATCCAGGACCTCTGCGGGTGCTCACTGGACACCCCGCCGAGGCGCTCCAGCGGGTAGATCGTCCAGGAGCCGCCACCGAGGGTGTCATCCTGGTGGTAGTCGCCGTTCGTGAGAATGTCCAGGCCGGCCATTTCCTGGTCGCTGATTATGGTGGTGACACCGTCGACGAACTGCTCGCGGAATCGAACGTCGCTCAGCTTGCCGGAGAACAGCTCCCCCGATAGGTTTTCGCTCATCCACCGAGGGCGCGGCCAGGAGCCGGTCACCGTGGTGGGAAGAATAGCGTCACGAGTAGTGGTGTACATCCATTTAACCTCTTCGTTGAGAAAATGGGATTCACTCGATCGAGAAGCTCTGGGTCGCCTGCCGAAGACCCGTCTCGTCGTGGATCTTGCTGCTTTGTCAGGCGGTGGCCGACCTCCGTTTCCCGTGCGTTACGAGGGGCACGGTTTGTGTTTGCCGGAGATGGCGATCAGGTTTCTGACATGCCACTCTGACAGCGCCGCAGAGATGTGTCATGGGTCGGAAAACCAACAGTGGTCGCATTTCGCTGTGCTCTGACACAGCACTCGTGGCGCAATGATCGCCGGCCGGTCAGGCGGGACACGTTTCGCCCGGGACAGGGTACGAAAATTCCCACACGTATTTCTCCGCACCACGAGAGGCGGTGTTTTTTCCCGGCCCGGCCCCGCGTATCAGCCGGCCATGATCTCTCGGGTGGTTGCCAGGATGTCGGTGGTCGGAGTGATGACGATGCCACTGGCCATCTCCCGGAGCCTGGCCGCCATCCGCACGGCCAGATCGACGCCCACCCGCGGCGCGCTGTCCCCGGCTCGCTCCAGAGCGTCGAGGACGTCGCGCGGGATGATCACGTCGGGAACTTCATGGGCCAGGTACTCGGCTTCCTCGAAACTGGTGAGCGGGCGCAGTGAGGCCAGCACCGGGACCTGTCCGTCGATCGCCTCCAGCAGCCGTTCCAGAGCGGTCAGTTCGTATACCGGTCGGGTGACGAGGAAAGTAGCTCCGGCGGCGATCTTGTTGAGAGCGTGACTGACCTCCCGGTCGAGGGCCCGGCTGCCGGGGTTGATCCGGGCTCCTATCTCGAAGTCGGTCTTGGCTCCGAGCGGAAGACTGTAGTAGTCGGCGCCGCGGTTAAGGCTGGCGAGGAGCCTGATCAAGCCGATGGAATCGACATCCCAGACTCCGTCCACATGCGGGTAGTCGCCGAGCAGCGGCGGGTTTCCGGCCTCACAGATGATGCGCCGCAGACCGAGAGCGTGCTGTCCCAGGAGGTCGGCCTGTAGCGCCATGATGGTGCGATCCCAGGTGGTGACACCGGCGATCGTCTCTATGCCGGCACTGTGGCGAAGCTGCGCGGCGACGTCCATCGCGCTGAGCTGGGCGCGGCTGGTCCGGGCAGGCGCTATCGAAACCAGCTGGACGCCCGCCTCGGTCAACTCCCGTGCCAGGTCCAGGGTTTCGCCGGCACTCCCGTAGACCGGAGTGGTCAGCTCGGTGACGACGATGCCCGGACCGGCCTGGGAAAGCTCGGCCAGCGAGGGCAGCCCCGTCCCCGTCGCGGCCGGAGCTGCTTCGGCGCCCTGCCGGGTCGTCGTACGGGCCGGCGCTGTTTCGGCGCGGGCGCTGGGGACCCGGCGGGACGCGAGCCGCCGGCGGTGGCCGCCGACTGTCGCGACGGCGGCGGCCAGTTGCGTGGGCGTGGTTCCGCAGCAGCCGCCGACGATGGTCGCGCCGGCCTCGAGAAGTTGTCGGACGTACCGCGCGAAGTACTCGGAGTTGACGTCGTACTCGAACCTGGCCGGGGCCACCCGCCGGGGGACGCCCGCGTTGGGCTGGACACTCAGCGGCAGGTCACTGATGGCCCGCAGCTCCCGCAGCACGCCGAGGGAACGCTGCGGCCCCAGTGTGCAGTTGATGCCGAGGGTGGCGATCCGCGCGCTCGCTGCCGCGGCGGCGACCTCCCGCGGAGTGTGCCCGCTGAGCGTGCGGCCATCCGCACCGAAGGTCGCCTGCGCCATCACGGGCAACTCGGTCACCTGGGTGGCGATTTCGATCGCTTCGATGAACTCTTCGAGGTAGCCGAAAGTCTCCAGCAGAATGATGTCGGCCTCGGCCAGGGCTTCGATCTGCTCGCGGAGCGCGGCGGTTCGTGCCTGACGACTGGTCTGGGGACGCTGCTGGATCGTGACCGTCGGCGACACCGACCCGGCGACCAGTACCGCCTTCGCTTCCCCCGCCACCTTCATCTGCGCGGCTGCCTGCCGGGCGATGCGGACACCGGCCTGGTTGATCTCGGCCACCTGATCGCCGTACCCGTGCTCGGAGAGCCTGAGGCGACTGGCCCCGAAGGTGTTGGTCTGGATGATGTCGACCCCGGCGCTGATGTAACTCTCGTGAATGGTTCCGACCAGACCGGGATCGGAGAGGTTGAGCGCGGGCAGCGCCTGGTCGAGCGAGTTGCCGGCCGCGTGCAGCATGGTTCCCATCGCCCCATCGCAGACCAGGACCATGTCGCGCTCGATCGCCGCGCTCAGATTCATGAGGCGCCTTCCAGTCCTTCGAGGATCTCCATCGCGACCTCGGCCATCAGCCGGTCGCGGTACACGTTGAACGACAAACCGGTGAGCTCCTCGATCCGCCGGATCCGGTAGCTCACCGTGTTGGGGTGGACATGCAGGCGCTGTGAGGCCCGAGCCGGGCTGCGGTTCTCCCGGAAGTAGGCCGACAGCGTGGCCACGTAGGCGATGTTGGTGGACCGCTCCTCCTCGGCCAGGACGCCGAGCACTTCGTCGGCGAACGACCTGAGATCCCCAACGTCGGGCACCCGCAGCAGGAGCCGGTGGATGCCGAGTTCGGCGAAGACGGAGACCGTCTGGGCCTGGCCCATCCGTCGGCCTGCCGTGAGGGCTCGCCGGGCCTCGGCGTAGGAGCGGGCGATCTCCGCCGCGGACGAGCAGGGCCCCCCGATGCCGACGCCGGTGACCGACGGGTGCTGTCCCTCACTGGCCAGGCAGACCCGGGCCAGTTTCCGGGCCTGTTCGGCGGGCGGTGCACCGTTGTCGGCGAGCGGGACGATGGCCACCACCTCGTCGGTGCGGTTGGCCACGACGGCACCGGGGGCGTTCCTGGTGAGAACTCGCTCGATCGGAGAGGATGCGGGACCGGGCCGGTCCTGCGCGATCTCGAACGTCATGACGCAGTGCTCACAGCTCGGATCCAGGCCGAGATGCCGCGACCAGCGCTCCAGCTCGGGGTCACTGCGGTCGCGGCGGATCAGGAGGCCTTCGAGGAGTTCCTGTCGTGCCCGGCCGGCTGCCGCGGTCACCACCAGGTCCCGGCCGAGGACCACGCCGCACACCATCGCCGCATGCTGGATGGCGAGCAGCCGCATGTCCTCGGTGAAGTCCGGCGCGCCCGGAGCGGCGGGGGGAGGGTGGCGCGGGCTCAGGGTGAGGACGTAGCCGGCCACGTCCTCACCCACGAAGACAGGCGCGATGACGGTCATCTGGCCGGAGGTGGAGCCCGGCACGGCCAGTGGCCGCCGATTGCGGGCGGCGGCGGCCAGCACCGTCCGCAGCGTGGCCTGCCTCCCGCCGCCGCGGAGCTGGGCGATGATCTCGCCCGGCTCGGCCACCCGCGCCCAGGCAAGCACCTCGAGCGCGGGATCGACGACCGCGACAGTGCATTCGATGCCGTCCGCGAGGATCTCCACGATCGGGGCGAGTTCGGCCGTCTGCGACGCGAGCGTGGACAGATGACTGCACATCGCCACGAGATTGCGAAGCAGGGTCGTCTCGGCTGTGCCGGCGAAGCCCGGCGTGCTGGGCATCGTGCCTGCGTCCAGCGCGGGGCCGCCTGGAATGCCCGCAGTGGCCATGGCGCAGACCTCAGAACGCGCCTGTGCGGGCGATGGCGACGAACAGCGGAGCGGCGGTGAACAGGAACCCGACAGGGATCGCCGCGAATTCTCTGCGCCTGGCGTGGACGATCACAGCGCCGACCATCAGAACAGCGAGACCGTAGCCGGCGATGGGACTCAGGGCCGGCAGTACATCGACTGCCCAGGGAAGCACGATTCCGATGGCTCCGGCGACCTCGGCGAAACCGATGAACTTGATCATGGGCTCACTGAAATCCTGGGCCCATCCCATCTTTGGATCCTCCAGGATTTGCTTCTTCGATTTGCGGAGCTTCATCGCGCCCGCTCCGAGAAACATGACAGCAACAAGGACCGAGACAATCCAAGCAGCAATATTCACTATGTTCCCTCTCTATCTGCGCCCACCCTCATAGCGGCGCGCAATTCTGTAATATTTCTACGAACTCGCAGAAAATCCTCACCCGAGTATGTGATGGGGAGTAGGTTTCTTGTAGTGACCAAGATGCCGGGAGGGATTCTCCTCGCACAAGAAGGCACTTTCAGAGCACTAAGTCACCTCCAGGTGACCACGCTCGCAGAGGGGACGCGATGGTCGACAAACGTACGACTGCAGGGGATGATGCGGACTCCGAGTTCCGGGGAACAATCGCCGACATGCTCGCTCGCTTGGGCGACAAGTGGTCGCTGCTCATCGTGTGGACCCTGGGGGAGGGCCCCCTGCGTTTCAACGCGCTGCGACGCCGCGTCGCGGGTATCAGCCAGAAGATGCTCTCCTCCACGCTGAAAGCACTCGAGCGCGACGGGCTCGTCAGCAGAGTCCCGGGCATCCCGCTCCAGGTCGAGTACGCGCTCACCGAACTGGGCCACGAATTCCTGGGACCGGCGAGCGCGTTGGCGAAGTGGACGGGCGAGAACGCCCCTCGCATCATCGCGGCGCGCGCCGACTACGACTCGCGAGCGGCCGCTGAGGCCGCCGGCTGAGCCGCGCCCAGACGTGATCATTCGGGTGATGGTCGAGAAAGGCCCGGAGCAGGTGACAACACAAGCGATCGCGCAGGAGGCCGGCGTAGAGAAAGGGACGCTTTTCCGCCGGCTCGGTGTTGATTGGGTGATGTCGGGTCGTTTGGCTGAGCGGCGGCTGCCGAGCTTGCGTTCGCTGAGCGCGGGGACGCCTTCGAGGCCCTCCAGCGTTTTGTGCACACGGCAGCCGACGAACGGGTCGGTGTTCTCTGCCCGGTGGTTCAGAGCACGTACGAAACCCACGGCCCCGAGACGGCGGCCTCGCGTGCGTGGTGTGAGCGACTGATCGGAACGGTCATGGACCGCGCGAAGGCGGTCGGCGTCCTGCGCCCCGATGTCGACGCCGACACCGTCATGATCGCCACGGCCAAGCTCAGCCGGCCCCCGGTGGGAATCGAATGCGGCGTCGCCGACCGCTTCATCCACGACCATCTGCAGATTTTCCTGGATGGACTGAGAGTCCTCGCGGGATCCGACCCGTCGTCATATCGCTGACGGGTCAGAGCCGGCGAAAAGCCTGATCGTTCACGACCCACCCCCGGACTCCTTCGTCCGTGTCGGAGGACGGCGCATCCGGGGCGTGGCAAGGACAGAGGACGGCGAGGGCTAACCCGGTGACGTCGCCGGTGTGGCCGGGGAGGTGCTGGAGGCCGAACCGGGAGCGAGTTCCTTGCGCAGTACCGGCAGTACCTCGCTGCCGACGAGGTCGATCACGTTGTGGATCTTGGATTCGGGCATTCCGCCGAAGTCGAAGCCG
>NZ_JBEYFY010000024.1:0-111506 GCF_040703595.1 Streptomyces sp. NPDC007084
CCCTCGGGCCCGGTGACACCACCCCCCAGGTCATCTGTTCGACAGGGGGCAACAGTCATACCGGGCCCGGAGGCCAGCGGCCCTCTTGCAGGACCGCGAAGAAGATAACGGGGGCCGGTGCGCGGCTCTGGGGGGGGGGCTGCTTCGTCCGGGGCTCGATTCCGGCCGCGCCGACAGTCCCCGAGTTGGCCAACAGTCCCCGAGTCAGCCGGCAGTCCCCGAGTCGGCCGACAGCCCCCTCCGTCTCCCTGTCGCCTCCCCCCCGCTACGCCCCCAGCACGTCCCGCAGTTGGCCCAGACCCCAGTCCAGGTCCTCCTCGCTGATGACCAGCGGCGGCGCCACCCGGATCGTCACGCCGTGGGTGTCCTTGACCAGGACGCCCCGGTCCATCAGCTTCTCCGAGATCTCCCGGCCCGAACCGAACTCCGGGGTGATGTCGACGCCCGCCCACAGCCCCCGCCCGCGCACCGCCGTGACATGCCCGGAGTCGACGAGCCGGGCCAGCTCGCGGTGCAGATGCCCGCCGAGTTCGGCCGCCCGCCGCTGGTACTCGCCCGTCCGCAGCATCGCGATCACCTCCAGCGCCACCGCGCACGCCAGCGGATTCCCCCCGAACGTCGACCCGTGCTCCCCGGGCCGGAACACCCCCAGCACCTCCGCACTCGACACCACCGCAGACACCGGCACCACCCCGCCGCCGAGCGCCTTCCCGAGGACGTACATGTCCGGCACCACCCCCTCGTGCTCGCACGCGAACGTCCGCCCCGTACGCCCCAGACCCGACTGGATCTCGTCCGCGACGAACAGCACCCCCCGCTCCCGCGTCAGCTCCCGCACCGCCGGCAGATAGCCCGCCGGCGGAACCAGCACCCCTGCCTCCCCCTGGATCGGTTCCAGCAGCACCGCCACCGTGTTCTCCGACACCGCCGCCCGCATCGCCGTCAGATCCCCGTACGGCACGATCTCGAACCCGGGCGTGTACGGGCCGAAGTCCGCCCGCGCCTCCAGGTCCGTCGAGAAACTGATGACCGTCGTCGTCCGCCCGTGGAAGTTGTTGCCCGCCACGACAATCTTCGCCCGCCCCTCGGGCACGCCTTTGACCCGGTAGCCCCACTTCCGGGCCGTCTTCACCGCGGTCTCGACCGCCTCCGCGCCCGTGTTCATCGGCAGCACCATCTCCATGCCGCACAACGACGCCAACTCCCGGCAGAAATCGGCGAACCGGTCGTGATGGAACGCCCGGGACGTCAGCGTCACCCGGTCGAGCTGCGCCTTCGCCGCCTCGATCAGCCGCCGGTTGCCATGGCCGAAGTTGAGCGCCGAGTAGCCGGCCAGCAGATCGAGGAAGCGGCGCCCCTCGACATCCGTCATCCACGCTCCGTCCGCCGTCGTCACGACGACCGGCAGCGGGTGGTAGTTGTGCGCGCTGTGCGCCTCGGCCGAGGCGATGAACGCCTCCGTCGTCTCCAGGGCATCCATGGCGGTCACCGGAACTCCGTTCTCCGACCCGCGAAGGGTGGGCGTGTGGCCTCCTTCCTATCGTCGCTCGCATGGTGGACGGGGGAACCCGGTGATCCGGCGCGCCCGGTAGGCTGACCGGCGGGGCCGTGACTGGCGCGCTGGGATGGGACCGACCATCGGGGAGCGGCACCCACGCTGTGACTTCTCCGGGTACCGCCCCGGACCCCCGGCCGCGCAAGCAGGCCGTACGAGGGGGCCCGGCGGTGTCCGGGCGCGGAGCCGCGGCAACCGAGTGCCGTGCGCCTGGGCCGACCCGTGAACGCTGAACGCCACGTCCGGAGGCCGTCATGCCAGAGCCCCTTTCCACCGAGTCCACCGCCTTCCGCAGCGCCCTCGACGTGATCAGGGCCGTGGAGCCCCGCGTCGCCGACGCCATCGGCCAGGAAGTCGCCGACCAGCGCGACATGCTCAAGCTCATCGCGTCCGAGAACTACGCCTCCCCGGCCACCCTGCTGGCCATGGGCAACTGGTTCAGCGACAAGTACGCCGAGGGCACCGTCGGCCGCCGCTTCTACGCCGGCTGCCGCAACGTCGACACCGTCGAGTCCCTCGCCGCCGAGCACGCCCGCGAGCTCTTCGGCGCCGAGCACGCCTACGCCCAGCCGCACTCCGGCATCGACGCCAACCTCGTCGCCTTCTGGGCCGTCCTCGCCGACCGCGTCGAAGCCCCCGCCCTCGCCAAGGCCGGCGTCCGCAACGTCAACGACCTCACCGAGGCCGACTGGGCCGAACTCCGTCAGGCCTTCGGCAACCAGCGCATGCTCGGCATGTCCCTCGACGCCGGCGGCCACCTCACCCACGGCTTCCGCCCGAACATCTCCGGCAAGATGTTCGACCAGCGCTCGTACGGCACCGACCCCGCCACCGGCCTCATCGACTACGAGGCCCTGCGCACCTCCGCCCGCGAGTTCAAGCCGCTGATCATCGTCGCCGGCTACTCCGCCTACCCCCGCCTGGTGAACTTCCGGATCATGCGGGAGATCGCCGACGAGGTCGGCGCCACCCTCATGGTCGACATGGCCCACTTCGCCGGCCTCGTCGCGGGCAAGGTCCTCACCGGCGACTTCGACCCGGTGCCGCACGCCCAGATCGTCACCACCACCACGCACAAGTCGCTCCGCGGCCCGCGCGGCGGCATGGTCCTGTGCGACGAGACCCTCGCCGAGCAGGTCGACCGCGGCTGCCCGATGGTGCTCGGCGGCCCCCTCCCGCATGTCATGGCCGCCAAGGCCGTCGCGCTCGCCGAGGCCCGCCGCCCCGAGTTCCGCAGCTACGCGCAGGCCGTCGTCGACAACGCCCGCGCCCTCGCCGAGGGTCTGATGCGCCGGGGCGCCACCCTGGTCACCGGCGGCACCGACAACCACCTCAACCTCATCGACGTCGCCTCCTCCTACGGGCTCACCGGCCGTCAGGCCGAGTCGGCCCTGCTCGACTCGGGCATCGTCACCAACCGCAACGCCATCCCCGCCGACCCGAACGGCGCCTGGTACACCTCCGGTATCCGCATCGGCACGCCGGCGCTCACCACCCGGGGTCTCGGGACGGCCGAGATGGACGAGATCGCCGGTCTCATCGACCGTGTCCTCACCGCCGCCGAGCCCGGCACCACCGCCAAGGGCGCCCCGTCCAAGGCGCAGCACGTCCTCGACGCGAAGATCTCCGACGAGATCGCCCACCGCGCCACCGACCTGCTCACCCCCTTCCCGCTCTACCCGGAGATCGACCTCGGCTGACGGCCCGGCTGATCGACTTGCCGCCCGGCCATCGACGGCCACCGGCCATTCGACTGCCACTCACCGGCCGTCGGCTCCGGCCGCCGACCTGCGGCCGGCTCCAGCCCGCTAGAGGTCGATCAGCTCCTGTCGTGACTCCCGCGGCGATCCGGCGTTCTCCCGCCGGGTCGCCGTGCGGCGTATGCACCACGGGACCCCGGCGCCGAGCAGCAATCCCACCGCGAGCCCGGGCAGCGCCCACCGAGCCCGGGCCGGCCATCCCGGTTCCGAGGTCACCGGTGCCGCCCGCTCCGGGCCGAACAGGGCGCCCTCCTGGGCAAGCCGGCCGAACACCGAGCGCGGCGCCCGATGCCAGCGGATGTCGTCGTCCGCCACGTCGGGCGAAGGGTCCGTCCGCACCCAGGGTGTGCCGTCCGGCGCGAGGAACACCTGGTCCTGCCGCTCCATCGCCACGTCCCCGTCCGGCGCCCGGCCGGTCTCCGGCCAGCCCCCGATTCCGGTCAGCCCCCAGACGACGGTGACCCGCACCGGCGGATAGCGCCCCTTCGTCCACGCCTCGGGCACTCGCTCCGTCCCCGTGTACCGAGGCGCCAGCAGCCGCCACAGCCGGCCGAAGTCCCGGTCGCCGGAACGCAACGTCGTCGTCCGCCCCCGGTCGCCGTCGATCACCAGCGCCATGTCCGGGCTGTCACCCGAGCCCGCGCCACCCCGAGCACTGCCGACGGCCCCGGCCCCGGCCCCGGCACCGGCACCGGCCCCGGCGGCAGGCCCGGCCCCGGCAGTGACCCCGGCCTCCTCCCTCGCCCCGGCCGTGACCGGAGCGGCCAACGCGGCCACCGTCACGCCCGCGAGCACCAGTCCACGCGCCCCCGCCTTCGTCCGCTCACCCCTGCACCTCATCGGTCCCCCCTGATCCGCAGTCCGCAGTCCGCTCACCTCGCCCGCACGAGGCGCCTCACTTCTGGTACACCGCTCGGCCCTTCGGGGTTCCCACTCGACGCCCGACCTCTTCCGAGCGATGCCGGCCGGCCCGCACTACTTCACCGACCGCGCGATCTCCAGTGCCCGCGCCTTCGAGGACACCCCCTCCAGCCGGAGCGTCACCTCCCCGCGCCGCATCCACAGCAGCGTCGGTCCGGCGGTGCGCTCGGAGCGGACGAAGCGGTCGCCGTCCCCGTCGAGCAGCCAGAAGCTCAGCCGGTGCGGGCGCGCGAACCACAGCGCGGGACTGCCGAGGTCGTCCCCTTCGTCCAGGCGCAGCCACTCCGGCGGCTCCCGCACCGTCTTCGTGAAGCCGATGTCGAGCCGCGCCGGATACGCGTCGATCCTGACCGTGCGCCCGTGCTCGTGCCAGCACAGGTTCATCAGCAGGCGGCCCTTGCGCTCCGGGGTCACCTGGATCACGTCCGGCGTCCCGAGGGCGCCGGGCACCGGGGGTGCGAAACCGGCCCGCCGGGCGGCCTGGGCCGATGTCAGGGAAGGCCCGGGACAGCCGGGCACCCGGGCCCCGGCCGACGGTGCCGCCGACGGGTCGTACCGCACCTCGACACCGCCGAAGCCGAACCAGTCGGCCACCGCCGCGCGCACCGGCGGGGTGAGCACCAGCACCGCCAGCACCCCGCACAGCGCCGCCGTCAGGACCCGCCGGCGCGCTCGCGCCCAGCGGCGCACCGCAGCCAACCGCGCCCCCGGCCCCGGGCCGCCGGTCACCTCGGCCGGAAACCCCTCGTGCCGGTCCGGGGCCGCGGGTGAGGCGTGCAGCGCGAGTATCTCGGTCAGCACCCGCTCGACCATCGACTCGCCTGGATCGGAGCCGTCGGCCGCCGGTCCGTCGAGCGAGCGCCCGAGGGCCAGCAGCTCGGCCCGCAGCCGGGCGGCGTCCCCGTCGTCCCGCCCGCTCCGGCCGCCGGCCGGTCCTCCGGTGCCGGAGCCCTCCTCGTACGGCTCGGTCATCTTTCTTCACCCCCTTTCCGGGGCTCGCGGGGTTCGAGGGCGGGCAGGAGCCGGCCCAGCTTGCGCAGGGCTCGATTCAGCCGTGACTTCACCGTGCCCCGAGGCCAGCCCAGGGCCTGGGCGGTCTCCGGCTCGTCCATCTCCAGCAGATAGCGGTAGGTCACGACGAGCCGGTGCTCCTCGCTCAACTGCTCCAGCCCCGCCAGGAGCGCGGTGCGGCGCTCGCCGTGCAAGGCCGCGAGCGCCGGGTCCGCCGATTCCGGTATCAGCGGCTCAGCCTCCGTCAGCGCCGCCTCCCGGCCGGCCAGGGTCCGCTGGCGCGCCGCCGTCCGCACGGTGTTCCTCGCCTCGTTCGCCACGATCGACAGCAGCCACGGCCTGAACGCCGAGCCGTCCCGAAACCGCTCCAGCGAGCAGTACGCCTTGATGAAGGCCTGCTGCACCACGTCCTCCGCGTCCGCCCCCGCGCCGAGTGCCCGGGCCGCCCTGATCGCGATGCCCGTATGGGCACGGACCAGCTCCGCGTACGCCTCCGGCTCTCCGGCGCGTACGCGGGCGATGACCTCGGCCTCGTCGACGACGATGCGGCCCCCCTCCCGCGTCCTCACACTCTTGGTACACCGCCCGGCCCCCATCGGTTCCCACTCGTGTCCGCGCTGTTTCCGGGCAGTTCCGGAGCGGGTCCCGGCACCTGAGAGAATGGTGAGCATGGCCTCTGACAGTCCCCGCGTGCTCTCCGGAATCCAGCCCACGGCAGGCTCGTTCCACCTCGGCAACTACCTCGGCGCGGTCCGCCAGTGGGTGGCCCTGCAGGAGTCCCACGACGCGTTCTACATGGTCGTCGACCTGCACGCGATCACGATCCCGCAGGACCCCGCGGACCTGCGGGCCAACACCCGGCTCGCCGCGGCCCAGCTCCTCGCCGCGGGCCTCGACCCGGAGCGCTGCACGCTGTTCGTGCAGAGCCATGTGCCCGAGCACGCGCAGCTCGCCTGGATCATGAACTGCCTGACCGGCTTCGGCGAGGCCTCCCGTATGACGCAGTTCAAGGACAAGTCGGCCAAGCAGGGCGCCGACCGGGCGAGCGTCGGCCTCTTCACGTACCCGATCCTCCAGGTCGCGGACATCCTCCTCTACCAGGCCAACGAGGTGCCGGTCGGAGAGGACCAGCGCCAGCACATCGAGCTGACCCGCGACCTCGCCGAGCGCTTCAACGGCCGCTTCGGCGAGACGTTCACGGTCCCGAAGCCGTACATCCTCAAGGAGACGGCGAAGATCTTCGATCTCCAGGACCCGGCGATCAAGATGAGCAAGTCGGCGTCCACGCCCAAGGGCCTCATCAACCTGCTCGACGACCCGAAGGCGACCGCCAAGAAGGTCAAGAGCGCGGTCACCGACACGGACACGGTCATCCGGTACGACGCGGTGGAGAAGCCGGGTGTCAGCAACCTGCTGACCATCTACTCGACCCTCACCGGGACCGGCATCCCCGAGCTGGAGCTGAAGTACGAGGGCAAGGGCTACGGAGCCCTGAAGACGGACCTCGCCGAGGTGATGGTCGACTTCGTGACGCCGTTCCGCGAGCGCACCCAGCAGTACCTGGACGACCCGGAGACCCTCGACTCGATCCTCGCCAAGGGCGCGGAGAAGGCCCGTACCGTCGCCGCGGAGACCCTCTCCCAGGCCTACGACAAGGTCGGCTTCCTGCCCGCCAAGCACTGACGGGGAGCCGGGGGCCGGTGCACGCGCGCGTGACAGGCCCCCGCCCGCAGGGCGGCCCGGACCCCTACCACAGTGCCTTCGGCAGTCAGTACGAGACGAGCGCGACACTCGTACGGCCGCCGGTCGGGGGCCTCGCGGTCGTACAGTCGATAGCCGGGCAGGCCGCACAACCGCCCCTGTCCGCCCCGCACCACCACCGACCGGACCATGGAACGACGACAGGAGACGACGTGGGGACCGTAACGATCGGCGTGTCGATCGCGGTCCCGGAGCCTCACGGCAGCCTGCTCCAGGAGCGGCGCGCGGGCTTCGGCGACCCCGCGGCTTCCGGCATCCCCACGCACGTCACCCTGCTGCCGCCGACCGAGGTGGCGGAGTCGGCGCTGCCCGCGATCGAGGCGCATCTCCTCGACGTCGCCGCCGCCGGCCGCCCCTTCTCGATGCGGCTGTCCGGCACGGGCACCTTCCGTCCCCTGTCGCCGGTCGTGTACGTCCGGGTAGCCGACGGCACCGAGTCCTGCGCCTGGCTCCAGAAGCAGGTCCGGGACGCCTCGGGGCCCTGCGCGCGCGAGCTGCAGTTCCCGTACCACCCGCATGTCACCGTGGCGCACGGCATCGACGACGAGGCCATGGACCACGCCTTCGAGGCGCTCTCCAGTTACGAGGCCGAGTGGACCTGCACCGGGTTCGCGCTCTACGAGCAGGGTGCCGACGGTGTCTGGCGCAAGCTTCGGGAGTACGTCTTCGGGGGCGCCGTGGTGCCCCCGCAGGCCTGTCCCTCGGAGCGGGACAGCAACTCGACGCTGCCGGCGCTCTAGGTTCCGTCCTCGGCCTCTTTGGTCCCCTGGCCGCGGCGGGTGGTCGGCCGGCCGTCTGTGGGGGCGGTCGCGCGGTTTCCCCGCGCCCCTGGACAGTCGCCGGTGTCTTCCTGGAGAGCCTGGACGCGCTTGGCGTGGGGTCAGATCGGGAGTTTGCGGAAGAGGCCGCGTGGGGCGTGGCGGAGGGCCGACATGACGACCCGGAGCGCCCCCGGCACCCAGACCGTTTCCGACCGGCGGCGCAGGCCCAGCTCGATTGCCGCGGCGACCGCCTCCGGGGTGGTGGACAGAGGGGCCTCCGGCAGGCCGGCCGTCATCCGGGTGCGGACGAAACCGGGCCGCACCACCATCACGTGCACTCCCGTGCCGTACAGGGCGTCGCCGAGACCCTGCGCGAAGGCGTCCAGGCCCGCCTTGCTGGAGCCGTAGATGAAGTTCGAGCGGCGGGCCCGCTCGCCCGCGACGGAGGACAGCACCACCAGGGAGCCGTGCCCCTGCGACTGGAGCGCCCGCGCGCACACCAGGCCCGAC
The DNA here is from genome assembly GCF_040703595.1 of Streptomyces sp. NPDC007084. Lineage (NCBI taxonomy): Bacteria > Bacillati > Actinomycetota > Actinomycetes > Kitasatosporales > Streptomycetaceae > Streptomyces > Streptomyces sp. NPDC007084. The sequence continues at coordinate 8,280 of NZ_JBEYFY010000024.1, forward strand.
GAGACGGCCCCCGTGTAGTTGGTCATCGCCACCCGGGCCGCCGCGACCGGCTCGCGCTCGTCCAGCGCCTGGTCGCCGAGCACCCCGACGGCCATCAGCACCATGTCGATGTCGCCCTCGGCGAAGACCTTGCCGAGCGCCTCCTCGTGGGACTCGGGGTCCAGCGCGTCGAAGGCGACGGTACGGACCTCGGCGCCGAGCGCGCGGAGCTGCCCGGCGGCCTCCTCCAGGGCGGGCGTCGGCCGCCCGGCGAGCCATACGGTGCGGGCGCGCCGGGTGATCATCCGGCGCGCGGTGGCGAGCGCGATCTCGGACGTGCCGCCGAGGATCAGCAGGGACTGGGGGATACCGAAGGCGTCCTTCATGACAGCTCCTTGAGACGGGGAACGGAACGAAGCGGGCGGCGCGGTTGGCGTTCTAGAGACTCAGCGCGTTCTAGAGACTCAGCCGGCGGGACAGGTCCGACGTGAAGACGCCCCTCGGGTCCAGCTCCCGGCGCAGCGCGCGGAAGGCGTCCAGCCGGGGGTACATCGCCTCCAGCAGCTCGGGCCGCAGCCGCGCGTCCTTGGCGAGGTACACGCGTCCGTCGGCGCCCGCCACCTCCTCGTCGAGTTCGTCGAGGAAGGCGCCGAGGCCCGGCAGGTTCGCCGGGATGTCGAGGGCCAGCGTCCAGCCGGGCATCGGGAACGACAGCCAGCCCGGATCGCCCTCCCCGAACCGCTTCAGGACGGCGAGGAACGACGGGCAGCGGTGCTCGGAGATGCGCCCCACGATCCGCCGCAGGGTCTCCTCCCTGCCGTGCCCGACGACGAACTGGTACTGCACGAAACCGCCGCGCCCGTAGACACGGTTCCAGTGCGGCACCCCGTCGAGGGGGTGGAAGAAGGTGGGGATCCGCTGGAGTTCGCCGGTCCGCGAGCGGGGCGCCTTGCGGTACCACAACTCGTTGAAGAGGCCCACCGTCGTCCGGCCGAGCAGCCTCTCCGGTACGAACGCGGGGGCGGCCGGCAGCCGTGAGGGGCGGAAGGCGAGCGGGTTCCGCCGCGCGCGCGGCGGCAGCGCGTCCAGCGGGGCGTGGTCGCCGCGGGTGAGGACGGAGCGCCCCATCCGCGCCCCGCGCGCGAGGAGGTCGATCCAGGCGACCGAGTAGCGGTAGAGGTCGTCCGTGGCGGTCAGCCGGGCCATCAGGTCGTCCAGGTCGACCGCGCGCTCGGTGTCGACGGACATCAGGGCGGTCTCGACCGGCTGGAGACGGACGGTGGCCGTGAGGATCACGCCGGTCAGGCCCATGCCGCCGGCCGTCGCGTCGAAGAGGGGCTCGCCCTGGCCGACCGTGCGGATCTCGCCGTCCGCGGTCAGCAGCTCGAAGGACAGCACATGCCGGGCGAACGAGCCGGACACGTGATGGTTCTTGCCGTGGATGTCGGCGCCGATCGCCCCGCCCACCGTCACATAGCGGGTCCCGGGTGTCACGGGCACGAACCAGCCGAGGGGGAGCAGCACCTCCATGAGACGGTGCAGCGACACCCCGGCGTCGCACAGGACCGTGCCGCCGCTCACGTCGATGGCGTGGATCCGGTCCAGGCCCGTCATGTCGAGCACGGCGCCGCCCGCGTTCTGCGCGGCGTCCCCGTAGGCCCGCCCGAGCCCCCGGGCGATCCCTCCCCGGGCCCCGCACTCCCGGACGGCGGTCGCCGCCTCCTCGTAGCTGCGCGGGCGGACCAGACGGGCGGCGGTCGGGGCGGTGCGGCCCCAACCCGTGACGGAGACGGTGTCGGCAGGCATGCCCGTGACCGTAGCGCCGGTAGGGGTGCACACCGGGGCAATCTCCTCAGCCCCTCACGGCTCCTCACCGAAATGGGTGATTAATTGGATGTCGTCATAGATTGCCGTAATTCCGTCGCCGCTCACTAGAAGAGTGGCCTCACATGGACGACCTTGACGACCGTGACGACCTGGATCGGCGGCTTGACGGCCATGGCCACCGTGGTGGCGAGATGGACCGACCACGCGACGACCATGACAAGCCCGCCCCCATGGACCGACAGCGTGACGCCATGGACCGCAGAGTTGACGAGCGCGCCGCTGTGGACCGCGGAGTTGATGATCGCGACGCCGTGGACAGCGGACTTGATGGCCGTGACGCCGTGCACCGCGGCATTGACGGCCGTGACGTCATCGACAGGGGCATTGACGACCTTGACGGACGTCTTGACCGTGCTGGCCATCTTGACCCCAGACATGATGGTCTTGACCCCGGGCATGACCGTCTTGACCCGAGACCCGACGGTATGGACCGGCGTCTGCTGTCCATGTTCCACGCCTGCGGCACCGACCCCCGCGTCGCGGCTGCCGCGCGCGCCCTGTCCTGGAGCGGCGAGCACGGCGCGCTCTGGCTCGCCGCCGGCCTGACGGGCGCCGCCGTCGACCGCGACCGCCGGAGCGCCTGGCTCCGGGCGACCGCCCTCACCGCCACCGCGCACCTCGCGAGCATGGGGGTCAAGCGCGTCGTACGCCGCCCGCGCCCCACCCATGTGACCCCGCGCGTGAGCACGGCGGGACGGCACTCCTTCCCCAGCTCGCACGCCGCCTCCGCGGCTGCCGCCGCCGTCGCCTACGGCGCGCTCGGCGCGTCCGTCGCCGTGCCGCTCGCCGCCGCGATGTGCCTCTCGCGCCTCGTCGTCGGCGTCCACTACCCGACGGACGTCGCCGCGGGCGCCGCCCTGGGAGCCGCGGCGGCCAAACTGGGCGCCCGGTGGATCGGGGTGCGCCATGGCTGAACGCACCGCACTCCTGGAGCGCGCCCCCCTCGCCCCGCCGCCCCCGAGGAGGGTGACCGGACTCGTCCGGGGCCTCGTCAGGACCGCGCGCCCCCGCCAGTGGGTGAAGAACGTGCTCGTCGTGGCCGCCCCGGCCGCCGCGGGCCGGCTCTTCTCGTGGGACGCCCTCGGCCAACTCGCCCTCGTATTTGTCCTGTTCACGGCCTGCGCCGCCGCCGTGTACCTGATCAACGACGCCCGGGACGCCGCCGCCGACCGCGCGCACCCGGTGAAGCGCCACCGCCCGGTCGCCGCCGGCCAGGTCCCCGTCCCCGTCGCCTACGCCGTCGGCGGCACCCTCGCCGCCCTCGCGCCCGCCCTCGCCGCCTGGGTCTGCTCGCCGGCCGTCTGCGCGCTGCTGACCGCCTACATCGGCATGCAGCTGGCGTACTGCGTCAGCCTCAAGCACGTCCTCGTCGTGGACCTCGTCATCGTCACCACCGGCTTCCTGATGCGGGCGATGATCGGCGGACTGGCCCTCGGCATCCCCCTCTCGCGCTGGTTCCTCATCACCACCGGGTTCGGGGCGCTGTTCATGGTGTCGGCGAAGCGTTACTCCGAGGCCGTGCAGATGGCCGGGAAAGGGGGAGCCACGCGCGCGTTGCTCACCGAGTACACGACCGGCTACCTCCGCTTCGTCTGGCAGCTCGCCGCCGGCGTGTCCGTCCTCGGCTACTGCCTGTGGGCCCTGGAGGACGGCAGCGGGCCGGGCGCGGGTCTGCTGCCCTGGCGCCAGTTGTCCATGGTCGCCTTCATCTTCGCCGTCCTGCGCTACGCCGTCTTCGCCGACCGGGGGACCGCGGGCGAGCCGGAGGACGTCGTCCTGCGCGACCGCGCCCTCGCCGTCATCGGCCTCGTCTGGCTCGCGATGTACGGGCTCGCGGTGGCCAACTGGTGAGCGTCACCGACCCGTCCGCCCCGCCCGTCACGGACCCGCCCCTCAGGGACCCGTCCGTCACGGAGGCCCCCGTCACGGATTCGTCCGTCACGGCGGCACCCGCCACCGAACCGGGCGCCACCGAACCGCCCGCCACCGAACCGCCCGCCACCCAACCGGGTGTCGCCCGGCCGGTAACCGACCCGTCCGCTCCCGAGACCCGCCCCGGCGAACGGCCCGTCACCGAACCGGCCGTTCCCGACGCAGGCGCCGCCCAACGGCCCGTCCGCGCGCGGTTCCTGCGCGAGGTCCTCGGTTTCGCCGCCGCCGGGCTCCTCGCCTACGCCGCCGACCTCGGCCTGTTCCTGTGGCTGCGCGGCCCCGCGGGTCTCGACCCGTTGACCGCCAAGTCGCTCTCCTTCCTGGCGGGCTGCTCGGTCGCGTACGCCGGTAACGCGCTCGGCACCTACCGGCACGCGGCCCGGGGACCACGCCAGTACGTGGTCTTCTTCGCCGTGAACATCGCGGGCGCGCTGGTGCAACTCCTGTGCATCGCCGTCAGTCACTACGGGTTCGGGTTCACCTCGCGACGCGCCGATACCGTCTCCGGTGCGGGAATCGGCATGGCGATCGCCACTGTCCTGCGATTTTGGGGTACCCGCACATTGGTTTTCCGAGGCGAGGGCAGAGTCGGATCATGGACTGGCTGAAAAAGATTCCCGGCGTGGGACCTCTGGTCGTACGCCTGATGGCCACGCACGCGTGGCGGTCGTACGAGCGGCTGGACCGGGTCAAGTGGACGCGGCTCGCCGCGGCGATGACCTTCATCAGCTTCGTGGCGCTCTTCCCGCTGCTCACCGTCGGTGCGGCGATCGGGGCCGCGACGCTGAGCGCCCAGCAGCAGAAGGACCTTCAGGACAAGCTCGCCGAGCAGGTGCCGGGCATCTCCGACCAGCTCGACATCAACAGCCTCGTCCAGAACGCGGGCGCCGTCGGGCTCATCGCCGGTGCCCTGCTGCTGGTCACCGGTATCGGCTGGGTCGGCTCGATGCGGGAGTGCCTGCGCGCCGTCTGGGAGCTGCCCGACAGCGAGGAGAACCCGCTGCTGCGCAAGCTCAAGGACGGCGGCGTGCTCGTCGGCCTGGGCGGGGCCGTACTGCTGACCGTCGTCGTCTCCACGCTCGCCTCCACCGCGGTGGGCTGGTCGTCCCGGCAGCTCGGCATCGACGAGAACGGCTGGGGGAGCGTGCTGCTCCAGGTCATCGCCTTCGCGGTGGCCGTGCTCGCCGACTTCCTGCTGCTGCTGTACGTCCTCACGCTGCTGCCCGGTGTCCAGCCGCAGCGCCGTCGGCTGGTCGTCGCCGCGCTGATCGGCGCGATCGGCTTCGAACTGCTCAAGCTGCTGCTCAGCGGCTATATGCGGGGCGTGGCCTCGAAGAGCATGTACGGCGCGTTCGGTGTGCCGATCGCCTTGCTCCTGTGGATCAACTTCACCTCGAAACTGCTGCTGTTCTGCGCCTCCTGGACGGCGACGCGCAGCAAGGAGGACGAGCTGGAGGAGGCGGAGGAACTCGCCGAGGCCGACGCGCCGTCGGCGTCCGGCGAGGACGCGGAGGAGGCCGAGGCGGACGCGGAGCTTGCCGTGGCGGCCGAGGCGGAGGCCCGGGCGGAGGCCGAAGCGGTGGCGGAGGCGGACGCCGCGAAGCACACACCGGCCACGGGCTCGACGCGCGCCCCGGCCACGGGCTCGACGCACACACCGGCCACGGGCTCGACGCGCGCCCCGGCCACCGGCTCGACGCGCGCGCCCATCACCGGCTCGAAGGACGCCCCGGCCACCGACTCGGAGGACCGCCGGACGGTGTGACCGCGGGCCCTCGGGCGGTGTGACAGCGGGCCCCTCCGTGTGACCCGAGGGGAGGGCGCCCCGGCGGGGGAGCCGGGCGTCGGCGGTCCGCACACGGTGAAGTCCCGGTGCCTGTGAGGCGCCGGGACTTCTTTGCGCCCGTACCGTCGGCGGCTCGGCGGGTCGGCGGGTCGGCGGGTCGCCGGGTCGCCGGGTCGCCGGAGACGGTGGGTCAGTTCCGGGAGCGGCCGGGCCAGCGGCGGTTCACGAGGTAGACGCCCGCGGCGAGCAGCACGAGGACACCGCCGGTGATCGCGAGGGCGATCCCGATCCCGCTCGTGCCGCCCTTCGCCGCGGCGGAGGACGCCGTCACCGGCTTCTTGGAGGCATCGCCGCCGGAAGCGGCTCCGTCGGAGGCCTTGGCGCCCGGCTGCGCGGAGGTGTCGACGCCCTTGGGCGGCACGAGTTCACCGACCGGCTGGGCCTTGCCCGAGGCCTGGAACCCCCAGTCCAGAAGCCGCGCGGCCTCCTTGTAGACCTCGTTGTGCTCGTTCTTCTCCGGCTTCATGACCGTGACGAGCAGCACCTTGCCGTCGCGTTCGGCAACCCCGGTGAAGGTGGCACCGGCGTTGGTGGTGTTGCCGTTCTTCACCCCGGCGATGCCCTGGTACGTGGTGACGTCGCTGTCGCCGGTCAGCAGCCGGTTGGTGTTCTGGATCTCGAACGACTCGCGGGTCACCTTGCCCTTGGCGTTCTTGGCCGTGGCGCCGGGGAACTTGGCGCGGACCGTGGAGCAGTACTCCCGGAAGTCCTTCTTCTGGAGCCCCGAACGGGCGAACAGCGTGAGGTCGTACGCCGACGACACCTGGCCCCGGGCGTCGTAGCCGTCCGGGCTCACCACGTGCGTGTCGAGGGCCTGGAGGTCCTGGGCGTGCTGCTGCATGTCCCGGACCGTCTGGCCGACGCCGCCGTTCATCGCGGAGAGCACGTGCACGGCGTCGTTGCCCGAGCGCAGGAACACCCCGAGCCACAGGTCGTGGACCGAGTAGGTCTCGTTCTCCTTTATGCCCACCATGCTGGAGCCCGAGCCGATGCCCGCCAGGTCGGAGGAGGCCACCTTGTGCGAGGTGCTCTTCGGGAACTTGGGCAGCACGGTGTCGGCGAACAGCATCTTCAGGGTGCTCGCCGGGGGCAGCCGCCAGTGCGCGTTGTGCGCGGCGAGGACGTCACCCGACTCGGCGTCGGCGACGATCCAGGAGCGGGCGGTGACGTCCTTGGGCAGCACCGGTACGCCACTGCCGAGGTTCACCTGACTCCCGGGGAGGCCGAGCCGGCTGCCGCCGACGGTCGACATGTCCGCCGGGGGAGTGGCCGACGGTGAGGCCGACGGGGACGCCTTGGGACTCGTGTCGGCGTCCGCGAACGCGGGCGCGGGGAGCGACAGGGTCAACAAGGTGGCTGAAGTGACCAACAGAGATCGCTTGATGGTCTTTTTCGAGGCAGGCACGATCGAGAAAGTACAGGGCCGGAGCGGGGAAATCCCACCGCCGTCCGAGGGCTCCGCACCCCGGCGCCGGGTCGCGGTCCGCGACGGCGATACTGAACCCATGAAGCTCAGCCGCCCCATCTCCTGGTTCCTGCTCGCCTTCGGGGTGTGGAGTTGGGTCATTTGGGTCACTTTCATCAAGAACCTGTACAAGGACGGCAGCGGGCTCGCGTTCGACGACGCGGGTGATCCGACGGCCTACTTCTGGGTGCACCTGACGCTGGCCGTCGTCTCCTTTGTCTTGGGGACGGTCGTCGGGGGCATCGGGTTGCGCGGCCTGCGCGCTCTGCGCCGGACGTCATAACGGGGACGGGGCGCGCCATGGTCGTCGTGTTCGTGCTGGTGGGTGTGGCCGTGCTGGCCGTGCTCGGCGGGTTCCACCGGTATGCCTGGCGCCGTCTGGTGCGGGACACCACGGCCGGACCCGGTACGGCCCGCCGGGCGGGCACCGCCCTCTTCGTCGCCGGGCCGCTGCTGATGCTCGGCGCCGTGGTGAGCGAGCGGGCCGGCGCGCCCTTCTGGCTCCAGCGGGTCCTGGGCTGGCCAGGGTTCCTGTGGATGGCCCTCGCGCTCTACCTCTTCCTGGCACTCCTCGTCGGCGAACTCGCCCGCCCGCTCCTGCGCCGTGCCCTCGACCGGCGTGACGGAGCACGGCGGGCCACCGTGACGGACGCCGACGCCGAGCACCACGCCGGGGCGCACGGCACCGAGACCCAAGCCGGGGCGCACGCCACACCGGCGCCCGGATCACTCCGTACGCAGGCACCCTCGACCACACCGGCCCACCCGGACCCGGCCCCCACCACACCGGCCCACCCGGAGCCGGCTGCCACCGCATCGGAACGACCGGACCCAACCCCGCCCAACCCGGCGGACCCGACCCCGACCCGACCGGCGGACCCGACCAACCCGGTGGAACCAACCCCGACCGGAACCCACCCCGACAGCCCCCGCCCCGACAGCCCCCTCCCACCCCCCTCCCGCCGCCTCTTCGTCTCCCGTGTGGTCGGCGGTGCCGTCGCCGCCGCGGCGGTCGGGACCGTCGGCTACGGGACGTACGGCGTGCTGCGCGGGCCCTCGGTGAAGCGGGTCACCGTGCCGCTCGCCAAGCTGCCCCGCTCCGCCCACGGCTTCCGGATCGCCGTCGTGAGCGACATCCACCTCGGGCCGGTGCTCGGGCGCGGCTTCGCCCAGAAGGTCGTCGACACCATCAACTCCACGCAGCCGGACCTGATCGCCGTCGTCGGCGACCTGGTCGACGGCAGCGTCAAGAACCTCGGCCCCGCCGCCGCCCCGCTCGCCGGACTGCGGGCCCGGCACGGCTCCTGGTTCGTCACCGGGAACCACGAGTACTTCTCCGGCGCCGAGCAGTGGGTCCGCGAGGTACGGGAGCTGGGCATCCACCCCCTGGAGAACGCGCGGACCGAGCTGGCCGGATTCGACCTCGCCGGCGTCAACGACGTCCAAGGCGAGAGCGAGGGGCACGGCCCCGACTTCGGCAAGGCGCTCGGCGACCGTGACACCGCGCGGGCCTGCGTCCTGCTCGCCCACCAGCCGGTGCAGATCCACGACGCGGTGCGCCACGGCGTCGACCTCCAGCTCTCCGGACACACCCACGGCGGACAGCTCTGGCCCGGGAACCTCGTCGCGGCCGCCGCCAATCCGACCGTCGCGGGCCTGGAGCGCTACGGCGACACCCAGCTCTACGTCTCGCGGGGCGCGGGCGCGTGGGGGCCGCCGACCCGGGTGGGCGCACCCTCCGACATCACGGTCGTGGAGCTGGCCTCGCGCCAAGCCTGAGAGTCCCCTGTGAAAGGGCCGGACCGGCCGTCCGCATCGTTGCCGAACACTCTGCCGAAACCCCCTCCCCCGCCGAAACTCCTGTGATTAGGTGATCCGCGTCACCAGGGGAGTGGCCTGCGGTGGGCCTGGGGAGGGCACCGATGCGATCGGTTCGCGTACGAATTCTGGCCATACTGCTCGTCCTGGCGGGCGTGGGAGTCGCCGGCTGGCAACTGATGCCGGACAAGGAGGACACCGGCCGGACCATCACGGTCGGCACGACGGACGTCGTCACCTCGCTCGACCCCGCCGGTGCCTACGACGCCGGGTCCTGGGCCCTGTTCAGCGACCTGTTCCAGTCGCTGCTGACCTTCGAGCCGGGCGGCGCCGAACCGGTCCCGGACGCCGCCGAGAGCTGTGCGTTCGCGGGCACCGGACTGCGTACGTACCGCTGCACGCTCCGCGACGACCTGACCTTCCCGAGCGGGCGCCGGATGACCGCCGAGGACGTGAAGTTCTCCTTCGAGCGGGTCAAGCGCATCAACTCCGAGGTGGGCCCCGCCTCCCTGCTGTCCACCCTGCACAGCGTTGACGCGAACGGCCGGACCGTCACCTTCCATCTGTCCACGCGCGACGCCACCTTCCCGTTCAAGGTGGCGACCGGCGCCGGGGCGATCGTCGACCACACCCGTTACCCCAAGCGCGCCCTGCGCACGGACACCGGCGCGGACGGCACCGGGCCGTACACCCTGGAGACGTACACGAAGAACAAGCAGGCCGTCCTCACGCCCAACTCCCGTTACGCGGGCGCCGTCAAGGACCACGGCAAGCCCGTCGTGCTGCGCTACTACGCCGACTCGGCGGCCCTGGAGACCGCCTGGAAGGCCAAGAAGATCGACGTCGCCGCCCGGCAGCTCCCGCCCGCCATGCTCGCCGGCCTCTCGCCGAGCGACCCCGACAAGCGGGTCACGGAGGCCGAGAGCGCCGAGACCCGCAACCTCGTCCTGAACGTCCGCCCGTCCTCGCCGCTGCACGATCCGCGGGTACGGCAGGCCATCGCCTCCCTGGTCGACCGCGAGCAGCTCGTCGGCCGGACCTACAAGGGCACCACCGAGGCGCTCTACGGGCTGATCCCGGCGGGGATCACGGGCCACTCGACGTCCTTCTTCGACGCCTACCCGAAGCCCGACGCGAAGAAGGCGCGCGCCCTGCTGACCGAGGCCGGGGTCACCCTGCCGGTGCGGTTCACCTACGGATACGCCGAGGGGCGGGGCGCCGCGGCCGAGGAGGCCGCCGAGCTGAAGCGCCAGCTTGAGGCGGACAAGCTCTTCAAGGTGACGACCAAGGGGTACGAGTGGACCGACTTCCAGAAGCGGTACGCCGAGGGGGGCCTGGACGCCTGGGCGGTCGGCTGGGTCGCCGACTACCCCGACCCCGACACCTTCGGCGCGCCTCTGGTCGGCACCGGCAACTCCATGAAGAACGGCTACAGCAGCAAGGACGTCGACCGGCTGATCCAGGACACCCAGCAGGAGAAGGACCGCAGCCGGACGCCCGCCTCCTTCCGGCGCCTCCAGGAGGCCGTCGCGCGGGACGTCCCGCTGATCCCGCTGTGGCAGCGCAAGGACTACGTCCTCAGCAGCGAGGCGGTCGGCGGCGGCCAGTACCTGTCCGACGGCACCGGCGTCTTCCGCCTCTGGCGGCTGGTCTGGATCTGACGGGGAGCCGCCCGGTCCGACGGCCGGAGCTGCCCGGGCCTGACGGTCGGTGCCACCCGGTCCGACGGCCGGAGCTGCCCGGGCCCTGACGGTCGGAGCCGCCCGGGCCCGACCGCCGGAGCCGCCCAGGTCCGATGGCGGCTCCGCCTAGGGGTGCGGAGTCGATCCGTACGCCGTGAGGAAGCGGTCGCGGAAGGCGTCCATCTTCCAGACGGGCGCGGTGTGTTCGGGGCGCAGGCCGTCCGTCCAGTCCCAGTCGGCGATCCGGTCGAGCACCTTCGGGTCCTTGGCGACGATCGAGACCGGCACGTCACGGCTGGCGTGGTCGCCGCTGACCCGGGCGATCGGCTGGTGGTCGCCGAGGAAGACCAGCACGGTGTCCTTGTCGCCGTACCTGACCAGGTAGTCGATGAGGCTCGTCACGGAGTACTGGATGGACTTGCCGTACTCCTCCTTCGACTTCCGCGAGTCGGTGATGATGTCCCCGGGCTTCTTGCCCGCCTTCTGGATGGCGTCGTAGACCGAGCCGTCGCCGACCTGGTCCTGGGGGACGGTTCTGGGGATCGGCGCCCAGGGCTGGTGACTCGAGGTCAGGATGATCGTCGACATCAGCGGCTTGTCGTGCTTCCTGCCGTGCACCAGGCGCTCGAAGGCGGTCAGCGCGTACTGGTCGGGCATGGTCGACCAGCTGAACTTCGGTCCCCGGTAGCCGAGGTCGCGCGAGTCGTAGACCTTGTCGATGCCGTAGAACTTCTGCTCGGGCCACGCCTTCTGGACGCCGGGCATGACGCCGACCGTGTCCCAGTCGCCGGTCTTCTTGAAGGCGCCGGGGAGCGTGAGGTGCCGGCCCGCCGTGACGGTGCGGTAGCGCTGCTGGTTGTTGATCCACAGGCCGGACAGGAAGGTCGAGTGGCCGAGCCAGCTGCTGCCGCCGTACGTCGCCGAGGTGAGCCAGCCGCTCTTCGCCGCGAACCCGGCCGCGGTGAGCTTCTTGTTCTCGGCGGTCAGCGTCGCGTCGACGCCCGGTGCCATGACCGGGTCCTCGATGGCGCTGCGGCCGTAGCTCTCGATGAAGGTGATCATCATGTCCTTGCCGCGCAGATCCGTGAGGAGCTGGCCGGGAGGCGTGTTCGCGAAGGTGTCCTTCTTGGCGACCTTCTTGAACTCGGCCTCGTCCCGGATCGTCTTGCGCACCCGCTCCGCCCGGTCCTGGACGGCCAGCGCGACATGCTCGGAGGCGACGGGCACGCCGGTGAACCGCACCCCGAGCGCCGCGCACGTCACCCAGACGATCGCCGCGGCGAGCGTGCCGCGCGTCGCCGCCTCGGTGTGCCGGGCCAGCAGGTTGCCGAGCCGGACCACCGACAGCGTGAGCAGCGCCAGGACGGCGAGCACGAGCACGATCGCCAGCGCCGCGATGCCGAGCGCCCCGCCCTTGCCGAAGGTGTCCTGGAGGTAGGCCTGCGCGTCGCCGAACAGCGACCAGTCGAGGACCACGTTGAAGCCGCGGCCGAGGTATTCGTTGAAGCCGATGTCCAGGAGGTTCAGGACGGTCAGGGCGCCGAGGACGAGCCCGCCGGCCGCCGCGACCGCGATCCGGGGTCCGCGCGGCAGGACGATCAGCAGGGCCGCGCCGAACACGGCCTCCACCGGCACACGCAGGAACGTCGACGGGTGGAACTGGTCCGACTCGCCGGGCATGAGCAGCGCGAACAGCACGAGCGCCAGGGCGAGACCGGTCACCGTCCACGCGACGACACGCGCGGCACGGGGGTACCGTCCCCGCCAGCCGCGCGACGCCCCACCCGGGGGCGCTCCGTCGGGGGGCGCGTCCGCCTCCTCGGCCGGCCCGGCGGAGGGCTCGTCCTGCCCGGCAGAGGGCTCGTCCCGCCCGGCCGAGGCCTCGTCCCGCTCGGGAGAGGGCTCGTCCCGCTCGGGCGGGGAGGGGGGCGCGCCCGGCTCGGGCGTGTCCCGTTCCGGGGCGTCGCCCGCCGGCGCCTCGTCCGTGTTCGGTAGCTGTCGAGAGCTGGATGTGAACGACAACCCGGCGGTCCTTCCGTGCGCGGCGCGATGCGATGCGATGCGGTGCTGGAGGGGGCGCCGGAGCGTCGTGCGGACCGGCGCGGCCTTCACCGTGGGGTACGGCGCGGTACGGGCCGGCGTTCAATCCGCCGGGTCAGCATCTCCCCAAGTCCGTTCCCGCAGGTCACGAGGGTACGGATGAGGCTCGCCGGGCCCTCCCCGGCGCTGGGGAGGGCCCCGCGCGAACCGTCCCTCACCGCACCGGCAACGTCACCGTCACCGTCAGCCCCCCGCCCGGGGTCGTCCGGACCGTGACGTCGCCTTCGTGGGCCGCGACCACGCCCTGCACGATGGCCATCCCGAGTCCGCTGCCCGCGCCGCCGCCCGCGCGGAAGAAGCGGTCGAAGACGCGCGTCGCGTCCTCCTCGGCGAGCCCCGGACCCTTGTCCGCGACACACAGCCGTACGACCCCGTCCGCGCGCTCCAGCGCGATCCGCACCGGCACGTCGGCGGGCGTATGGGTGCGTACGTTGCCCACCAGGTTGCCCAGCACCTGGCGCAGCCCCGACTCGTCCGCCCGCACCAGCAGGGTGCCCTCTGCGTCCACGGCCACCGGGCGGCCGGGCTGCTGGGCGCGCAGGTCCCCGGCCGCGTCCCGGACGAGCCGGCTCAGGTCGACGGATTGGAACCGCAGCTCGGGGCGCTGGTCGAGGCGGGCCAGGGTGAGGAGTTCGTCGACGAGGCGGCCCATGCGGTCGGCCTCGCCGTTCATCCGGTCCCAGGCGCGTCTGCGCTCGACGGGGTCGGTGAGGATCCCCTTGTCGTAGAGCTGGAGGTAGCCGCGTATCGCCGCGAGCGGGGTGCGCAGCTCGTGCGAGGCGTCGCCGACGAACCGGCGGAGCTGGGCGGCGCTGCGCTCGCGGGTGCGGTGGGCCGACTCGACCTGCTGGAGCATGGAGTTGAGGGCGAGCCGGAGCTGTTCGACCTCCTGGGTCGGGCGGTGGCTGGAGGGCACCCGCCGGGTGAGGTCGCCGTCGGCGATGGCCGAGGACGTCTCCACCATGGCCTCCAGCGGCAGCATCCGGCGGCGCACGCTGAACATGGTGAGGCACGCGAGGAGCGCCAACAGCAGGGTGCCGACGGTCAGATCGAGTTTCAGGGCCTTCGCGATCCCCTTGTGGAGCCCCTCGGTCGAGGTGGCGAACAGGACGTACGTGCCGTCGGCGAGGCGGGCGCCGGTCGCCCGGTAGGCGGCGCCGCGCAGGGTGACGTCGTGCGGGTCGCCGTCGTCGGCGAGCGCTCCGGGGTCGCGCACGGCGGCGGCGAACGCCCGCTGGGTGGCGGTGGGTTCGAAACCGGCGACCTCGATGGCACGGCCCCGCCGGTCGACGGCGGCGAAGAGGGAGTCGGGCCGCGGCGACTCGTCCACGGCGGGCCCGATCCGGTCCCGGACGAACGTCAGGGCGGTCAGCGAGTCGATCTGGCTCATGGTGAGCCGGGAGACGCCCAGCGACTCGCGGGTCTTGGCGAGCTGGGCGTCCACCTGGTCGAGCAGATAGTGCCGCATGCCCATCAGGCTCACCGCGGTCGCCGTCACGATGCCGAGGGCGAGGAGCGCGACGTTCGCGAGGGTGAGCTGGCCGCGCAGCGAGTGGACGCCGTGCCGGAAGCGGGGCCGGCGGAGTCCTCGTCCGGGGGGCGGCCTCACGCCAGTCCGTATCCGACGCCGCGCCGCGTCTGGATCACCGGCGGTCCCAGCGGTTCGAGCTTGCGCCGCAGATAGCTGATGTAGGTCTCCACGACCGTGGACTCGGCGGAGTGCTCGTACTGCCATACGTGCCGCAGGAGTTGCTCCTTGGGGACGATCCGGCCGCCGTTGCGCACCAGGAAGCGCAGCAGCGCGTACTCGGTGGGGGTGAGCTCCACCGTGGTGCCCGCGCGGTGCACTTGGTACGTCGTCTCGTCCAGCTCCAGGTCGCCGTAGCGCAGGGGCGGGCGCTGCGGGAGGACGTCGTCGGGGCGGGTGCGGCGCAGTACGGCGGTGATGCGGGCCACGACCTCGTCGATGTTGAACGGCTTGGTGATGTAGTCGTCGCCGAAGCCGAGCGCGCCGACGATCTCGGCCGGCGCGTCCCGCGCGGTGAGGAACACGATCGCCAGGCCGGGGCGGCGCGAGCGCAGTTCACGGCCGAGGGCCCGGCCGTCGCCGTCCGGAAGCATGATGTCGAGCAGGGCCGCGTCGGGGCGGGTGCGCTCGGCGAGGGCGAGCGCCTCGTGGACGGTCCCGGCGGCCATCACCTCGAACCGGTGGTAGCGCAGCGCGATGGTGAGGACGTCGGCGATGCTCGGCTCGTCCTCGACGACGAGGACGGTGGCCCCCTCGTGTGCGCTCATGCCCCCAGTATCGGCGGGCCCACCGACAGCGGGGCCGGTTCCCGCCTTGGAGTTCCTTGAGAGTCATGGGCGCGCCGTGTCCCGGCGCGCGCGGCGCCACGGATGCTGGGGGCCGGACCTGGGGGACCGACCGATCGACCGAGCGAACAAGGAGCGTTGAGCGTGGCGGCATTGGCACGGTGGTGCTATCGGCATCGGCTGGTGGTCCTGTTGCTGTGGGTGGGCACTCTGTTCGGTCTGGGCTTCGCGGCGACCACCGCGGGCACGGACTACGCGAACGTCTTCTCCCTTCCGAACACGGACTCCAAGCGCGCGTACGACCAGATGGAGAAGGCCTTCCCGGACAGCGCGGGGGACACCGACACGGTGGTCTGGAAGGTCGGCAAGGGGAGCGTCGAGGACGCCTCCGTCCGTTCCCGGATCCAGCCCGCGCTGGACGAGATCGCCGGCATGAAGGGCGTCGGCGCGGTCGCGGGACCCTACGAGGGTGAGCGGGGCGCCGCGCAGATCAGCCGCGACGGCACGATCGCCTACGCCCAGGTGACCTTCACCGAGCAGGCCAACTCCGTCCCCAAGGAGCTGGTACAGGACGTCGTGGACACCGCGCGGGACGCCGCACGCGACGGACTCCAGGTCGAGCTGGGCGGCCAGGCGATCCAGCGGGTGCAGGAACCGCCCACCGGGCTCGCCGAGATGGTCGGCATCCTCGCCGCGGCCGTCGTCCTCTTCCTCGCGTTCGGCTCGCTCTTCGCGATGCTGCTGCCCATCGGCATCGCCGTCTTCGGCGTCGGAACGGGCCTGTTCTCCACGCAGTTGCTCAGCCACAGCACCGACATCCCCGACCTGGCACCGCTGTTGGCGACCCTGATCGGTCTCGGTGTCGGCATCGACTACGCGCTGTTCATCGTCACCCGGCACCGGCGCGGCATCCTGCGCGGCCTGGACCCCGAGGAGTCGGCGGTCACCGCCCTCAACACCTCGGGGCGGGCGGTGCTGTTCGCGGGCGGCACGGTGTGCATCGCGCTCGCCGGGATGCTCGTGACGAACCTGCGGTTCCTGGACGGCGTGGTTATCGGCACCTCTCTGACCGTCGTGTTCAGCGTCCTCGCGGCCACCACCCTGCTGCCCGCGCTGCTCGGCCTGCTCGGCGTCCGGGTGCTCAGCCGCCGCCAGCGCCGCACGCTCGCCGAGCGGGGCCCGGAGCCGGAGCGGGCGAGCGGCGCCGCGGCCCGCTGGTCCTCGACCGTGCAGCGCCGCCCCAAGGCGATCGCCGCCGTCGCCGTGGCCGTCATGGCGATCCTCGCGATCCCGGTCCTGTCGCTGCGCCTCGGCGCCACCGACCAGGGCAACGACGACTCCACGACCACCACCCGGAAGGCCTACGACCTGCTCGCCGAGGGCTTCGGACCCGGCTTCAACGGCCCCCTCCAGGTGGTCGTCACCGGCGGCGACACGGGCGCCCTGGTGAAGGGCATCGAGGGCACCTCCGGAGTGGCCCGGGTCGCCGCGCTGCCGCCCGCGCACGGGGTGACGGTCATCCAGGTCGTGCCGACGACGTCACCGCAGTCGGAGCGCACCGACCGGCTCATCGACACCCTGCGGGACCGGGTGATCCCGGACGCGGGCACGACGGCCCACGTCGGCGGGGTCACCGCGGTGTCCAAGGACTTCGCCACCATCACCGGCGACCGGCTGCCGTACTTCGTCGCCACGATCATCGGCCTCGGCTTCCTGCTCCTCCTGGTCGCCTTCCGTTCCCTGGTGGTGCCGCTGACGGCCGCGCTGATGAACCTGATCGCCGCCGCCGCGTCCTTCGGCGTCCTGACCGCCGTCTTCCAGTGGGGCTGGGGCCTGGAACTCCTCGGCCTCGGCAAGGAGGGCCCGATCAACGCCTTCCTGCCCGTCATCATGCTCTCGCTGCTCTTCGGACTCTCCATGGACTACCAGGTGTTCCTGGTCAGCCGGATGCACGAGGAGTGGGTGCACACCCGGGACAACGCGCGGGCGGTGCGGGTCGGCCTCGCCGAGACCAGCCGGGTCATCAACTCCGCCGCGCTCATCATGGTCTGCGTCTTCCTGGCCTTCGTCCTCAGCGGCGACTCGGGAGCCGCGATGGCGGGCGTCGGCCTCGCCGCCGCGGTCGCCCTGGACGCCTTCATCCTGCGTACGGCCCTGGTGCCGGCCGCGATGCACCTGCTCGGCGACTCCAACTGGTGGCTGCCGGCGGGCCTTGAGAAGCGGCTGCCGCATCTGGCGGTGGAACCGGCCGAGGCGCCGCCCGCCGAGGAGCCCGCCGCCGTCGAGGGCGGGGCGAGCGCCGTGCACGGCTTCGTCCGCGACGCGGAGGGCGAGCCGGTCGACGGTGCCGTCCTCACCCTGCTGTCCAAGGGAGGCCGCCAGCTCGACCGGGTGACCTCGCTGGCCGACGGCTCGTACATCGTCTCGGTCCCGGCGCCGGGCACGTATCTGCTGTCGGCGACGGCCCGTTCGTACGGGGCGCGCGCCCGGCACGTCGTGGTGGCCGACCAGCCGCTGGTGCACGACGTGGAACTGACCGAGGGCGAGGTGGACGCCGACGCGGTCACCTGACCGGAGGCAGGCGCCACCGGACCGGAGGCGGGCGCGACACGCCGGGCGGGCCGACGGCTCCCGCCGACGGGTACGCGGCCGGCGCACCCGATCCGTGAGGGGGTCTCGCGGCCTGTACCTCCCGCGGTGTGTAAGGGGCTCTCGCCATGGGCGGACGCCCCTTACACCGGCCCCTTTAAGTCTCCGTCAGGGCTCCGTCAGGGCTCTGTCCCGCCGGTGGCTTGGCCGGTGGTTCGGCCGGTGGCTCCGCCGGTCGCTCGGCCGGCGTCCCCGCCGCCCGCCCGGCCCGCCTCCTTGGCGCCCTTCTTCGCCGGGTCCGGCAGCGCCCTGGTCATCCCCGGCAGGAAGTCCGTGAACAGCTCGTGCACCTCGTGGACGAGCGGGCGCAGCAGCCGGAACCGGGCCAGCGACACCCCGCGCGCGGTCAGCCGCGCACCCCGCTCGGCGAGCCGGTAACTGCGCTCACGTCCCTCCGTACGGTCGAAGACCCAGTACAGGACGAGCCCCATCTGGGAGAGCCACATCAGCTCCGGGAGGATCTCGCGCAGCTCGGCGGGCACCTTGGTCTTCGCCCCGGCCAGCACCTCCTTGTGGACGCTGATGGCCTCCGCGCGGGCGTGCTCCGACTCGGGGGAGAAGGGGCTGAGCGGGCTGTCCGGGTCGGCGGCGTTCTTGAAGAACTGCACCGCGAACTCGTGGTACGGCGTGGCGATGTCCAGCCAGGCCTTCAGGACGCCGCCGAGCCGGGCCTCCAGGTCGGTCTCCCGGTCCAGCACCTCGCGGACGGCCTCCTGGTGCTCGGCCGCGATCCTGTCGTAGAAGCCCTGGATCAGGTGCTCCTTGCCGGCGAAGTAGTAGTAGGCGTTCCCGACCGAGACCCCGGCCTCCTGCGCGATGGCCCGCATGGTCGTCTTGTCGTAGCCCCGCTCCTGGAACAGCCGCATCGCCGTCTCCAGGATCAGGGCCCGGGTCTGCTCGCTCTTCCCGGGACTCCGGCCCGCTTCCTTGCCGGACGAGGCGGCGGAAGCGGAAGCGGCGGAGGACGCGGCGGGCGGGGCGGAGTCGCCGGGGCTGTCTGTCGGTGCTGGCACGGGACGAGCCTAACGAGTGGCGGCGGGTGCGCATCCGCCGCTGTCGCAGGGCGGCGCGTACGTCCATCCCGCCGACGGGTCGTAACTCCATCCGTCGCCCCAGTGGTACGCGCCGCCGCCCCACCGCTCGGCGCGCCGCGCCTCACGCCACTTGGCGGCGGCGAGGACGGCGCCCCGCGCGAACTTCGCCCCGGCGGGGGTGCTCAGCCGGTGGGCCAGCGCCCGGTACTCGCGCAGCGCCCACAGGGTGACGATCCAGGCCGACGGGCCCTGGTAGACCTGGCCGGCGTCCCCTACCACGGTGATCTCGCTCAGCGTGGCGCGGTGGTCGAGGCCGGGGAAGCGGCGCCGGGCCTCCTCGGAGGCGACCGGGACGAAGGTGAGCGGGACGAGCTGGGCCTGCCGGGCGAGCCAGTGAGTCAGGAAGGCGCACAGTGAGCAGCGCGGGTCGTGCAGGACGGTGAGCCCGCGGACCGGGACGCGCGCCGCGTCCCGGTCCGGGCCGGCCGGGGTGCCGGTCACCGGTCTCACACCCCGGCCGCGGGCGCGGCCCAGTCGGTCGGCGCCACGGGCGGGGTCTGCTCCCGCTCCATGACGCCCCGGCGGCGGATCTTGTTGAGCACGTACACGTTGCCCAGGTGCATGACGCCGAGCACCAGCAGGACGACGCCCAGCTTCGTCGAGAGCGCCTCGAAGATCTCGCGTGCGTTGGAGATCTCCTCGCTCTGGTGCAGATAGAGCGCGACGAAGCCAAGGTTGACCAGGTAGAAGCCGACCACCAGCAGGTGGTTGACGGCGTCGGCGAGCTTCTCGTTCCCGTGCAGCACGTCCGACAGGAAGATCCGCCCGTTGGTGCTCAGCGTGCGGGCCACCCAGACCGTCAGCGCGATGCTGACGAGCAGATAGATGACGTACGCGACGACTGTGAGGTCCATGTCCCCACCCCTTCTTGAACGCGTTCAAAACGCTGTCAGGGATGAATGTAGACCTGCTTTTGAACATGTTCAAGTCGGATCCCGGCGGAAGTCCGCCCCCGCTCGGCGCATGGCCGACTCTCAGGCCCCGCGCGCGAGTTCCGGCCGCTTCGTGTAGTCCGTCAGCCCGATGACGTTCCCCCAGGGGTCCGCGAACTCGACGGTCCAGCCGGTGGCGACGGAGAAGGGCTCGTCGAGCGGCACGATGTCCGCGGCGGCCAGCGCGCGGGCGGCGGACCGGGCGTCCCGCACCTCCAGCCACAGCCGCGGCGAGGCCCACGGCGGCGTCCGGTGGCTCAGCTCGTCGTCCAGGCGCAGTAGCACCCCGGGCGTCTCCGCGCCGACCTTCAGCAGCGCGATCCCGGCCTCGTCGAGCCGGAAGGCCAGCGGGAACCCGGCCCGCCCGTAGAAGTCGACCGCCTCGCCGAGATTCCCTACGGGCAGCAGCACGTTGTCGAGTCCGAGCAGCTCGTATGACACGTCATCTGACATGCCATCAGGTTAGGCAGGGGCGGTGCCCGACCCGTCGCCCCGACCGCGGGCCGAACATCCGATCACCCGTTGAGGCGATCCGTGCCGCCCGCGCCCGGCCCCCCCCCGGGCGATCCGCGCCGCCTGCGCCCGGACCCCCCCCGGATGGAACCCCCTTCTCCGTCAGGGCGTCCTCCTGCAAGATGGCCTGACCGATCCCGCCCGTCGAACCAGTCCCGCGCCGTCGCGCGCGGGCACACCAGGAGCCAACGCCTTGACCGAGCAGCCGCACCAGCCGCCGCAGCCCCCCAACCAGCCGCCCGGCTACGGCTACCCGAACCCCGGAGCCACCCCGCCCGGCGGCACCGGCCCCTACGACGCCGGTCAGGGCCCCTACGCCCAGCAGGCCCCCTACGGCTACCAGGGCCCGTACGGCTACCCCGGCCCCGGCGGTTACCCGGGAGGCCCCGTGCCGCCCGGCACCTACACCGGCGACCCGAACGCCCCGTACGGCTACGACCCCTACGGGCGTCCGTACTCCGACAAGTCGAAGATCGTCGCCGGCATCCTCCAGCTCACCCTCGGCACCCTCGGCATCGGACGCTTCTACATGGGCAGCGTCGGCATCGGCATAGCCCAGCTCCTCACCTGCGGCGGCTTCGGCATCTGGGCGCTGATCGACGGCATCATGCTGCTCGTCGGCAACAGCGCCACCGACTCCGACGGCCGGGTCCTGCGTGGCTGACCCCGCCGCGGCGCGCTTGGTCGCGCCGCGGCACCCGGCGGCGGCACCTCTCGCGGTGCTCGCCGCCGGAGCGGCCGGGGCCGGCTATCTGTACGTCACCGATCCGCACGAGCCCGGCCATCTGCTGCCCGGCTGCCCGTTCCGGTTCGTCACCGGCCTGCTCTGCCCCGCCTGCGGCGGCACCCGCATGGTCTACGACCTGATGCACGGCCAGTTCGCCGCCGCCTGGCACGACAACGCGATGCTGCTGCTCGCCGCGCCGCTCGCCCTCGCCCTGCTGGGCCGCTGGACGGCCGAGGGCCTGCGCGGACGCCGGTGGCGCCCGCGGCCGAGCCCGCGCACCCAGGCGCTGGTGCTCCTGCTCGCGGTGACCTGGGCGGTGGTCCGCAACCTCCTCTAGCCGGGCCGCCGTCCGACGCGCCCGGTCCGTCCGACGCGCCCGGTCCGGCCCGACGAGCCCCTGTCCGGCTGGCGGCCCGCGGAGGCCCCCGCCCCCAGGCACGCGGAAGCGGACATGCGGAAGCGGACATGCCGAAGGGCCCCGCTCCCCAAGGGGAGCGGGGCCCTTCCGCCGTGCGGCTGCCGAGGGTCAGAAGCGACGCGTGATCAGCGCGCGCTTGACCTCCTGGATCGCCTTCGTGACCTCGATACCGCGAGGGCAGGCGTCCGTGCAGTTGAACGTCGTGCGGCAACGCCACACGCCGTCCTTGTCGTTCAGGATCTCCAGCCGCTGTTCGCCGGCCTCGTCACGCGAGTCGAAGATGAAGCGGTGGGCGTTCACGATGGCGGCCGGACCGAAGTACTGGCCGTCGTTCCAGAACACCGGGCAGGACGACGTGCACGCCGCGCACAGGATGCACTTGGTGGTGTCGTCGAACCGCTCGCGGTCCTCGGCGGACTGGAGCCGCTCACGCGTCGGCTCGTTGGTGTCCTTGGTGATGAGGAACGGCATCACGTCGCGGTACGCCTGGAAGAACGGGTCCATGTCGACCACGAGGTCCTTCAGCACCGTCAGGCCCTTGATGGCCTCGACCGTGATCGGCTTCTCGGGGTTCAGGTCCTTGATCAGCGTCTTGCAGGCCAGCCGGTTCTTGCCGTTGATCCGCATGGCGTCCGAGCCGCAGATGCCGTGCGCGCAGGACCGGCGGAACGTGAGCGTGCCGTCCTGGTCCCACTTGATCTTGTGCAGCGCGTCGAGGACACGCTCCTTGGGGTCGATCTCCAGCTGGAAGTCTTCCCAGACCGCGTCCGCCGAGACCTCCGGGTTGAACCGGCGGATGCGGAAGGTCGCGGTGATGTACGGGGAGTCGGCGAAACCGGGCTCGGGCGTGCCGGCCGCGTCCGCCTTGTCCAGAGTGGGAGTAGCCATCAGTACTTACGCTCCATCGGCTGGTAGCGGGTCTGGACGACCGGCTTGTAGTCGAGACGGATGGACTCGGTGCCGTCGTCGCCGACCTCGCGGTACGCCATGGTGTGGCGCATGAAGTTGACGTCGTCGCGGTTCGGGTAGTCCTCGCGGTAGTGACCGCCGCGGGACTCCTTGCGGGCGAGCGCGGAGACGGCCATGACCTCGGCCAGGTCGAGCAGGTTGCCCAGCTCGATGGCTTCGAGGAGGTCCGTGTTGAACCGCCGGCCCTTGTCCTGGATCGAGACGTTCAGGTAGCGCTCGCGCAGCTCCGCGATCTTCTCGACCGCCGTCTTGATCGTCTGCTCGGTGCGGAACACCATCACGTTGGCGTCCATGCACTCCTGCAGCTCCCGGCGGATGTCGGCCACCCGCTCGGTGCCCGTGGAGTCGCGCAGCCGCTCCACCTGGGCGACGACCTGCGCGGCCGGGTCCTCGGGCAGCTCGACATAGCCGGCCTTCGCCGCGTACTCGGCGGCCGCGATGCCCGCCCGGCGCCCGAAGACGTTGATGTCCAGCAGCGAGTTCGTGCCGAGACGGTTGGCGCCGTGCACGGAGACACAGGCGACCTCGCCGGCGGCGTACAGGCCCGGGACGACGGTGGTGTTGTCCGACAGGACCTCACCCTCGACGTTCGTCGGGATGCCGCCCATCGCGTAGTGCGCGGTGGGCTGGATCGGGATCGGGTCCGTGTAGGGCTCGATGCCGAGGTAGGTGCGCGCGAACTCCGTGATGTCGGGCAGCTTGGCGTCGAGCTGCTCCGGCGGGAGGTGCGTGAGGTCGAGGTAGACGTGGTCGCCCTCGGGACCGCAGCCGCGGCCCTCGCGGATCTCCGTGTAGATGGAGCGCGAGACGACGTCACGGGACGCGAGGTCCTTCATGACCGGCGCGTACTTCTCCATGAAGCGCTCGCCGTCCTTGTTGCGGAGGATGCCGCCCTCACCGCGGGCGCCCTCCGTCAGCAGGATGCCCATGCGCCAGATGCCGGTCGGGTGGAACTGGAAGAACTCCATGTCCTCCAGCGGCAGCCCGCGCCGGTAGACGGCCGCCTGGCCGTCGCCGGTCAGCGTGTGCGCGTTGGAGGTCACCTTGAAGAACTTGCCGGTGCCGCCCGAGGCGTAGATCACGGACTTCGCCTGGAAGACGTGGATCTCGCCGGTCGCCAGCTCGTAGGCGACGACGCCGGCCGAGTGCTTGACGCCGTCGATCTCGGTGATGAGCTGGTCGAGGACGTAGAACTCGTTGAAGAACTCCACGCCCTCCTTGACGCAGTTCTGGTACAGCGTCTGGAGGATCATGTGACCGGTGCGGTCCGCGGCGTAGCAGGACCGGCGGACCGGGGCCTCGCCGTGGTTGCGGGAGTGACCGCCGAAGCGGCGCTGGTCGATCGTCCCGTCGGGCGTCCGGTTGAACGGCAGGCCCATCTTCTCCAGGTCGAGGACCGAGTCGATGGCCTCCTTCGCCAGGATCTCGGCGGCGTCCTGGTCGACCAGGTAGTCACCGCCCTTGACCGTGTCGAAGGTGTGCCACTCCCAGTTGTCCTCCTCCACGTTGGCGAGCGCGGCGGCCATGCCGCCCTGCGCCGCGCCCGTGTGGGAGCGGGTGGGGTAGAGCTTCGTCAGCACGGCGGTGCGGCTGCGCTTCGTCGCCTCGATGGCGGCGCGCATGCCGGCGCCGCCGGCGCCGACGATGACGGTGTCGTACTTGTGGATCTTCATGAGTGGTTGCCTCAGCCCCGTGCCTAGCGGATGTTCGGGTCGAAGGTGAAGATCACCAGCGTGCCCAGCAGGATCGTGAACACCGTCGCGGTGTACAGCAGGCCCTTCAGCCACAGGCGGGTGTTCGCCCGCTCCGCGTAGTCGTTGATGACGGTACGCAGGCCGTTGGCGCCGTGCAGCATGGCGAGCCACAGCATGGCCAGGTCCCAGACCTGCCACCAGGGGTTCGCCCACCGGCCGGCCACGAAGGCGAAGCCGATCTTGGAGACGCCGCCGTCCAGGACGAGCTGGATGAGCAGGTGGCCGATGACCAGGACGACCAGGACGATGCCGGACAGGCGCATGAAGAGCCAGCCGTACATCTCGAAGTTGCCACGGGTGGACTTCGGGGTCTTCTTGGTGCGCTTGCGGGGGGCCTCGATGAACGGGGCCGGGTTGTCGACGCTGTACGCCGAGAACTCTCCGGCACCCTCGACGGGGCCGATACCGGCAGCGGCGGTGTCAGTAGTGGACATCTGCGTCAGCTCCCGAAGACTTCGCGGAATGCGTGCCCGAGCACGGGGTAGAGCGCCCCGGCCATCAGCACGACCCAGATACCGACGACGGACCAGAGCATCTGCTTCTGGTAGCGCGGGCCCTTCGACCAGAAGTCGACGGCGATGACACGCAGGCCGTTCAGCGCGTGGAAGAGGATGGCGGCCACGAGGCCGTACTCCAGCAGCGCGACGATCGGGGTCTTGTACGTGGACACGACCTTGTCGTAGTCCTCGGGGGACACACGGACGAGAGCGGTGTCCAGCACGTGTACGAACAGGAAGAAGAAGATGAGGACGCCGGTGACTCGATGAGCCACCCAGGACCACATTCCTTCCCGGCCGCGGTACAGCGTTCCAGCCGGCACGGAAGAACCCTCCGGGAGCGGGGATTGGGGCCGCGCCGGCTTCTGTGTCGGACGGGCCCGGCCGGGTACGGTCCACCGGCCCCGGCCATCGTAGCGACGTGTTGTCGGAACGCTTACAGCGGCCCTGTCAATGTGATCAAACTGGCAATCAATCAGCCACGTTCGGGCTACCCCGGGCGCCCGGCGCCGGCGGAGTGCGCGGCCTCTGCGGGGCGGGCGGTGCGGTCGAAGTCCGTGACGAGGCGGGAGAGCCGGCCGCGGGCCAGCCGCCGCAGCTCCTCGGCGGTGGCGACCCGCTCCTCCTCGGGATCGTTCGTCAACCGTGACCGGATGCCGGCGAGCACCTGGTCGAGCGCCTCCTCCGGGGCGAAGCCGTCCAGGCAGATGACGAACACATGTCCGAATCGGCTCTCGTATGCGGCGTGCGCGGCGCTCAGCGCGGTGTGGGCCGCCGAGTACGCGCCGTCCGGGAGCGCCGTCAGCGACTCGCCGGCCAGGGCCTCGGCCAGCTCGGCGGGGGTCAGGTCGTACGCCGCCTCGTCGGACGCGGCGAGCAGCGCGCCGAGATCCGGGTACGGGCGGTGGGCGGCCAGCCGGTGCGCCCAGCGGGGGCTGCGGCAGCAGGTGAGCAGGGCGCGGGTGACCGCGTCGGCGGGCGCGGAGTTGAACCCGTCGAGGCGGGCCGGGGACGGCGCCGCGCCCTTCTGCTCGGGCAGGGCGACCTGGCCGGGGAGGCGTGGGAGACGGTGCGGCGTCAGCGTGGGTCCTCGGCGACGGAGTGGACGGGGCGCGGCGCCCGTGGGCGGGACGTACGCGCGCTGTGTGGTCGGGTGTTCTTCGGCACGCGACGCAGGTGTTTTCGAACGTGGTGCGCGTGTTTCGGCAGGGGGAGGAGTGAAACCTGTACCGCTCACGCTATCGAGGTGTGGCGAGACGTGTCCGACGGATGCCCGAATTTCACCCGGACGGGAGAGTTTCGGAGCGGCCGGTGGACGGTAGCGGTGGCGCCCGGGGCAGGGTTCGGGGTGGAGTGGAGAGGTGGGTGCCCCGGTACGGGAGTACACCTGGACGGAGGACTGGATCACTCGGGGGAGTGACCCCGATGACGGAATGAGGGTGGCGGCGTGAGTGGTGGCAGGCGGCGTGCGCCGCGTCGGCGGTCGTGGCGGCATGACAGCAGGGCCCAGATCGCGGCCGGCGCCCTCGCGGTCGCGGGTGTCGTCGCGGTGGCCGTGGTGGTCTGGCCGGGCGGCGGCAGCGGGAAACCGGCCGGCGCCGCCGACCCGACGAAGGCCGCGACGGCCGGCGTGTCGCCCAGCGCCAGCCCCTCGCCCACCCGGAGCTACCCCCTCTCGAAGGCCCCCCGCACCATTCCGGCCGTACGGGAGCACACCCCGGCCCGCGGCCCCGGCTGGCGTCCGGCCGCCGGAGGCCGGGTCGTGGTGGACGACGCCGGTCTCGCCGACGAGGGCAAGCTGCTGGCCGGCGAACTCAAGCTGAAGTACGCCGGCCGGGAGGACCCGAGGGACGGCGACGTCGAGCTGGGCCTGAACGACGGAACGGCCGGCCCGGAGTCGTACACCCTCACCGTCAAGAACCGCCGGGTCACCATCAAGGGCCCCGCCGAGGCGGGCGTCTTCTACGGCACGCGCACCCTCAAGCAGGAGGTGCACGGCGGCGGCACCGCTCCCGAGGGCGTGGTGAACGACCGGCCGGCCAAGCCGCAGCGCGGGTTCATGCTCGACATCGCCCGCAAGCACTTCACGGCCGACTGGATCGAGGACCGGGTACGCGAACTCGGCGACCTGAAGTTCAACCAGCTCGGCCTGCACTTCTCCGACGACCAGGGCTTCCGCGTCCAGTCCGACACGCACCCCGAGATCGTCTCCAGGGAGCACCTGAGCAAGGCCGAGGTCCGCCGGATCGTCGACCTCGCCGCGAGCCGGCACATCACCGTCGTCCCCGAGATCGACTCGCCCGGACACCTCGGCGCGGTCATCGCCGCCCACCCCGACCTGCAACTGCGCAACGCGTCCGGGGCCGCCACGCGCGGCGCCGTCGACATCTCCAAGCCGGCCGCCGCGGACCTCGTGGACGACCTGCTCAACGAGTACGCGGACCTGTTCCCCGGCGCCTACTGGCACCTCGGCGGCGACGAGTACCAGGCGCTGACCGTCGCCAACCCGGCCGCGTCCTTCCCGCAGCTCGCGAGCGCCGCCCGGGACAAGTACGGCGCCGGCGCGAGCGTCGCCGACCTCACCACGGGCTGGCTGAACGACCGCGCCGCCGTGGTCCAGGGCCACGACCGGACGGCCCGCGCCTGGAACGACGGCTTCTTCCGGGGCGGCACGGTCAAGGCCGACGGCGACCTCCAGGTGGCGTACTGGACCGGCAAGGAGATCGGCGCCAGGCCGCCCGCCGAGTACCTGAGCGCCGGCCGCAAGGTTCTCAACTACAACGACGAGTTCCTCTACTACGTCCTCGGCGAGCCGCAGACCTTCGTCTACCCGACCGGGCAGCGCATCTACGAGCAGTGGACGCCGCTGGTGCTGCGCGGCACGGCGGCGGTGCCCGCGTCGTACGACTCCCAGATCCTCGGCGGCTCCTTCGCCGTCTGGTGCGACCTCGCGAACTCGCAGACCCAGGACCAGATCGCGGCCGGCATCCGCATGCCGCTGCGCGCCACGGTCCAGAAACTGTGGGACCCGGGCAAGCCCGAGCTGTCGTGGCCCCAGTTCCAGGCGCTCGCCAGGCAACTGGGCTGAACGCCCGGGCCGGTGTCCCGGTGTCCCGGCGTCCTGGTGGCCGGGCGTCGCCCGAAGTGTCCGACGGGCCGGGTGCCGCCTGAGGCGTCCGAGGGGCACCGGTTCGTCCGTTTCCCTGGCCAACCCCCGTACCCCTGTGGTGTATTCGGCCCAGCCGCCGAACCGAGACACCCGGGGGGAACCGGTATGGGTCATTGGGGCTATTTCGTGGTGGGCAGAAGCGAACGGCCGCTCGCGGACTCGGAGGCGCTGGCCGGGGTGGCGGGCCTGGTGTCCCGGACGGCGGCGCCCGGCGGCTGGCAGATCTGGGAGTGCCCGGGCACGGAGACCGGGATCGGCAGCATGAGCGCGCTCGCCCGCGAGACCGGCGCGCCCGCCCTCTTCGGATACGTGATGGACAGCGCGTGCGTCGCCGTCGAGGCGGCCGTGCCGTCCGGCGAGGCGTGGAGCACCTGTCTGGCCCGGCAGGCGATGGCCCGCCGTCTCGGCGGAGGCGACGGCGGGCTCGGCGTCGACGACTACTTCCTGGAACCGGCCGACGCGGCCGAGCGGGCGGTCGCCTGGGCCGCCGAGGCGGGGCACGAGGTGACGGCCGGGGAACTCTCCGAGGTGCTGGAGGCGGAACCGGAGGCCCCGGTGACGGAGGCCGGGGAGTTGGCTGAAAACCTGTTCTTCACGTTCCTCGACCGGCTCGGTGTGGTGCCACTGTGACACTCCCGGTCCGTTGCGCGCAGTAAGGGGAAGTGCGGGCTCCGTAAGGCGAGGGCGCCCTGTTGAGGCATTTCTAGGGAGTCGTGATGAGTCTGGTGGAACTGATCGCTCAGGCCGACGAGAGAAGTCTGGCGGCGAGCGGGCTGGCTTGTTTGGATCGGTGCGTGCCGCTGCTGGGCGCCGACGACGACGTCCTGCGGCCGCTGTGGGCGTGCCTCGCCGAGGCCGACGCCTGGGCGCAGTGGGGCACGCGTCTCGAACAGGCGCGCGCCAAGCTGGACGCGGGGACGCCCGAGCCGCCCGTCACCGAGGAGGACCACGCGGCCGTGCTCACCCGTCTGATGCTCGACACCGCTCCCGAGCGGCCCTCGGAGGCGGAACTGCGGGCCTGGGCGGACGCCTGCTCGCTGACCGCCCTGCGGGCGCACCGCCACCTCGACCATGCCGACGACACCACCTCCTGGGCGACGGTCCGCGAGGAGGGCCGCACCGAGGGGCTGTCCCCGCTGGTCGCCGCCGAACTGCGCCGCCAGTCCGCCGTCCTGGAACTCCTCGACGAACACGGCACGAGCGGACTGCGGTTCGTGCTGGACACGTCGATCGAGGCGCGGCGCGTCCTGCGGGCGGTCGTGTCCCGCCGGGCGCGGGGGCGGGCGTAGGGTCCCCGGCCGCCCCCGCGCCCGGCGGAAAGCTGCCGCCGCCGGCCGGACGGAGAGCTGCCGCCGCGGGCCCGGCGGAAAGCTGCCGCCGCGGGCCGGACGGAGAGCTGCCGCCCCGGCCCCGGGAACGGGGGTGCGTCCGGCCCTGGGAACGGGGTGCGTCCGGCCCCTGCGACGGGGTGCCCCGACTTCGGGAACGGGGTGCCCCGGCCCCGGCAACGGGGCGTCAAACCCGTGCCGGTGGGCGGTTTCTGTGACCGTCCCGGGGTGGAGGTGGCGGTCTTGGGACGGTGTCGCGAACCCCGGCCGAACCGGGTGACGAAACCGTCCGCCGCCACGCTCTACCGGATGTGAACGCTACGCAGACAACCAGGCCCGCCGCCGCGACGAAGCCCGTCCGCTGGGCGGCCGACTCGGTCGCGACCATGCGCGAGGGCGCCCGGCTGCGCCTCGACTACTCCGCCCGGAGCCTGTGGCGGGTCGACCGCGTGATCGAGGAGATCCGCCGGGAGGGCGCGCCGTACGCCGCCGTCGAGAACGTGCTGCGCGGCTTCGGCGCGTACGCCGGTGAGGTCGTCGCCCGCCGGACGGGCGCCGAGTGGTGGGAGACCGGCGGCGAACACTGGCTGCGCACCCCCGACGGCCGCCTCTGGGACCCGATCGAGGAGGCCCGCCGCGCCTACGTGGGCGACGGTTCCCTGCGCCTGCTGTGCCGGGAGGCCACCCGCGGGCTCCTGCCCTGACGTGCTGTGACGTTTCCGCCGGCAGCGGCGCTGATGACCATGAGGGTGCCGGCGCGATCGGCCGCGCCGGCGGAGCACACCCGGGCGGACTCGGCGTGAACGAGGACAGTGTTGGGCCAGCGAGGGGAACCCCGCCGCGCGCAGCCGGACGACGGAGCACTGGGCGTCGCCGTCGCCGGGGCGCAGGAGGGGGACGAGGCCGCCTTCGCCGTCGTCTACCGGATGGTGCAGCCCGGACTGCTCGGTTACCTGCGCGGGATCGTCGGGGGCGACGCCGAGGACGTGGCATCCGAGGCCTGGCTGGAGATCGCCCGGGACCTCGGGCGGTTCCGCGGAGACGGCGCGGGGTTCCGCGGCTGGACCGCGACGATCGCCCGGCACCGGGCGCTGGACCACCTGCGCCGCCTGAAGGCGCGGCCCCGGGGCACGCCCATCGAGCGGGAGGTCCTGGAACTGCCGGGCCGGCACGACACGGCCGACGCGGCACTGGAGACCCTGTCCACGGAGTACGCCCTGAAGCTGATCGCGGGCCTCCCGCGCGACCAGGCCGAGGCGGTCCTCCTCCGGACCGTCATCGGCCTCGACGCCCCGGCCGCGGCCCGAGTCCTCGGCAAACGCCCGGGAGCGATACGCACCGCATCCCACAGAGGCCTCAAACGCCTCGCCGGCCGACTGGCAGCCGAGGAGACACCGTCCCCGGGACGACGCCCCGGTACGGATGCCGGTGATGGTGCGGTTTGAGCCACCTGCGGGACAGGTGGAGCCCGTGCACGTGCCGGCCGGCGATGCCGACATGTGCCGGGCAGGGATGCCGATGGCAACGGCCGAGGCCGCCACCCCCCACAGGAGAGGCCCCGGCCGTCGCGCGGCACGGGCCGCGCGGCGGCCCGTACTCAGTACAGCGCCGCGACTGCGTTTTGTGTCACACCTCGCTCCGTCACCGGGTAGTTGCACGTTGTACGAACATGGACGGGGAGCTGTTTCAGGCCGTAACGTTCCTTTCGCGCCGGGTGCGGAGGCCGACGGAACCGTGACCACGAGGGACGGCGAGAGACCGGTCGGCGCGAGCGGGACCGGACGGGGCGCAAAGAGGGGCGCGGGGGTGCTGGGGGACGACGCGGAGCTGACCGCCGCGGTGCGTGCTGCGCAGGACGGGGACGAGACCGCGTTCCGGACTGTGTACCGCGCCGTGCACCCACGGCTGCTCGGCTACGTACGGACGCTGGTCGGAGAGCCCGACGCCGAGGACGTCACGTCCGAGGCCTGGCTCCAGATAGCCCGCGACCTGGAGCGGTTCAGCGGTGACGCCGACCGCTTCCGCGGCTGGGCCGCCCGTATCGCCCGCAACCGCGCCCTGGACCACATACGGATGCGCGGACGCCGCCCCGCCATAGGCGGCGACGAGACCGAGCTGACCGGCCGGCCCGCCGAGTCCGACACCGCCACCGAGGCCATCGAGTCGCTCGCCACCGGCACCACCCTCTCGCTCATCGCCCAGCTCCCCCAGGACCAGGCGGAAGCCGTCGTTCTCCGGGTGGTCGTCGGCCTCGACGCCAAGGCCGCCGCCGAGACGCTCGGCAAGCGCCCCGGCGCCGTCCGCACGGCGGCCCACCGTGGTCTGAAGCGGCTCGCCGAGCTGCTCGACGCGGATGCGGAATCCCCCGGCGCGCTCGACGCCGTACCCCAGCAAAGAGGTTCGCGCACCCGCGCGGTGACGTCCGCCGGTGTGACGCATACGCGTTCGCGGACGCAGAAGGACATGTGATGGCCGACGAGCAGTACACGTGGCTGGACGCCGACGCCGCGGAGCGTCTGCTGCGCGGAGAGCCGCTGGAAGCCGTCGACGAGGACATCCGCGAGCAGGTGGAGCGACTCGCCGCCGTCCTCGGCGCCTTGGCCCCCGACCCCGCCCCGAACGCCGCCGAACCCGCCCTGAACAGCGCCGAAGCCCTTCCGGACAGCGCCGAACTCCCCGGCGAGGCAGCCGCGTTGGCCGCGTTCCGCAAGGCGCGGGACAGCGGCGAGGGTGCCGCCGCCCGGCCCGGCCGCCGCGCTCCGGCTTGCTCCGCCCCTCCCGTCGCCGACGCCGGTCTCGTACGGATCGGGCGCCCGGCCGCGCCCCGGCGGCGGACCCGCTGGGCGCGTCCCACCCGGTTCGGGCTCGCCGCGATGCTCGCCGTCGGGATGGTCGGCGGGATCGCCGTCGCGGCCGGAACCGGAGCGCTGCCGACGCCGTTCACCCGTGAGCATCCGGACCCCGCCGCCTCGGTCACGGCCATCCGGACCCCCGACCGGCCGCTCGACTCCCCGGCGCCCACCGTCTCCGGCGGCATCGGTTCCGTGCTGCCCACGCCCGGCGCACCCTCGGGCCGGCCGTCCGGCAGTGCCGCCACGCCCGCCCGGCCGGACACCGGCGAGGCGTCCGGCCGCCCCGTCGGCGAAGCCACCGCCCGCGCCGGCCGGTCCCCGGTCTGGCTGGGACGGGCGCGCGCGTACTGCCGTGACGTTCTCGACGGCAGAAGCGTCGAGGACGAACGCCGCCAGGCTCTGGAACACGCGGCGGGAGGCGGCAACCGGGTCAGGCTGTACTGCGCGACCCTGCTCGGCCGCCGGGCCGGCACGGGCGCGGGGGACGGGAAGGGCGCGGGCAAGGGCGTAGGCAACGGCGGTGATAGTAAGGGCGGGGGCCACGGTTCCGGCCAGGATGACCAGGACGGTCAGGACGGTCAGGGCGGCCGGGGCGATCACGGTGATCAGGGTGACGACGACGGCCACCACGGCGGACGTGGCGGGGGCCGTCACGGCGGTCGCGGCGCGACCGCCCCCGCCCACCCCGGTCTGACCCGGTTCCTTCCCGTCCGCCCGGCGAAGTCCCCGTTCCCGTCCCCCTGGCCCACGCCGACCCCGGCCGCGACCACCACTCCCTGAGCCGCCCCCACTCCCCGGCCCGCCCGCCGGTCCCCGAGTCGCCCACCGGACGCCGGACCTGGGCGGTTCCCTGCCCCCCCCGCCTTCCGCGCGGTCGCCTTCGCTCGCGGCCCCATCGCGCCCCGGTGTAGGCCTGCGCGCGCCCGTGTACACCCGTGTACGTCCGCGTACGTCCGTGCACGCCGGGCGCACCTCTCCCAGGCGCCCGCCGGAGCAACTCTCCCGTCACACCTCTGCCATGTCCCCGCCACCCGCCCGCTACCTGCCCGTCATCCTCCCGACCGAGCGGTATGCCGCTGACCTGCAGTTTCGTTTTTCCTTGAACTTTTTTCCGGCCAGGTGTGACGTTTTCGGCCGCCGTGACGCAGTAATGGATGAGCCGACTGGTCATCGGCCGTCGCACGGAGCCGGGGTTCCCCCCGTACCCACGGCTCCGTGCACCTGGCGCGGGCGGGACACGTTCCCCCGGTCCCGCCCGCGCCCCATACGGTCCGGCTCCCGCTCCGCGCGGTGCCCCGTCACCAGTAGACGACGACCTTGTCGCCCGTCCGGACCTGCGCGAACAGGGCCGACACCTTCCGCTCGTCTCGGACGTTGACGCAGCCGTGCGAGGCGCCGTAGTAGCCGCGGGCCGCGAAGTCCGAGGAGTAGTGCACCGCCTGACCGCCGCTGAAGAACATCGCGTACGGCATCGACGTGTCGTAGAGCGTCGACACGTGGTGGCGTGACTTGAAGTAGACGGTGAACACGCCCTCGCGGGTCGGCGTGTACTGCGAGCCGAACCGCACGTCCATCTCCGAGACGGTCCGCCCGTCGATCATCCAGCGCAGGGTGCGGCTGGTCTTGCTGACGCACAGCACCCGGCCCGTCATACAGCGCGGATCGGGCTTCGCGGCCGGCTGCCCGCCGTACGGATACAGCTCCCAGTCGGCCGGGGTGTGCGTCATCCGCTTCAGCCGGTCCCAGGTGACGGTGTCCAGCCGGCCGGTGCCCGGCAGACCCCGCTTGCCCTGGAACCCCTTCACCGCCTCGACCGTCCGGTCGTCGTACGTCCCCGTCGGCGGGGTGATCAGCCAGGCGACCTGGTGGAGGCGGGCCTGCGCCACGCGGATGTCGTCACCCCGGTCGCCGCGCGACCAGAGGACCTTGGCGGGGGCGCCCTCCGGGGCGGCGGGCGTGCCGTCCTCCTTCCCGGCCCCTGCGGACGACTTCCCGGCCCCGGCCGCCGGCTTCCCGGCACCGGCACCGGCCGCCGGCTTGTCGTCGTCCTGCTTGTCGTCGTCCTGCTTCCCGGGGGCGAGCGAACCGTCGATCCGCACGGGCGCCGCGGTCTTCCCCGACCCGTCCACGGCCTGTGCCGTACAGCCGCTCACCGCGGCGAACGCCACGAGGGCGGCCAGCGCTCTCTTCATCCCTGTCGTACGCATCCGGACCCCTGTTCCACCCGTCCTGTCGTGCACATCAGGCCCCCCTCTCGCCCCGCGCCCCCTGAGATGCTCCCCGTGGGCGACCGGCCACGAACCAGGCGGCATGGGGGCAGCGAACACGAGAACCCCCCACTCCCACGGACGCACATGCGGCCGGAGCCGTTGCGACCTGGGCGAATCCTCCGTATGGGTGAGCGCGGGCGGACTTCGCACGCGCCCGGTTACGTTCGTGGAGTTCGTGGAGAGTGACCCCTGAGAAGGAGGGTGCCGTGGCTGTGCCGCAACACGAGATGACGTTGGGCGAACCCGTCGTCCTCCCTGCCCCCGCCGGCACCCTCGCCCCCGCCACCCTCGACCCCGGCACCCTCGCCCCCCCGCCACCCTCGACCTCTCCGTGGACACCCTGCTCGACAGGGAATGAGCCGCCCGGCCGCCCTTGTGACCGCCCCTGTGACCGGCCCCCTGACCACCTCCCGGGACAGGGCGGTGGAGTGTCAGAGGGGCGTGCGACACTCGCTCTCATGCTTGGTGTCATCGATCTCCCCACCTATCTCGCGGGGCTTGTGCTGATTGTCCTGTTGCCGGGGCCGAACTCGCTGTACGTGCTGTCCGTCGCCGCCCGCAAGGGCGTCCGTACCGGGTACAAGGCGGCGGCCGGCGTGTGGTGCGGGGACACCGTGCTGATGACACTGTCGGCGGCCGGAGTCGCCTCCCTGCTCCAGGCGAACGCCCTGCTGTTCGGGATCGTGAAGTACGCGGGCGCCGGCTATCTGTCCTGGCTGGCGTTCGGGATGCTGCGGGCCGCGTGGGCGATGTGGCGGGCCCGCCGGGAGCCCGTGGCGGAGAGCGCCGAGACCGAGCCGGCGGCCGAGGAGCGGCCCTTCCGGCGGGCCGTCGTGATCAGCCTCTTCAACCCGAAGGCGATCCTGTTCTTCGTCGCCTTCTTCGTGCAGTTCGTCGACCCCGGGTACGCCTACCCGGCGCTCTCCTTCGTCGTGCTCGGCGCCTTCGCCCAGGCGGCGAGCTTCCTCTACCTGACCGCGCTGATCTTCAGCGGGACCCGGCTCGCCGCCGCCTTCCGCCGCCGCAGACGCCTCTCCGCCGGGGCCACCACCGCCGCCGGAGCCCTCTTCCTCGGCTTCGCGGTCAAGCTCACCCTCGCCAGCGCCTGAGGGGCACCGGCGGCCCAGGTCGAACGCCCGGTTTCCGGGGGTCAGTTGGGTGTCAGGCCGACCGTGGCCGCGTAGGCCGGCAGGGCCTCTGCCGTGGTGCCGGCCCAGCCGACGTAGCCGTCGGGGCGGACCAGGAAGACCCCGGGGCCGTACGGGCCGTACGCGTCGATCCGGGCCGTACGGACACCCGGGAGCGCCGGTGGGCCGCCGGCCGGGGTGGTCGAGGCGGGCGGGTCCACCGGGCAGGACGCGGCTGCCGGGCCTGACACGTCTGCCGGGCAGGAGGCGGCTGCCAGGCCTGACGCGTGTCGCGAGCCGGGCGCGTCCGCCGTGCCGGTCTCGCCCACCGTCAGCAGGGTCCAGTGCGGGCCCCGGAACAGGTCGAAGAGACGGACGCCGTCGACCGTCGCGTCCGGGGCGCGGTCCCCGGCGCGCAGCGTGCCCTCCGGCGGCTCCGCGCGGGTCTCCACCGCGAGCGACGAGTCGCGGTAGCCGAGACCGAGTTGGCGGGTGGCCGCCCCGCGCCGGGTCTCGCCGCGGTGCACCCGGGTGGACAGGCCGAGCATGTCGGCGGCGACCGGCCGCCGTTCGGCCTCGTAGGTGTCGAGCAGGGCGGCCGGCGCCGCGCCGCTCAGCACCGCGCCCAGCTTCCAGCCCAGGTTGTAGGCGTCCTGCACGCTGGTGTTGAGCCCCTGGCCGCCGGCCGGTGAGTGGACGTGCGCCGCGTCCCCGGCGAGGAAGACCCGGCCCGCCCGGAAGCGGTCCGCGAGCGCCGCGCGCGGGCGGAAGTCGGAGGCCCAGCGCACCTCGGTCACGTCCCCGGGCGTGAGATGGGAGCGTTCGGCGATGGTCCGCCGGATGCCCGCCGGGGACAGGTCGACCTCCGTGCCCTCCGGGAACTGCGCCACGACCTGGAAGTCCTCCGTACCGGCCAGCGGGCAGATCGCGAGGAAGCCGCCGGTGTCCTCGCGCGGCGGGAAGATATGCCAGTTGTCGCGGTCCAGGCCGGTGATCCGGACGTCCGCGACGAGCGTGGGGTGCGGGTCGACGGTCTCGCCGGTCATGGCGATGCCGAGCGCGCGCCGTATGACGGAACGGCCTCCGTCGGCGGCGACGACGTACCGGGCGCGGACCGGCGCTCCGGAGGCGAACTCGACGGTGACACGGCCGCTTTCCGCGTCGGCCCCGTCGATCCCCTTGCCGGCGCCGATCCCGTCGACCCCGACGATCCCCTCGCCCTCGCCGGTTCCGTCGATCCCGCCGGTTCCGTCGATGCCGTCGATGCCGACGACCTCGCGGCCGAACGCGACCCGCCCGCCCAGCTCCTCCAGGCGCGCGAAGAGGATCTCCTGCGTGCGCCACTGCGGCACCATCCACGGCGTGGAGTACGGCGAGTCGTCGGTCGTGTCGGCGGGGTCGAACATCGCGTGCTCGCCGACCCGCCGGCCGTCCTGCCAGACCATCCCCACCGGGTACTCACCGCCCGCCGCGTGGATCGCGTCGAGCACGCCGAGGTCGTCGAAGACCTCCATGGTGCGCGGCTGGATTCCCTTGCCGCGCGAGCCCGGGAAGAGCGCGTCGGCCCGTTCGACGATCAGGGCGTCCACCCCGCGCCGGGCCAGGTCGATGCCGAGGGCGAGGCCGGTCGGGCCGGCGCCGACGACGAGTACGTCCACGGTCTCCACGTCCGCACCGCTGTCCACGCCTGCCTTGGTGTCCACGCCTGCCCCGCTGTCCACGTCTGCCCTGGTGTCCATGCCCACCCTCTCCTTAACGCTGTTAAGTTCCACATTTCGGAGCATGCCCTTAACGGCGTTAAACTGTCAAGCGTGGCCACTCAGAAGACCCAGCGCACCCCCAAGCTGGACAAGAAGCAGGTTGTCGAGACCGCCCTGCGGCTGCTCAACGAGACGGGCCTCGACGGCCTGAGTCTGCGGGCGATCGCCAAGGAGCTGGACGTGCAGGCGCCGGCCCTCTACTGGCACTTCAAGAACAAGCAGGAACTGCTGGACGAGATGGCCACGGAGATGTACCGCCGGATGGTCGCGGCGTCGGAGGCGGACGAGGCGGAGGAGTCGGGGGAGGCGCGGGGGTCGGAGGCGGACTCCACGCTGGCCCCGGGGCCGGGGGAGGGGCGGGAGTCCGGCTGGCGGGAGCGGCTGCTCGCGTCCAACCGCGGGCTGCGCGCCGCCCTGCTCAGCTACCGCGACGGCGCGAAGGTGTTCAGCGGCACCCGCTTCAACGGCACCGTGCACGCCGTCGAGATGGAGCGGACGCTGCGGATCTTCACCGAGGCGGGCTTCACCCTGGACCAGGCGGTCCGCGCGACCACCACCACGTACCTCTACACCCTCGGTTACGTCACCGAGGAGCAGGGCGTCCAGCCCGTCCCCGGGGAGCGCCGCGAGGGCTTCGACGTACAGGAACGCGCCCGCCGCATGGCCGACTTCCCCCTGTCGGCCGCGGCGGGCGCGGAGATCTTCGAGAACTACGAACGGCACTTCGAGGAGGGCCTGGAGCTGATCGTGGCGGGCATCGGGGCGCGCTACGGGATCGGGTGATCCGCCGGCCCGGCTGATCCGCCGGCCGCGAGGGTGGCCTCAGCGGGACGCCTCCGGCGAGGCCGCGTCCGGCGAGGCCGCCTCCGGCGAGGCCGCCTTCAGCGCGGGCGCCTTCAACGGGAGCCCTGCGGCGCGCGTGCCCTCGCTCGCCGGACCGCGCGGGCGTTGCGGACCGCGCGGGTGAGGAGCGGCGGCAGGAGGTCGACGGCGATCCGGCGGGTACGGCGGCGCCACGGAGAGGGGCGACGCGCCGCCGCCTCCCTCTCGGAGCCCGCCTTCCCGGGGTCCGCCTTCGCGGAGTCCGGCCCGCCGTGCGAAGAGTGGTCGCCCGTGTCCCCGGCGTGATGCCGGGAGAACGGGAACGGCGGCGGCCGCATGCCCTTGCTCTTGAGGCGGACGATCGTGTGACCGGCCGCCTCCTGGACGCTCAGGTGACAGTCGTCGCGCCCGCGCACCATGCCGAGCAACTCGTCCTGGAGCGGGGCGGGATCACCCCAGGTCCCGTACAGCTTCTGGGTGCTGAGGCAGACGGGGCGCAGACCGCGGTTGAGGACGGCCTCCCACGCGGCGACGGAGACGCCGGGGGTGTGCTCGGAGCGGAAGTCGTCCAGGACGACGATGCCGTCCGGGCCCAGCAGGTCGCGGGCCGCGCCGATGTCGCCGGACACGTGCTCGTAGAGGTGCGAGGCGTCTATGTGGACGAACCGGCAGGAGCCCGGTTCGACCTCGTCCGGCACGAGGGAACTGGGGCCGGCGAGGACCCGGGGCAGTTCGTCGTGGAAGGAGAGGTAGTTCTCCTCGAAGGCCTGCCGGCTGAGCGAGGCGTACGACTTGGTGGACTCGGCGCGGTTGGCTCCGTCGGGGGCGTCTCCCTCGAAGAGGTCGCAGACGGTGTAGCGCTCGCCGGGCCGGCGATGGTGTCCCAGCAGGATCGCGCTCTTGCCCATGTAGACCCCGACCTCCAGCAGATCCCCGCGCACACCGGCGGCCCGCTGTCGTTCGAGAAACCACGTGAACAGCATCTGATCAAGAACGGGAAACCAGCCGGGAACGTCCTCCAGCAGGCGGGGCGGTCGGGTGGTCCCTGGTGCGGCGGTCATGAGGAGAAGACGCTCCCTTGTACGACGAGGCGATCAGGTCCGGAAAACCATGAGAAACCGATGGTCCAATCACGAACAGTCCGACGCCTGCCCGAAGCGGGCACCGCAAACCCGTGGAGCACGTGAATACCAGGCGAATTCCCGTTGTCCGAAAAGGTGCCCCAACCCTTCTTCCCGGAAGAACCCCGCCGCCCTGGACGCGCCCCGCTTTTCGGCCAGCCCTACGGGCGCCGCGCGTCAGCGTGCGGGACCCGT
Source organism: Streptomyces sp. NPDC007084 (assembly GCF_040703595.1). Taxonomy (NCBI): domain Bacteria; kingdom Bacillati; phylum Actinomycetota; class Actinomycetes; order Kitasatosporales; family Streptomycetaceae; genus Streptomyces; species Streptomyces sp. NPDC007084. The sequence goes on from NZ_JBEYFY010000024.1 coordinate 47,499, forward strand.
CGCGAGTGCTCGTCTCAGTTTGGGGCCCAGCGGCTTTTCCACGAAGCGGTGGATCAGCCAGGACAGGAGCAGCAGGCTCAGGACCGTGAGCGCGAGGGTCGGGTACGGGTGCATGCCCAGGCCGCGGTGGAGCAGGCGGATGACGAACCAGCCCAGGTGTTCGTGGAGCAGGTAGAAGGGGTATGTCAGCGCCCCCGCCACGGTGAGCCACCGCCCCCCGACCCCGACCCCGACCCCGACCCCGACCCCAGCTCCAGCCCCAGCCCCGGCCCCGACTCCGGCCCCGGACAAGATCCCGCCCGCGCCCCGAGCCCCGCCGGCGCCCCGAGCCCCGTCTGCGCCCCGAACCCCACCCGCGCCCTCGACCCCGGCGCCGCCCCCGGTCTCACCCGCGCCGCCGCCCCCGGCGCCACCCCCGCGTGGCCGGCCCACCGCCACCGCGGCCACCGTGGCGAAGGCCAGGGTGACGACGAGGAGGATGACGTACGGGTCCCGGTGGAAGTCGCCCCGTGCGCCGGGGTGCCACAGTTCCGCTGTCACCTGGTGCTGGCCCAGCAGCCAGGAGACGCCCACGAGGCCCCACAGCAGCGGGGTGCTCCCGAAGCGGTGCACGAGGTACAGCGCTAGGCCCCCGATGAAGAAGGGGGCGTACTCGCGCATCACCAGCTCGTCGGTCAGGGGGTTGTGGGCGACCCGGGCCAGTGCGCAGGCCATCGTCCAAGCGGCGCAGAACACCACCACCCGGCGGTAGGTGACGCCCCGCCAGACCACGAACACCGCGAACAACGCGTAGAAGCGCACCTCCGCCCACAGCGTCCAGCACACCCCCAGCACCCGGGGTACGCCCATCGGCTGTTGCAGCAGGGTCAGGTTGACGAGGAACGCGTCGAGCCCGAGCGGGCGCTGCACGACCGGCAGCACACAGGCGGCGGCGGTGACCAGGACCAGCGCGGTCCAGTAGGCGGGGCCCAGGCGGGCGACCCGGGAGCGGCAGAAGTCACCCAGCGGCCGGCCCCAACTGCTCATGCAGATCACGAAGCCGCTGATCACGAAGAAGAACTGCACCCCGAGACAGCCGTAGACCGCCACCCGCGACAGGCTCGGAAAGAGCAGGGCGGGCGACCGGTGCCAGGAGTCGGCCACCGGTCCGCCCCGGCCGGCGTAGTGGTAGAGGCAGACCATCAGGGCCGCCAGCAGACGCAGACCGTCCAGCGAGCGGAGCCGGTCCGCCCGGCGGCCGTGAGGAGCGGGGGCGGCAACGGGAGAGCGAGGGATCGGCGCGGGGGCCTGACCTGTCGGTGTCATCGTTTGGTCGGACGCGGGCATCGCGGGACCTTCTGGGCGGGGACAGGTGGAACACAGGGCGCCGCGGCGGGGCGCGCCGTGCCGGTGACGCGCACGGGGGGACGTCCGGTCCCGCTTCCGTGCGGCACCGATCCTCCCGGACGGGCGGACGGGGCACGGTGTTGACACGCGGCGAGCGGGGAAACGCGAAGCCCCCGTCCGGCACCAGAACGGGGGCTTCGGAACAGGAGCCCTGAGAACCAGAGGTCCGGAACGGGGGCTTCGCGAGGTGGCGTCAGGCCGCGGTCACCGCTTGGCGCCCCGCCGCAGCGCCCGCGCCGTCCGCGCCACCCGCCGCACGGTCGCGTTGCGCGGGATGAAGGCGAGCTGGACGGGGACCGCGCCGGGCAGGGCGAGCGAGGTGAGGCGCCGGCGCTTGAAGTAGCGCCAGGTGTGCTGCTTCAGATGCGTGGCAAGGTACCTCTCGGCCTCGCTCCTCAGCCGAGGGTAGATCTTCGGCTGCATCGCGAACCCGACGGCCCTCAGCAGCGCGGCCAGGTCCGCCACGTCTATCCCGGGCCGCCGCGCCTTCACCGCCGCCCCGTCCGACAGTTCCGGCAGCAGCGCGTCGACGATCGTGACGGGGACGCGGTTGCTGTTTTCGTACGGGGTGAGGCGGTCCAGGAGGGAGGCCGTGCCGACGCGGGCGACCGGCAGGTCGTACAGCGCGGACGCCGTCAGCAGCGCCGTCGAGAAGCAGCCGACGACCAGCGCGGGCCGCATCCGCTGGTAGAGCACCTCGGCGAGGACCGGCGTGTCCACCACCGTCAGATCCGCGCCGAGCTTCTCCGCCTCCCGCTCCAGCAGCCGCGACCAGCGGGCCGGCGCGGTCGGGTGCGGCTTGAACACCACGCGGGTGTGCCCGAGTTCGACCGCCCCCTTCAGCATCCGTACGTGGAGGTCCTCCTCCTCCTCGGCGGTGAGGATGCCGAGCGCGGAGAGGTACTGGCCGAGCAGCAGCGCCGGTTCGTCGATCGCGGGCAGTTCGTCCCCGGTGTCGACGAGCTGCGCGAGCACCTTCACGAACGCGTCCGTGGGCACGATCTCCGGCTCGACGCCGAACTCGGTGAGCAGCAGCGGAGTGAGCCCGGGGACCAGGTCCAGGTGGAGCAGCCGGGTCACCCGGGTGCCGACCAGCGGGTCGATCTTGTTGCGGGTGGGGCCGTAGCTCATCAGGCCGTCGGCGTAGACGGTGACGGGCGCGCCCAGGAAGATCTGGGCGACCCCGAGCGCCGGGTTGACCTGGATGGACTCCACGGCCAGCTCGACGTCGTCGTCCCCGAGGTTCCAGGCGAGCCGCAGATGCCGCTCCCACAGCGGTACGTCGTCCGGGCGCGGGGCCCAGCCGCCGGGGTGGAACGGGGAGATGGTCTCGTTCCAGGAGATGACCTCGTCGAACCGGCCGCGCACCTGCTCGAAGCCGGGCATCTCGTCCACGCCGGGCGTGGTCTCGGGCGTCGCCGCGTTGTTGGAGACGAGAAGGATGCGCCGGTCGGCGGGGCCGAAGCCGTCGGAGTCGAGGGCCGCGGCGAGCGTGGCCGCGCCGTACAGCGTGGACGCCATGAAGATCTGGGTGGTCACGCGGCCACCCCCGCGGCGGGCGCGGGCCGCCTGCGCAGTCGGCGCAGCCGCGTGGCGCGCTGCACGTCCATGGAGTCGAGGGCCTCGTCCAGTACGTCCTGCGGCATGCGCCGCAGCGCGACGGCGCTCATGGACTTGAGTTTCCGTGCCACCGCCGGCTCGAACCTTTCGATGGATCCCAGGTGATGGGAAATGATCGCGCAATAGGTGCGCACTGCTTTGGGCAGGAGTTTGTCGGCGTCGCGGTCCTGGGCGGTTTCGGCCACCACCTGGTCGAACGCCCGAATGAAATCGAGCTGACGGACATCACCGATCTGGGTGAGCGAGGAGGCGACACCCCGCCGGTAGAACACGCCCAGCAGCCCCACCGTGGCGAAGGATTCCGCCTCTCGGTGCAGCTTCCAGATCCAGGGCCGGTCCTCGGCCGTGCGCAGCCCGTCGGTGAAATGGAGCAGCCCGCGGTCGACGAGCCGGCGGTGGTAGACGCCCGCCCAGGCGAAGGCGTAGTCGACGGAGGTGGACCGGTCGGCGGGCAGGATGGCGTCGCGCGGGTTCAGCACGACCCCGCGGCGGCCGTGCGGGACACGGTGGACCGTACGGGCGCGCGCCGTGCACTGGACATGGTCCGTGCGCACGAAGTCGCAGCCCAAGTCCTCGATGGAGGACACGAGTTGCTCGTAGTAACCGGGGGCGAGCCAGTCGTCCCCGTCGAGGAACGTGAGGTACTCGCCGCGCGCTCTGTCGATCCCGGTGTTGCGCGCGGTGGCCAGTCCTCCGTTCTTCTCGTGTCTGACATACACCGCGCCCGGGAGCTCGCGCTCCGCGCGCGCGAGAATGTCCGGTGTCTCGTCGCGCGAACAGTCGTCGACGAGAATGAATTCGAAGTCCTGACGCGCGTTCGCGCGCAGGCTCTTCAGAGTGTCTGGCGCGTATTGCTGCACGTTGTAGAACGGCACGATGACGGAGAGCTTGACCACCCCTGTGACGTTAGGGGGCGGCCCGGCATTCGTCTTGGCCGTTGGTGGGATACGAGGTGAACGACGCGTGGCGGAACCGTGAACCGCGTCGTTTTCCGGCCCCTCCCCGGGCTGATTCGCCATTCGTCGGTGTGCTGTTAACCGTTTGTTGCATTCGGGTTGGGCCGCTCCTCGAAATGGCTTCCTAGCGTCTTGGACGTGCCAGCAAGTACCACGAAGTCTCTGCGGGTGGCCGTCCTCGCGGATTCCGACACCCGGTGGAAATGGGGTTCGCTCACCGCGAGCCGCGTCCGCCCGGCCGGTTCGGACATCCGCCTCGACGGGTTCCTCCTGCGCGGCCGTGCCACCCCGACCGCCCGCCAGCTCGAAGAGGTCGGCGTCCGCGCGGATTCCCTCCGCGAGGTCACCGCCGTCGAGTTCCTGCGCGAGCTGGGCCGGGAGGACAGCCCCTACGACGTGGTCGTCCTCGCCCTGGTCGGCGGCGCCGTCCAGGCGGTGCTGCACGGACTGGCCCGCGCCTGGGACGGCCGGCCCAGGCGCCCCGTGGTCGTCACCGGCTACGTCGGCGTCGTCTACGAGAAGCTCGCCGACGGACTCCTGCTGCGGCACGGCGCGGACCTGGTCCTCGCCAACTCCCGCCAGGACGCGGACCGTTTCCGCGAGGTCTACGAGGGGGTCGGCGCCGACGCCGGGTCGGTGACCGAGGTCGCGCTGCCCTTCCTCGGCGGGGCGGCCTACCAGGAGAACGACCCGTACACGGTCGTCTTCGCCGCCCAGCCCTCCGTACCGGAGAACCGCAAGGACCGTACGTACCTGCTCGACCGGCTGATCCGGCACGCGCGGCTGCACCCGGACCGCGAGGTCCTGCTCAAGCTGCGCTCCAAGCCGGGCGAACACACCACGCACATCGAGGAACTGCCCTACCAGAAGCTGGTGCAGAAGGCGGACCCGCCGGCCAACTTCCGGCTGGTGTACGGGCACATGGGCGAGGTTCTCGACCGCACCGACCTGCTCGTCACCATCAGCTCGACGGCCGCCCTGGAGTCCCTGCACCGCCGTATCCCCACCGTCGTGCTCACCGACCTCGGGGTGCGCGAGGCGCTCGGCAACCACCACTTCGTGGGCTCCGGCTGCCTCGCCTCCTGGGACCGGCTCGACGAGGGGTACCGGCCGGTGCCCGACCCCGCCTGGGTCGCCCGGCAGGGCGTCGCGGCCGAGGGCGGCGCCTACGAGAAGGCCTTCGACGCCGCCCGGACGCGCATCACCGAGCTGCTGGAGGCGGACAAGCTGCCGCCTCTGGCCCCCTACTACACGCCCCGCACCGCGCCCGGCTATCTGCCCGGCATCCTCGCCCGCCATCACCTCGGCCCGGACGGCAGCCCGCTGCCCGGCGCCCCCGCGGCGGACCGGGAGCCCAGCCCCGTACGGCAGATCGTGCGCCGGGCCGCCCGCGGCGCCTACCGGCACGGCGTCCAGCGCGTCGCCCCGGTGATCCGGCGGATGGGCGACCTGTGACCGCCCCGGAACCCGGCGGCGCCCGGCACACCGCCCCTCACGCCCCTCTCGCCTCCCGTCAAGGAGAACAGCGCATGACCAACTCGGAAGCGGGCCACGCCGCGCCGGTGCGCCGCGTGCTCGCGGTGATCCCCGCGCGCGGCGGCTCCAAGGGCGTCCCCGCGAAGAACCTCCTCCCGGTCGGCGGCGTCCCGTTGGTGGCCCGCGCGGTGCGCGAGTGCCGCTCCGCGCGCCTCGTGACCGACGTCGTGGTCTCCACCGACGACCAGGCCATCGCCGCCGCCGCCCGCCAGGCCGGCGCCGAGGTCGTGCTGCGGCCCGCCGCCATCGCCGGCGACACCGCCACCTCCGAGGCCGCCGTCCTGCACGCCATGGACGCCCACGAGGCGCTGCACGGCTCCCCGGTCGACGTGGTGCTGCTCGTCCAGTGCACCAGCCCGTTCATCATCCGCGAGGACGTGGACGGCGTCGTGAACGCGATCCTCGCCGACGGCGCCGACACCGCCCTGACCGTGGCCCCCTTCCACGGCTTCGTCTGGCGCGACGCCGACGACGAGCCCGCCGCCCCGGTGGCCGCCGACGGCGCCCGCGAGACCGTCGAGGGCGCCCGCGAGGCCGTCGAGGGCGGCACCGCCACCCTCGTCGCCGGCCCCGCCGTCAGCGGCGGCTACGGCGTCAACCACGACAAGTCCTTCCGGCCGCGCCGCCAGGACCGCCCCCAGGACCTCCTGGAGACCGGTGCCGTCTACGCCATGGAGGCCACCGGCTTCCGCGTGGCCAGGCACCGCTTCTTCGGCCGCACCGAACTCGTGCGCACCGACCCGGCCCGCGTGCTGGAGATCGACGACCCGCACGACCTCGCCCGCGCCCGCGCCCTCGCGCCGCTCTTCGACGCGAACCGGCCGGGCTCGCTGCCGACCGCCGACGACATCGACGCGGTCGTCCTCGACTTCGACGGCACCCAGACCGACGACCGGGTGCTGATCGACTCCGACGGACGGGAGTTCGTCTCCGTGCACCGCGGGGACGGCCTCGGTATCGCCGCCCTCCGCAGAAGCGGACTGACGATGCTGATCCTGTCCACGGAACAGAACCCGGTCGTCGCCGCCCGGGCCCGGAAACTCAAGATCCCGGTCCTGCACGGCATCGACCGGAAAGACCTCGCGCTGAAGCAGTGGTGCGAGGAGCAGGGCATCGCGCCGGAGCGCGTGCTCTACGTCGGCAACGACGTCAACGACCTCCCCTGCTTCGCCCTGGTGGGCTGGCCGGTGGCGGTCGCGAGCGCCCACGACGTCGTGCGCGGCGCCGCACGCGCGGTCACCACCGTCCCCGGCGGCGACGGCGCGATCCGAGAGATCGCCAGCTGGATCCTCGGCCCTTCTCTCGACTCCCTCGACAAGTAAGGAACGTCTCACCATGAGCAACTCCCGTCTGCGCACCTTCGGTTCGAAGACCGCCGGCCCGGGCCACCCCGTCTACGTCGTGGGCGAGATCGGCATCAACCACAACGGTGAGCTGGAGAACGCCTTCAAGCTCATCGACGCGGCCGCCGAAGCCGGCTGCGACGCCGTCAAGTTCCAGAAGCGCACCCCGGAGATCTGCACCCCGCGCGACCAGTGGGACATCGAGCGCGACACCCCCTGGGGCCGCATGACCTACATCGACTACCGCCACCGCGTGGAGTTCGGCGAGGACGAGTACCGCCAGATCGACGAGTACGCCAAGAGCAAGAACATCGACTGGTTCGCCTCCCCGTGGGACACCGAGGCCGTCGCCTTCCTGGAGAAGTTCGACGTCCCGGCCCACAAGGTCGCCTCCGCCTCACTCACCGACGACGAGCTGCTGCGCGCCCTGCGCGCCACCGGCCGCACGATCATCCTCTCCACCGGCATGTCGACGCCGAAGCAGATCCGGCACGCCGTCGAGGTCCTCGGCAGCGACAACATCCTGATGTGCCACGCCACCTCGACCTACCCGGCGCAGGCCGAGGAGCTGAACCTCCGCGTCATCAACACCCTCCAGGCCGAGTACCCGAACGTCCCGATCGGCTACTCCGGTCACGAGACGGGCCTGCAGACCACGCTCGCCGCGGTCGCCCTCGGCGCCACCTTCGTCGAGCGCCACATCACCCTCGACCGCGCGATGTGGGGCTCCGACCAGGCCGCCTCCGTCGAGCCGCAGGGCCTCACCCGCCTCGTCCGCGACATCCGCACCATCGAGGCCTCCCTTGGCGACGGCGTCAAGAAGGTCTACGAGTCGGAGCTCGGCCCGATGAAGAAGCTGCGCCGGGTCCCGGGCGTCGTCGCCGAGGCCGAGATCGCCGCCGCCGCGGGCGAGCCCGTCTCGGTCTGAACGCCCTGAACTCCTTACGACGGGACGGTCGTACGACGATGAGCCCCCGCACCGGCTCCACCGGCTCCCACACTCTCGCCTTCGTCGAGAGCCCGGTACAGCTCCTCAACGTGCTGGAGTGGGCGCACACCCAGGCCCACGACGCCGCGGCACCCGGCGCGGGGTTCACCCTCGTCGTCCTCTCGCCCAACGACCCGATGACGCGCGGCCAGCTCCGCCGGATGGCCGAGCTGGCCCGCGACGAGGGTCACACGGTCCGCTGGGAGGAGGCGCGCGGCGGCACCACGGCCCCCTTCCACACCATCGGGGGACTGGCGCCGATGCTGCGCCGCGCCCGGCGGATCGTCATGGGGGACCCGTTCTCCCGGTACGTACAGCTCCTGCTGACCATCACCCGGGCCCAGGACCTGGTCGTGGTCGACGACGGCACGGCGACCATGGAGTTCGTCGCCCAACTCGCGGGCGGGGAACGCCTGGTGCGCTGGCACCGGCGCGGCGGCCGGCCCGGACCCCGGGACGTGCTCTTCGCGCCCGTGTCCGGAGCGGCCCGCCGCAAGCTCACCCCGAACGGCCGCCGCCGCGTCGAGGTCTTCTCCTCGATGCCGATCGACTCGGCGCCGGACGGCGTCCGGATCACCGCCAACGACTTCTCCTGGACCCGCTCCCGGTTCGGCCCGCCGCGCCTCACCAAGGGCGCGGACCTGGTCGGCACCTCGCTCGTCGAGACGGGCGTGGTCGACCCGGACCGCTACCTGGAGGCGGTCCGCGGCCTCGCCACGGCGCACGGCGCCACCCGCTACTTCGCGCACCGCCGCGAGAGCACCGACAAACTGCACCGGCTGGCGGCCGAGACGGGGCTGGAGATCGTCCGCCCCGACCTGCCGCTGGAACTGATCGCCCGCCGCGGCCCCATAGGGCGGACGATCCTCAGCTTCCCGTCGACGGTCGTGCACACCCTGCCGCTGGCCCTGATCGGCACCGACGTGCGGGTCGCGGTCTGCGACATCGACCCGAGCTGGCTCACGGAGAACGCCTCGCCCCGCGCGCAGGGCTTCCTCTCGGGTGTCACGGGAACGGCCCGCGACGTCCACCGCCTCTCCGCCGTCTCCATCGCCTAGCCCGTCCTGGCCCGTCCTGGCCCGCCCGAGCTGCCCGCCCCGGCCGCGCGACCGCCGGACCGGCCCCGGCACCGCACGCCCGAGAGCCCGTCGCCACCGCGCCGGGCTCTCGGGCGTTCCCGAGCCCCGCGCCCCCAGGGGCCGCCCTCCCAGAGGCCCGCGCCCCGATGACCCCGCGCCGCCAGAGGACCGCGCCCCGATGACCCCGCCCCGCACGCCACCACGTCACACAGCGTGACGGCGTGGCCGCACCCAGGTCCCCTGCGGCACGGCGCCCCGCCCCCGCCGCCGGAAAACGCCCGCGCCCGTATGAGACCGTAAAGACACGTACGGGAATGGGCCCGGGTCGGCCGGGCGTTCCCCACAGGTGTCGGCGGGAGACCCCCGGCCGACCCGGATCACCGCCGGTCACCAGCGCCGTCCAAGATCCAATCGCCCGGAAAGCCGGGCGAGTTTACCCATCCCCGATGACAGCTATGCGCCGGGCGGTCAGATTTTCTTCCCCTAACGGGCTGAACTTTTGTTGATCGTGGGTCAGTTGACCGCCGGGTCGCCTTACCCTTCAAAGGGTGAACCAACTGATGTCCCGAGAGTCCGAGGCCGATCTCCCCGGGGACCCGTTGCTCCCCGGCGCGCTGCCCGAGGCACTGCGTGCCGAACTCGTGGCGTTCCGCCGCGACTTGCACATGCACCCCGAGCTGGGCAACCAGGAGTTCCGCACCACCGCGGCGATCAAGGCGCGCCTGGAGCAGGCGGGCCTCGCGCCGCGCGTCCTCGCCATCGGCACCGGCCTCGTCTGTGACATCGGAGACCCGGGCGACGTACGGCCCCGGCTGGCCCTGCGCGCCGACATCGACGCCCTGCCCATCCCGGACACGAAGAGTGACTGCGCGTACCGCTCCACGGTTCCCGACCGCGCGCACGCCTGCGGTCACGACGTCCACACCACGGTCGTGCTCGGCGCCGGTCTCGTCCTCGCCGACCTGCACGCCCAGGCGCTGCTGCCCCGCCCGGTGCGGCTGATCTTCCAGCCCGCCGAGGAGGTGCTGCCCGGCGGCGCCCCCGACGCGATCGACTCCGGGGTCCTCGAAGGCGTCGGCCGGATCGTCGGCGTGCACTGCGACCCCAAGGTCGACGCCGGGCGCATCGGACTGCGGCACGGCGCGATCACCTCGGCGTGCGACCGGCTCGAAGTGTCCCTGGACGGCGCGGGCGGCCACACCGCGCGCCCCCACCTGACCACGGACCTCGTCACCGCCGCCGCGCGGGTCGTCACCGACGTGCCGGCCCTCGTCGGCAAGCGCGTGGACGCCCGCAGCGGGCTCGCGGTGACCTGGGGACGCATCGAGTCGGGCCACGCCTGCAACGTGATCCCGCAGCACGCCGAGCTGTCCGGAACCGTGCGCTGCCTGGACCTCGACGCCTGGCGGGCCGCCCCCGACCTGGTCCACGCGGCCATCGACGAGATCGCCAACCTCTACCGCGCCAAGTCCGAGATCAACTACATCCGGGGCGTCCCGCCGGTGGTGAACGACCCGGCCGTCACCGACCTGCTCCGCGACGCGATGACCGCCCGGCGTGGCGCGTACTCCATCGAGGACACCGAGCAGAGCCTCGGCGGCGAGGACTTCTCCTGGTACCTGGAGCACGTGCCGGGCGCGATGGCCCGCCTCGGCGTCCGCACCCCGGGCGAGCGCACCACCCGTGACCTGCACCGCGGCGACTTCGACGCGGACGAGCACGCCATCACGGTCGGCGTCGAGATGTTCACCGCGGCGGCCCTCCTGGACCAACCGGCCTGAGCCGGCCCCGGCGCCCCGGCCGACGGGCGCGTCCGCTCACTCCGGTCGCGCCCGCCGACCCCCCGTCGTAGCGTGGTGTCCCGCCACGCGACAGCGTGACGGCCGGTCGTCTGCGCATCGTCGGAGCGCGGGCGGCGCGTCCCCGAACGCACCTTTCGGCCCGGTGGTTCACAAGGACGTAACCGGCCACCGGCACGAATGGATAACGGCCACGCGGAACCCCGTTCCCTGGATGGTCTACGCGCGTTAATGTGCGCCGAACTCAGCACCCACTGCGGGGCTTTGGAGAATGGGGAGCTTCAGATGCGTCGGATAGCCAGCCTGACCCGCGTCGCGGTGGGGGTCGCGTCGCTCGCACTCGCCGCCACGGCCTGCGGCGGCACCAGCAACGACAGCGGCAGCAGCGACAGCAGCAAGGACGCCAAGGGCCTCGCCATCGCGTACGACGTCGGCGGCAAGGGCGACCAGTCCTTCAACGACGCCGCCTTCTCCGGTCTGGAGAAGGCGAAGAAGGAGTTCGGCTACAAGACGGCCGACATCGAGCCCACCGACAACGAGACGGACGCCGACAAGCAGCAGCGCCTGGAGTCGCTGGCCAAGCAGGGCTACAACCCGGTCATCGGCATCGGCTTCGCCTACGGCCCCGCGCTGGAGAAGGCCGCCGCGAAGTTCCCGAAGACCACCTTCGGCATCGTCGACTCGGTCGTGCCCGGCAAGAACGTCACCTCCCTCGTCTTCGCCGAGCAGGAGTCCTCCTACCTCGCCGGTGTCGCCGCCGCGAAGGCCACCAAGAGCAACACGGTCGGCTTCGTCGGCGGTGTGGACGTGCCGCTCATCCACAAGTTCGAGGCCGGCTACACGCAGGGCGTCAAGGACACCAAGCCCGGCGTGAAGGTCCTCTCGCAGTACCTCACCCAGACCGCCGCCGAGGGCGGCTTCTCCAGCCCCGACAAGGGCAAGGCCGCCGCCGAGGGCCAGCTCGAGAAGGGCGCCGACGTCGTCTACGCCGCCGCCGGTCTCTCCGGCCAGGGCGTCATCCAGGCCGCGGCCAAGGACAAGAAGTGGGCCATCGGCGTCGACTCCGACCAGTACAAGCAGGAGCCGCTGGCCGCGTACAAGGACTACATCCTGACCTCCGCGCTCAAGGACGTCGGCGGTGCCGTCTACACGCTGGCCAAGTCGGTCCACGACGGCAAGCCGCTGACCGGCACGCAGACCTTCGACCTCAAGGTCAACGGTGTCGGCCTCGCCGACAGCAACCCGAAGATGGCGGAGATCTCCGGTCTCACCGACGCCGTCGCGAAGGCCAAGGCGGCGATCGTGGACGGCACCATCAAGGTCAAGACCTCCTAACCGCCCCGGACGCCGGATGAGGCACGGCGGGCCAGGCCCCGCCGTCCCCGCCCCGGCGCCGGAGACGGACGCGTGACTCCCGGAGCGGGCGGGCACCCCAGGTGCCCGCCCGCTCCGTCGTGCGCCGCCCAAGACGCCGGACGTGGTGCGCCGGGCCGGACGCCGGACGCCGTGCGCCGGGGCCGGACGCCGTGCGGCGCGCGTCCCGGAGGTCACCCATAGCCACCGTCTCTTCGCGGTCGGCAAGCCCCGGGCCCGCCCGCGGGTGGCGTCGGGCACAGCCGCATAACAAGGTGGACAGAAGGGGTTTTCTAGTTGGTCTACGCGCGTTAATCTGCGGCGAAGCCAGCGCCGAAGCTGAACCGTCAGGCGCTTGTACGACAGGAGCACAACACCATGCGCCGGGTTACCCGCATCGCGCTCGCAGGTACTGCGACCGCCTCTCTCGCCCTCGCTCTGTCCGCCTGTGGCGGCACCTCGACCTCCTCCAGCTCGTCCACGGACAGCAAGGGGGACAAGGGCCTCGCCATCGCGTACGACGTCGGCGGCAAGGGCGACCAGTCCTTCAACGACGCCGCGTACGCGGGTCTGAAGCGGGCGAAGGCGGAGTTCAAGTACGACACCGCCGACGTCGAGCCCACCGACGGCGAGACGGACGCGGACAAGACGCAGCGCCTGGTCTCGCTGGCCAAGCAGGGCTACAACCCGGTCGTCGGCATCGGCTACGCCTACGGCCCCGCCGTCAAGGCCGCCGCCGCGAAGTACCCGGACACCACCTTCGGCATCGTCGACGACTCCACCGTCACGGCGAAGAACGTCGCGGACCTGGTCTTCTCCGAGCAGGAGGCCTCCTACCTCGCCGGCGTCGCCGCCGCCAAGGCCACCAAGACCAACACGGTCGGCTTCGTCGGCGGTGTGGACGTGCCGCTGATCCACAAGTTCGAGGCGGGCTTCGAGCAGGGCGTCAAGGACACCAAGCCCGGCGTGAAGGTCCTCTCGCAGTACCTCACCCAGACCGCCCAGGAGGGTGGCTTCTCCAGCCCCGACAAGGGCAAGACGGCCGCCGAGGGCCAGATAGAGAAGAAGGCCGACGTCGTCTACGCGGCGGCCGGTCTCTCCGGTCAGGGTGTCATCGAGGCCGCCTCCGCCAAGAAGGTCTGGGCGATCGGCGTCGACTCCGACCAGTACAAGCAGGAAGCCCTCGCCAAGTACAAGGACTCGATCCTGACCTCGGCGACCAAGGACGTCGCCAAGGCGGTCTACAACGTGGCGAAGTCGGTCAAGGACGGTAAGCCGGAGAGCGGTATCGTACGGGGCGATCTGAAGTCGGGTGAGGTCGGTCTGGCCGACTCGAACCCGAAGTTCAAGAGCGACACCGCGATCCAGGACGCCGTCAAGGCGGCCCAGGAGAAGATCATCAGCGGCGAGATCAAGGTCAAGTCGAGCTGACCAGCAACACCTCAGGAGCAGCCAATGCGGTCCCGGGAAGGGTCGGGTACGCCTCCGTGTCGTCGGACACGCGAGGGTGCCCGCCCCGCCCCGGTCCCGCTTGGTAACCGCGGGGTTACGTCCGCTCAACGGGATACGAGGAGTCTGGCTCCCCGTATCCCGTTCTCGCGGCGCGTGGCCCCTTTCGTTGCCGTAGGGGCGCTACGCGCGTAGACGACCCCCTTTCCCTCAGGAGAGTGCGCCATCAACGCGTCCAGCAGCCCTCCGGCCGACGCGGTCGACGGTCAGGCGACCGCCGTCGAACTCGCCGGGATCACCAAGCGGTTCCCGGGCGTCGTGGCCAACCACGACATCCACCTCAGCGTCCGCAAGGGCACCGTGCACGCCCTGGTCGGCGAGAACGGCGCCGGCAAGTCGACGCTGATGAAGATCCTCTACGGCATGCAGAAGCCGGACGAGGGAACCATCGCCGTCGGCGGCGAACAGGTCACCTTCTCGTCGCCCGCCGACGCCATCGCCCGCGGCATCGGCATGGTCCACCAGCACTTCATGCTGGCCGACAACCTCACCGTCCTCGAGAACGTCGTCCTCGGCAGCGAGAAGCTCCACGGCATCGGCGGCAAGGCCCGCCGCAAGATCGTTGAACTCTCCGAGCGCTACGGCCTCGGCGTCCGCCCCGACGTCCTCGTCGAGGAACTCGGCGTCGCCGACCGCCAGCGCGTGGAGATCCTCAAGGTCCTCTACCGCGGCGCCCGCATCCTCATCCTGGACGAGCCCACCGCGGTCCTCGTGCCGCAGGAGGTCGACGCGCTCTTCGACAACCTCCGCGAGCTGAAGTCCGAGGGCCTGTCCGTCATCTTCATCTCCCACAAGCTCGGCGAGGTCCTCTCGGTCGCCGACGACATCACCGTCATCCGGCGCGGCACGACGGTCGGCACCGCCGTCCCCGCCGAGACGACCCCCCGCCAGCTCGCCGAGCTGATGGTCGGCAGCGAGCTGCCCACCCCGGAGACCTCCGAGTCGACCGTCACCGACCAGGCCGTCGTCCAGGTCGAGGACCTCACCGTCCTCGCGAAGGGCTCCGGCTCGCTCGCCAAGGGCTCGGCGGACCGGCTCAAGGAGGAGGTGGAGCGCGGCACCGTCCGGCTCGTCCTCGACCACGTCTCCTTCACCATCCACGCCGGCGAGGTCATGGGCATCGCCGGCGTCGAGGGCAACGGCCAGACCGAGCTGATCGACGCGCTGATCGGCCTCAAGGCCGCCGACTCCGGCGTCATCCGCTTCGCCGGCGGCGACATCACCGCATGGTCGACGCGCAGGCGCCGGGAGAGCGGCATCGGCTACATCCCCGAGGACCGCCACCGCCACGGCCTCCTGCTGGAGTCCCCGCTCTGGGAGAACCGCATCCTCGGGCACGTCACCGAGAAGCCCAACGCCAAGGGCGTATGGCTCGACATCAAGGGCGCCCAGCAGGACACCCGCCGCATCGTCGAGCAGTACGACGTCCGCACGCCCGGCATCGACGTCACCGCGGCCTCGCTGTCCGGCGGCAACCAGCAGAAGCTGATCGTCGGCCGCGAGATGAGCCACCAGCCGAAGTTCCTCATCGCCGCCCACCCCACCCGCGGTGTGGACGTCGGCGCGCAGGCGCAGATCTGGGACCAGATCCGCGAGGCGCGCCGCGAGGGACTCGCCGTCCTGCTGATCTCCGCCGACCTGGACGAGCTGATCGGCCTGTCCGACACGCTCCGGGTGATCTACAACGGCAAGCTGGTCGCGGACGCCGACCCCGCCACCATCACCCCGGAGGAACTCGGCTCGGCCATGACCGGCGCCGCCTCCGGCCACCTGGAGAACGAGGAGCTGGCCGAAGCGGCCGAGCTGGAAGAGCCCGCCGAGACCCCGGCAGACGGCCCGCAAGACGCCCCGGAAGACGAGGCCCGCTGATGAAGAAGTTCGACAAGGAGCGCCTGCTCCTCGGGGTGGCCGGACCGGTCATCGCGCTCGTCGTCGCCGTGGCGCTGACCTCGGTCGTGCTGCTCGCCTCGGGCAAGAGCCCGTTCGAGCCGTACTCGATCATGTTCCAGCAGGCGACGTACTCCGACATCCAGGTCCTGATCATCAACCAGGCCTCGCTGTACTACATCGCCGCGCTGGCGGTCGCCATCGGCTTCCGGATGAACCTGTTCAACATCGGTGTCGACGGCCAGTACCAGCTCGCCGCCATGATGGCCGCGATCGTCGGCGCGCACGTCGCGCTGCCGGCCGCGCTCCAGGTGCCGCTGCTGATCCTGACCGCCGTCTGCACCGGCGCGTTCTGGGCCGGCATCGCCGGTGTCCTCAAGGTCACCCGCGGGGTCAGCGAGGTCGTCGCGACGATCATGCTCAACGCGATCGCCACCTCCGTCATCGCCTACCTGTGGCTGCCCGACGTCTTCGGCGTCAAGCTCGGCAACAACAACACCACCGGCGAGATGCACAAGTCCGGCTGGGTCCCCGGCTTCGACATGGGCGAGTCCGGCGAGATCTACGGACTCGTGATCCTCGCGGCCGTCCTCGGCATCGGCTACTGGGTCGTCCTCAACCGCACCCGCTTCGGCTTCGACCTGCGCGCCTCCGGCGCCTCCGAGTCCGCCGCCGCGGCCAGCGGTGTCGACCCCAAGCGCATGGTGCTCACCGCCATGCTCGTCTCCGGCGCCATCGCCGGCCTCGCGGGCCTGCCGATCCTCCTCGGCGACACCCACACGTACAGCCTCAACTTCCCCACCGGCATCGGCTTCCTCGGCATCGGCATCGCCCTGCTCGGCCGCAACAGCCCCGTCGGCATCGCCTTCGCGGCCCTGCTGTGGGCCTGGCTCGACAAGGCGTCTCCCGAACTCGACTTCCACGGGTACGACAAGGAGATCGCGGTCATCATGCAGGGCCTGATCGTGATCGCCGTCGTCGTCTCCTACGAGTCCGTGCGCGAGTGGGGCCTGCGCCGCCAGCAGCGCCGCGTCGGCGCGGAACTCGCCGCGGGCCACGCCCTCGCCACCGACAACACCCAGAAGGAGGTGGCTGGCCGATGACCACCGCAACCGACGTCAACCAGCCCACGCTGCAACCCGCGGCTCCCACCGGCCGCCGGATGTCGCTTCCCGTCCTCCTGCTGGTCATCGCGGGCGGCCTGGCGCTGACCTCGATCGTCCGCATCATCACCGGCGCCGACGGCATCACCAACGTCAGCCAGATGTCGACCGCCCTCCAGCTCGCCGTCCCGATCGGGCTGGCCGGTCTCGGCGGTCTGTGGGCCGAGCGCTCCGGCGTCGTCAACATCGGCCTCGAAGGCATGATGATCCTCGGCACCTGGTTCGGCGCCTGGGCCGGCTACCAGTGGGGCCCCTGGACCGGTGTCCTGGTCGGCATCATCGGCGGCTGCGTCGGCGGCCTGCTGCACGCGATCATCACCGTCACCTTCAACGTGAACCACATCGTCTCCGGTGTGGCCATCAACATCCTGGCCCTCGGCGCCACCCGCTACCTCTCCCCGCTCGCCTTCGAGGGCAAGCAGGGCGGCTCCGCCAAGCAGTCCCCGCCGGTCGACACGCTCGGCCACTTCACCGTGCCCGGACTCTCCGACTGGCTGACCACCCTGAACTCCAAGGGCTGGTTCTTCATTTCGGACATCGCCGGTCTGCTCGGCGGCCTGGTCACCAACGTGTCCTGGCTGACCCTGATCGCCATCGCGCTGATCCCGGGCACCTGGTGGATCCTGTGGCGCACCCCGTTCGGCCTGCGCCTGCGCTCTTGCGGCGAGAACCCGGTCGCGGCCGAGTCGCTCGGCGTCAACGTCTACAAGTACAAGTACCTCGCCGTGATCATCTCCGGTGGTCTGGCCGGCCTCGGCGGCGTCTTCCTGTCCATCGTCGCCAACCCCTTCTACCTGGAGGGCCAGACCAGTGGCCGCGGCTACATCGGTCTCGCCGCGATGATCTTCGGCAACTGGATGCCCGGCGGACTCGCCCTCGGCGCGGGCCTGTTCGGCTACACCGACAGCCTCAACCTGCGCGGCGGCTCGGAGAACGTGCACGCCCTGCTGCTGCTCGGCGCGATCCTGCTCCTCATCGGCGCGATCTGGCTCGGCGTGCGCAAGAAGTACGTCTCCGCGGTCGCCACCCTGGCCGTCGGCGTCCTCGTCTTCCTCTGGTACTCGCTGACCAACGAGGTGCCGAACCAGATCGTCTCCGCCACGCCGTACGTCATCACGCTGCTCGTCCTGTCCCTGTCGGCGCAGCGCCTGCGCATGCCCAAGGCGGACGGCCTGCCGTACCGCAAGGGGCAGGGCAAGTGACCACCGGCGCGGACCTCGCGCCCGCCGACTGGGAGCGGCTGCGGGAGGTGGCCCGCGCGGCGATGCACCGCGCCTACGCCCCCTACTCGGGCTACCCGGTCGGCGCCGCCGCCCGCGTCGACGACGGCCGCACCGTCTCCGGCTGCAACGTCGAGAACGCCTCCTACGGGCTCTCGCTGTGCGCCGAGTGCGGTCTGGTCTCCGAGCTGCGCAACAGCGGCGGCGGCCGGCTGACGCACTTCACGTGTGTCGACGGGCGGGGCGAGATCCTCGTGCCGTGCGGGCGCTGCCGGCAGCTCCTGTTCGAGTTCGGCGGGCCCGGCCTCGTCGTGGAGACACCGGACGGGCGCCTGCCCCTCTCCGAGATGCTGCCGCAGGCCTTCGGGCCCGCCCATCTCCGCCAGTAACGCCGTGCGGCCCCTCCCTGCGCGACCGACCGTCGCCCGGAGGGGCCGCTCACCTTTTGGAAGGAAAGCCATGTCCGCCGTGTCAGCTCTGTCCATGGATGCCGTGTCCGTCATCCGCGCCAAGCGGGACCGCGCCGAACTCAGCGATCCGCAGATCGACTGGGTCATCGACGCGTACACCCGCGGCGAGGTCGCCGACTACCAGATGGCCGCGCTCAACATGGCGATCCTGCTCAACGGCATGAACCGCCGTGAGATCGCCCGCTGGACGGCCGCGATGATCGCCTCCGGCGAGCGCATGGACTTCTCGTCCCTCTCCCGCCCCACCGCCGACAAGCACTCGACCGGTGGCGTCGGCGACAAGATCACCCTCCCGCTGGCCCCGCTCGTCGCCGCGTGCGGCGCCGCCGTGCCGCAGCTCTCCGGGCGCGGCCTCGGCCACACCGGCGGCACCCTGGACAAGCTGGAGTCGATTCCCGGCTGGCGCGCGCTGCTCTCCAACGAGGAGATGCTGCACGTCCTCGACACCACCGGCGCGGTCATCTGCGCCGCCGGTGACGGACTCGCCCCCGCCGACAAGAAGCTCTACGCGCTGCGCGATGTCACCGGCACCGTCGAGGCGATCCCGCTGATCGCGTCCTCGATCATGTCCAAGAAGATCGCCGAGGGCACCGGTTCGCTGGTCCTCGACGTGAAGGTCGGCTCCGGCGCCTTCATGAAGACCATCGAGGACGCCCGTGAGCTGGCCTCCACCATGGTGGGGCTCGGCACCGACCACGGGGTGAAGACCGTCGCGCTCCTCACCGACATGTCCACGCCGCTCGGCCTGACCGCGGGCAACGCGCTGGAGGTCCGCGAGTCCGTCGAGGTCCTGGCCGGCGGTGGCCCCGCCGACGTGGTCGAGCTGACCATCGCCCTGGCCCGCGAGATGCTCGACGCGGCCGGCCTGCCCGACGCCGATCCGGCGAAGGCGCTCGCCGACGGCTCCGCGATGGACGTGTGGCGCCGCATGATCGCCGCGCAGGGCGGCGACCCGGACGCCGCGCTGCCCGTCGCCCGCGAGCAGCAGGTGGTGACCGCCCCGTCCTCCGGCGTACTGACCCGCCTCGACGCCTATGACATCGGCATCGCCGCCTGGCGGCTCGGCGCCGGACGCGCCCGCAAGGAGGACCCGGTGCAGGCGGGCGCCGGCGTCGAACTCCACGCCAAGCCGGGCGACACGGTCACCGCGGGCCAGCCCCTGTTCACCCTCCACACGGACACCCCGGACCGCTTCGACTACGCCCTTCAGGCAACGCGGACCGCCTTCGACATCGCCCCGACGAACACGCCCTTCACCCCGACCCCGGTGGTGCTGGAACGAATCGCCTGACCTGCGGTTTCCCCTTCCGGGCGGACGGGACCGGTGGACCCCCACCGGTCCCGTCCGGCGTTCGGCACAAGGTGCCGGTGACAAGCGTCGCCCCGGTCGTCGCGGCGATGAGTTCCGGGGGGCTCGGCGGTCTACTGAGTGTGGATTTCGCGACACCCGCCGTACTCGTGCTGCCAGGACTCGTCACCCGGGACGAGGTGTCCCGGCTGTGTGACGACGTCCGTGCCCGGCTGGAGGCGGCCGGGGGCGGGGTCGTGGTCTGTGATGTCGCCGGGCTCGGGCCGCCCGGTCTCGCCGCCGTCGACGCGCTGGCCCGGCTGGAGCTGACCGCCCGGCGGGCCGGGGGCCGGATACGCCTGAAGGACCCCGACCCCGCCCTGCGCGCCCTACTCGACCTCGTCGGCCTCCGCTTCGACATCTCTTCCGGTGCCGCCGGCTCCGGAGACGGCGAGTGCCGTGGCCTCCTCCGGGCCGTCCAGATGGAGCGGGAGCCCGAACAGCGGGAACCAGCGCGCGGTGTCGAGGAAGCAGTGGAACCCGGTGATCCGGCCCTTTGAGATCTCCAGCGCCTGCACCGCCCACGGCATGTAACCGCCGGATTCCTCGTCCGGCTTGTAGTGGGCGAAGCCCGGCAGCCCGTTCACCTCGACGGGGATCAGCCGCGAGTTCGCGCACGCGGCGCCCAGCGTCGTCATGAAGCCGGTGATGTCCGACGTGCCGCGCAGCCACAGGTCGAACGGCGGCATCGTCATGATCGCGTCCTCGTGGAGGAGCGCCGTCAGCGCCGTCATGTCGTAGCCCTCGAACGCCGCCACATAGCGCTCCAGGAGCTTCTGCTGCTCCTCGTCGAGCGGGTCGGAGGTGGCCGCGTCCGCGCCCTCCCCCTCGCGCTCGGCGAGCGTGGCGCGGGCCCGCTGGAGCGCGCTGTTGACCGACGCGACCGTCGTGCCCAGCAGCTCGGCGACCTCGCTCGCCTTCCACGCGAGGACCTCGCGCAGGATGAGCACCGCCCGCTGCTTGGGCGGGAGCTGCTGGAGGGCCGCCATGAAGGCCAGCCGCACGGACTCCTTGGCGACCGCGGTCTCCGCCGGGTCCCCGGTCATGGGCAGCACGCGGGCGTCGGGCATCGGCTCCAGCCAGGTGTTGTCCGGGCGGGGGGCGAGCGCCGCCTGGGCGAGCGGTGAGGGGCCCGTGAGGTCCATCGGGCGCGCTCTGCGGTTGCCCGCGCTGAGCATGTCCAGGCAGACGTTCGTCGCGATCCGGTACAGCCAGGAGCGCATCGAGGAACGGCCCTCGAACTTGTCGTAGCTGCGCCAGGCGCGGACCATCGTGTCCTGCACCGCGTCCTCGGCCTCGAAGGAGGAGCCGAGCATCCGGTAGCAGTACCCGGTCAGCTCGACCCGGTGCTTCTCCAGCCGGACGTCCAGGTCTGCCGTCGTCGCCGTGCCCTCGCTCATAGCCAACCCACCCCTGTGGCCGTTCTCCGCCCCGCGCACCATTGCGCCGGTCCTTCGGAAGCTACCGCAGCCCACTGACAATGGCCCCCGGAGCGAGGAAACCCGCAGGTCGCGGGGGCGGCGCCGGAGGCGTTCCGCGCCCCGTCGGCCAGTCCCCGCGTCCAGGTGGCGGGCTGGGGCGCGGCGGCTGTGGGAGCCGGGCGTTGAGCAAGCCTTGGGCGGTTGGCCGTTCGCGGGCCGGTACGGGTACGCGGCGGCTGTCCGTGAGCGGGCTCCCGAGTCCGGTGGGCGGGGCTGTCTGCGGGCAGGCCGCGAGCGAGCCCGATGTCCGCCGGGTCCGTCAGGGGCGGGGCGGCGGGTGCAGGTGTTCGTCGGGTTCGTCGGCACCGGTGCTCAGGGTCCGTCAGCGGCACACGCACCGCCCCCCCCGGGTGGCCGGTGTCCCCCCGGGAGGCGGCTCGGCGGGCCGTCGGCGTCGGCGCGCGGCGGCCCCCCGGCGGGCGAGGGGGCCGGTCGACTGGTCCGACGGTGAGGCGAGGGGCCGGTTCCGCCGCGTCCTCGGGGGCGCGAGTACCGCCGTAGGGCCGGGCGGCAGTCCGCGTGAGTGCCGCCGTACAGCCGGGCGTCAGAGGCTGAGGCCGGGGGCCGCCGCCGGGGCCGTCAGGGGCGCACGTACCGGCGTACGGGCTCGCCTCAGTGGGCCAGGGCCGGGCCTCTGCGGGCCGCCGTCCGGGCCGCGCGAGTGCCGAGGAGGGTGATGGAGACCACGCCGAGCACCGCCAGCAGGCCCATGACCACCGTGCCCGCCCAGCCCCCGGCGTGGAAGGCGACCGCGCCGAGCGTGCTGCCCGCGCTGGAGCCGATGTAGTACGCCGACTGGTAGAGCGCCGAGGCCTGCGCCCGGCCGTGCCGCGCGGTGTGGCTCACCGACGAGGACGCCACCGCGTGGCCCGCGAAGAAGCCCGCCGTGATGAGCACGAGGCCCAGCAGGACGAGGACCACCGAGTCCCCGAGGGAGAGCAGCAGACCCGCGGTCGTGGTGCCGCCCGCCAGGTACAGGGAGCCGCGGCGGCCGACCCGGTCCACCAGCCGGCCCGCCGTCGACGCGGACACCGTGCCCACGAGGTAGACCAGGAAGACCGAGCCGACGATGCCCTGGGGGAGCGAGAAGGGCGCCTCGGTCAGCCGGTAGCCGATGACCGTGTAGACCCCGCCGAACACCATCATGAACAGCGCGCCGATCGCGTACAGCCGGCGCAGCAGCGGGTTCGCCAGATGGTCGCGCACCGTGCGGGCCAGCACCCGGGGCCGCAGCGAGCCCTGGCTGAAGTGCCGGGGCGCGGGCAGCAGCAGCCGGAAGGCGACCGCGCAGGCCACGGCGAGCAGCCCGATCACGCCGACGGCCACCCGCCAGCCCCACTCCTGGGCGACCCACCCGGTGATCACCCGGCCGCTCATACCGCCGACGCTGTTGCCCGCGACGAACAGCCCGATCGCGGAGACCAGCGCCTTGGGGCGGACCTCCTCCGCCAGATACGCCGTCGCCGACGCGGGAAGGCCGGCCAGCGCCGCTCCCTGCACCGCCCGCAGCGCCACCAGCGCGCCGATCGACGGAGCGAAGGGCACGAGGAGACCGACGGTCACCGCCACCGCCAGGGACGCCGTCATGACCGTACGGCGCCCGAAGCGTTCCGAGAGGGCGCTCATCGGGAGGACGAACAGCGCGAGTCCGCCGGTCGCCGCCGACACCGTCCAGCTCGCCTCGCTCGCGCTGACCGCGAACTCCCCGGAGACCAGCGGGAGGAGGGCCTGCGTGGAGTAGAGGAGCGCGAAGGTGGCGACGCCCGCGAGGAAGAGCGCGAAGCTCATCCGGCGGTAGCCGGGCCCGCCGGGGGCCATACGCGAGTCGGTGGCGTCGCCGCCGGGGCCGGCGGCGGCGACGGCGGGGACGGGGGCGGGCGAGGTGGCGTCCACGGTGGTGGACGCCCCGGTACTGGCGGAAGGCATGCCCCGAAGGTAAGGACCCGCCGCTCATCCGTCCAATGCATGGAATCGCCATAATCGTTCCCATGGCGCATCAGCAGAGGTCAGAAGCTCACCTGTCACTGTCCGGTGACACAGAAGACACCGGGGGCATGGCCGCCGTGCTCGCCCCGCGCCTCGCCCACTTCGCCCAGGTCGCCCGCACCGAGCACGTCACGCGCGCCGCGCAGGAGATGCGGGTACCGCAGTCCACCCTTTCCCGCTCACTCGTCCGGCTCGAACAGGACCTCGGCGTCGACCTGTTCGCCCGCCGTGGCCGCACCCTGTCGCTCACCCCGGCGGGCCGCACCTTCCTCGCCTCCGTGGAGCGCGCCCTCGCGGAGATCGAGCGGGCCGCCGACGAGGTCCGCGCGGACGCCGACCCGGCCACCGGCAAGGTCGCCTTCGGCTTCCTGCACACCATGGGCTCCGAGACCGTGCCGGGCCTGATCCGGGCCTTCCGCGCCGACCATCCCCGGGTGCGCTTCAGCCTGGTGCAGAACTACGGCGAGGCCATGCTGGAGCGGCTGCGCTCCGGCGAACTGGACCTCTGCCTCACCTCGCCCGTGCCGGACGCCCCCGACCTGGTCGGCCGCCGCCTCGACGAGCAGAAGCTACGGCTCGTCGTGCCCGCCGACCATCCGCTGGCCGCCCGCAAACGCGTCCGTCTCGCCGAGGCCGCCGACGAGGCCTTCGTGACCCTGGAACCCGGATACGGAATGCGCCGGATCGCCGACGACCTGTGCCGGCAGGCCGGGTTCCGGCCGCGCATCGCGTTCGAGGGGGAGGAGGCGGAGACGCTGCGCGGCTTGGTCGCGGCCGGCCTCGGCGTCGCCCTGCTGCCGCCGCCGGCCGTCGCCCGCCCGGGAGTCGTGGAGCTGACGGTCACCGCGCCACGGGCCGTGCGCGAGATCGGTGTCGCCTGGCTCGACGGCCACCCCGACACCCCGCCGGTGGCCGCGTTCAAGAAGTTCCTGCTCTCCCGCAGAGGCCGCCTGCTGCCCGACTGATCGCCCCTCAAGAGGCGGGCTACCGGCGCAGCGACCGCCCGAAGCCCGCCGCCAGCGGCATCCGCAGGCCCAGCGGCGGCGGCGCGGCGAACGCGTCCTCGACCGGCCGGGAGTAGGAGTGGCCGAACAGTGAGCCCAGCACGAAGTCCTCGGCGAGGGCGATGACTTCGTGCCGGTGCTGGTGCAGCGCGTGCCCGTCCGAGTGGACCTCGAAGCGGCAGATGTCGCGGTTGGCCTTCTTGGCGCGTGCCGCGAGCCGGAAGGACAACTCCGGGTCGGTGCGCTCGTCGTTGGTGCCGTGCACGATCAGCACCCGGCGCCCGGCGAGCTGCTTCACCGGTTCGGGTGGTGCCGCGACATCGTCCTCGGGCAGCCAGGGGGCCAGCGCCAGCACGGAGTTGACGGCGCTGTGCCCGCCCGCCCGCAGCGCCGCCCGGGCGCCCATGTCGATCCCGGCCAGGCAGACGGGGACGTCGCCGTAGCGTCGTACGACCTCGTCCGCCGCCCAGGTCGCGTCGCCCGCGAGATGGGCCTCGGCGCCGTTCCAGCCGCGCACCCGGTAGTGCACGACATGCGTGACCAGGCCGTCCGCCCGCCCGCTCCGGGCCAGTCTGCGGCCGAGCGCGCGGACGGAGGCGGTCGCCATCAGGGGGGAGGGTCTTCGCGCCGAGGTCTCCTCGCCGCCGGGCAGCAGCAGAACAACCCCGCTGACCGCCGTCGGCTCCGGGCCGAGCGCCCTCCCCAGCCGGGCCATGCGAACCGGCGTCGCTTGCTGTGCCATGACAGAACAGTGTCAGAAGCATCGGTGTACGCCACCCGTCCGCACGGTCACCGTTACGTATCGACGGATCGGCCCGACAGGAGTTCTACGCGCGTAGGGGCTACAGTGCGAAAATGACGAGCCAGATCCGGAACACCCCCAGCTCGGAACAGATCCGCCGGGCGCCCAAGGTCCTGCTGCACGATCACCTCGACGGGGGACTGCGCCCCGGCACGATCGTCGAACTCGCCCGGGATTCGGGCTACCAGAACCTCCCCGAGACCGACGCCGACAAGCTCGGCCTCTGGTTCCGGGAGGCCGCCGACTCCGGTTCGCTGGAACGGTATCTGGAGACCTTCGCGCACACCTGCGCCGTCATGCAGAGCCGCGAGGCGCTGGTGCGGGTCGCCCGCGAGTGCGCCGAGGACCTCGCCGAGGACGGCGTCGTCTACGCCGAGGTGCGGTACGCGCCCGAGCAGCACCTGGAGGGCGGGCTCAGCCTCGAAGAGGTCGTCGAGGCGGTCAACGAGGGCTTCCGGCAAGGGGAGCGGCTGGCCCGGGAGAACGGCCACCGCATCCGGGTCGGCGCGCTGCTCACCGCGATGCGGCACGCGGCCCGCGCCCTGGAGATCGCCGAACTCGCCAACCGCTACCGCGACTTGGGTGTGGTCGGCTTCGACATCGCGGGCGCCGAGGCCGGGTTCCCGCCCACCCGGCACCTGGACGCCTTCGAGTACCTCAAGCGCGAGAACAACCACTTCACGATCCACGCCGGTGAGGCGTTCGGACTGCCGTCCATCTGGCAGGCCCTCCAGTGGTGCGGCGCCGACCGGCTCGGCCACGGGGTCCGCATCATCGACGACATCCAGGTCCGCGAGGACGGCACGGTGGAACTCGGCCGCCTCGCCTCCTACGTCCGGGACAAGCGCATCCCGCTGGAGCTGTGCCCCAGCTCCAACCTCCAGACCGGCGCCGCCGACTCCTACGCCGACCACCCGATCGGGCTGCTGCGACAACTGCATTTCCGGGCCACGGTGAACACGGACAACCGGCTCATGTCCGGGACGAGTATGAGCAGGGAATTCGAGCACCTTGTCGAAGCGTTCGGTTATTCACTCGACGACATGCAGTGGTTCTCGGTCAATGCTATGAAGTCAGCATTCATTCCTTTCGATGAACGGCTCGCCATGATCAATGACGTCATCAAGCCGGGATATGCGGAACTCAAGTCCGAATGGCTGTTCCAGCAGACCGCTTCGACCAGCGGTTCTGTGGGCGACGGGGCCTGATCGGAGCAGCGGGAAAGCGGCCGGGTCTTCACTTCTTCTCCATGACTCGGCCGCTTTTCGATGTTTGCGGACGGCGGGCCCGCGTGTTTACGGTTCTGGACCGCTCACATCCCCGTATTCAAGGACGCATTCACGATGAAGCAGTCTGCTGCCAAGACCCTCGGCGTCGCCGCTCTCGGTGCCGCTTTCGCCGCCGCCGGCGCGGGCGCCGCGAACGCCGCCCCGGCCGTGCCGGACGCCTCCTCCGCGCTGGACACCGTCACCCGGACGCTGCCCGCCGAGAACGTCGCCAAGGCGCTGCCCGGGGCCGGTCAGGCGCTCGCCCAGGGTCAGGGCGCGCTCGGCACGGGCGTGGCCGCCGCGCAGCCCGCCGCCGCGCGACTGCTCGCCGACGGACCCGCCGCCCCCGTGGCCGGACTGCTCGGCGGTCTGCCGCTCAAGGGCCTGCCCACGCACGGTCTGCCGGTGAACGGCATTCCGCTCGGCTGACCCCCGCGGTACACAGCGGCACACGGGCCCCCTTCCCCGCCCCCGGGGCCTTTTCGCCGCGTCGGCGCCGGTGGGGCGCACCCGTGTCGGGTGTGCCCCACCGGCGTTCGCCGTGCGCGGGCCGGATGCGGGATGCCGGGTGCCGGATGCCGGACGGGCCCGGGTCACCAGGCCGTGCGGGAGGCCTTGTCCTCGGAGGGGAAGAGGATCCACAGCGCTATGTAGAGCAGGAACTGCGGGCCGGGGAGCAGGCAGGACACCACGAAGATGACCCGCATCGTGGTCGCGGAGGTGCCGAAGCGCCGCGCCAGCGCAGCACAGACTCCGCCGATCATGCGGCCGTTCGTGGGGCGGGCGAGGGCGGTCATGGTGGCTCCTTCGCGAACCGTCGTGGAGCGCCGGGCCGGGCTCCGAGGTCATCGGCGCGTTCACCGATGTCTTCGACGGTACGCGGACGAACGGGTGCGAAGCGTCGCTCTACGGGGCGATGCCGACCCTGGGAATCGTCGGGGTCGGACCCTGAGCCGGGTCCTCCCGGAGAACGGCCGCGAGGTCCCGCGTCTCCGTCCGGCGGCGGAGCCGGGCGCGCACGGCGGGTACGACCGCGAGATGCGCGAGGACCACCCCGAGGGTGTTCAGCAGAATCGAGTCGATGTCCACGACCTGGCCCGGGACGCCGGTCTGGAGCAGCTCTATGCCCAGCGACAGCAGGGTGCCGGCCGCGGCCGACCGCAGCAGCGAGCCGAACGTGGAGACGCCGAGCCGGCCGCCGGCCAGCGGGAGCAGGACCCCCAGCGGGGCGAGCAGCGCGAGGCCCGCGGCGATCCGGCGGGCCGCCGTCCCGGCGCCGAGCGCGAGGTCGGCTCTGATGCCCGCGAAGGGCCGCAGGTTGGCGGCACTGACCCAGGGGACGTCCAGCGGGCGCAGGGTGATCCAGGCGACGAGGGCGAGGTGTACGACGAGGAGGACACATCCTGCCGCACGGGCGCGGGTGACGGCACTGTGGCCGTCCGAACCAAGACGCTGCACGCACCCCAAGACGCGGGGTCCGGCACGATCGGTTCCGGCGCCGGGGATTTCGCCCCGGCCCGCCTCACGAGCCCCCGGCCGCCGTCGACTCGGGGGACTCGGCGCCCGGGGAGGCCCGCACCTCGGGCGTGCAGGTGTACGTGCGCGGCGCGCCCGGCGCCGGACCGCCGAGGATCACGCTCCCGTCGTCCCGTGCCGCCGCCGAGTCGGAGAAGGTGCAGACGATCTGCGCGAGGGCCGTCGGGGTGAGGTCCGCGGGGGAGGTGCTCAGCCGCAGGGTCTCCTCGGGGTCCCGGCCGCGCGGCCCGCCGACCGTCATCCCGCCGCGTACGTCCGTCGAGTACCGCGCCTGCTGCTCCGGCGTCGACGGCGTCTCCGCCAGCTCGTCGAGCAGCGCCTGCGCCACCAGGACGCGCCGCGCGGACTCCGCCGTGCCGTCGGGTATGCGCACCGACCGGTCCACGGTGACCAGTTGGGCCGAGCAGACCAGGAAGACCTGGACGGGCACCCCGCCCGAGGTCTGGGTGGCGGTGTCCTGGGCGGACAGCGCGCAGGGCACCCGCGAGGGAGCGGGCCCGAAGTCGGTGGGCACCCGCGTGGCACGAATCCCACACCCCGCGAGCAACAACCCCAACAGGGGCAGCACCATCCACCGCCGCACCCGCCCCGGGCCCCGCCGAACCCGCCGGGCGGGACGAGGGGAGGTCCGGCCGTCGGCCCCGACGGAGGCGCCGTTGGTGCGGGGCGGGCCCGGGGTGTGAGGCGTGTCCGAGGCCTGCCGCGTACCCGGGGCATGGCGCGGGTCCCGCGTGTGATCCGGGCCCGGGGCCTGACGCGTTCCGGGCGTGGGACGCGTGCCCGGCGTGGGACGTGTACCCGGCGTGGGACGTGTACCCGGCGTCTGAGGCGTGCCCGGGGTCTGCCGCGTGCCCGGCGTGGGACGCGTACCCGAGGCATGGTGCGTACCCGGCGTCCGAGGCGTGCCCGAGGTCTGAGGCGTGCCCGGCGTCCGAGGCATGCTCGGCGTCCGAGGCGTGCTCGGCGTCCGAGGCGGGCCCGGGGTCTGGTTCGGGCCCGGGGTCGGGGCGTGGGTCATGCCGGGGTGCCTTCCGTGCCGTTGCCGAGCGCGGGGTCCTTGCGCTCGCCCGGACCCTCGTCGAGCAGCCGCGAGGCGTCGTGCGGCAGCCGCAGGGTGAACACCGCGCCGCCCTCGGGCGAGTTGGCCGCGGTGATCTCGCCGCCGTGGATGTGCGCGTTCTCCAGCGCGATGGACAGGCCGAGCCCGCTGCCCTCCGAACGCGGCCGGGACGCGCTGGCCTTGTAGAACCGGTCGAAGACATGCGGCAGGACATCCTCGGGAATGCCGGGTCCGTGGTCCCTGACCGCGATGACCAGCTCCTCGCCCTCCACCCGCACCGCCACCCGGACCGGCGAACCGCCGTGCTTGAGGGCGTTGCCGATCAGGTTGGCGAGGATCACGTCGAGGCGGCGCGGGTCGAGCCGGGCCAGGATGCCGCGCTCGGCGTCCAGTTCGACGGCGTCCAGCCAGGCCCGCGCGTCGATGCACGCGGTGATCTGGTCGGCGATGTCCACGTCGTCCAGGACGAGCCGGGCGGTGCCCGCGTCGAAACGGGTGACCTCCATGAGGTTCTCGACCAGGTCCCCGAGCCGCCGGGTCTCGCTGACGACCAGCCGGACGGCCGGCTCGATCATCGGGTCCACACTGCCGGTCTCCGCGTCCAGTTCCTCTTCGAGGATCTCCGTCACGGCGGTGATGGCCGTGAGCGGCGTCCGCAGTTCGTGGGACATGTCGGCGACGAACCGCCGGGACGCCTCGTCGCGGGCGCTCATGTCCGCCACGCGTTTCTCCAGCGCCTCCGCCGTGTGGTTGAACGTCCGTGACAGATCGGCGAGTTCGTCCGTGCCGGAGACCCGCAGCCGGGTGTCGAGCTTGCCCTCGCCGAGCCGGCGGGCCGCGATGCCCAGCCGGTGCACCGGCTTGAGGACGGTGGTCGCGGCGGCCTGCGCGAGCAGCGCGGACCCGATCAGCGCCAGCCCCGTCGCGATCCCCAGCGACCAGGCCAGCGAGTTGAGGTCCTTCGCCTCCGGCTCCAGCGACTTGAGCATGTAGCCGGTCGTGGTGCCGCCGATCACCCGCGCGCCGCCCACGAGATACGGCTTGTCGTGCTCGGTGATCCGCTGCCAGTACAGGTGGTAGGCGGACTTGTTGTTCGAGGAGAGCGACTGCTTCTTGTTCACCGCCTTGCGCAGCGACGCGGGCACGTCCTCCAGGGTGAAGGTGTCCAGCTCGGAGTTGCCGGTGATCCTCTTCCCGGTCCCGTCCTCGGCGACCAGCAGCACGCTGAACCGCTGACTGCTGTTCGCCATCTGCCCTGCCGTACGCCGGAGTTCGTCCTGCCCCGGGTGCACGGGCAGCACGCTCGCGTGGTTGCGCATCTCCTGCTGGAAGTCGCGCAGCACCGCGTCCTGGGTGCGCGTCAGCACCGCCTCGCGGTTCAGCCAGTACGCGATGCCCGACGCCGAGACCGCCGCGGTGAGCGCCACCAGCCCGAACACCACGACCAGCCGCAGCCGCAGACTCGTGAAACGCAGGCCGGACAGGAGTGCCTTGCGCGCCGCGGCCCAGCCGCGGAGCTTGTCGTGCGGTTTCGTCACTGAGGGTTGTCCAGCCGGTATCCGACGCCCCGCACGGTACGGATCAGGGTCGGCGAGGAGGGCACGTCCTCCACCTTGGCGCGCAGCCGCTGCACACAGGCGTCCACCAGCCGCGAGTCGCCCAGGTAGTCGTGCTCCCAAACCAGACGCAGCAACTGCTGGCGGGACAGGGCCTGTCCGGGCCTGCGGCTCAGCTCCAGCAGCAACCGCAGCTCGGTGGGCGTCAGTTGCAGGTCCTCGCCGTTCTTGGTGACCGTCATCGCCGCGCGGTCGATGACCAGCGAGCCGAACGACGCCGAGTCGTTCGCCTCCCGCTCGCCCCGGCGCAGCACGGCACGGATCCGGGCGTCGAGCACCCTGCCCTGCACCGGTTTGACCACGTAGTCGTCGGCGCCGGACTCCAGTCCGACCACCACGTCGATGTCGTCGCTGCGCGCGGTCAGCAGGATGATCGGCAGCTGGTCGGTACGCCGGATGCGCCGGCACACCTCGAAGCCGTCGATGCCGGGCAGCATCACATCCAGCACGATCAGGTCCGGCCGCTGCTCGCGCAACAGCTTCAGACCGTCCTCGCCGGTGGCAGCGGTGGCCACACGGTGTCCCTGGCGCGTCAAAGACAGCTCCAGGGCCGTACGGATGGCGTCGTCGTCCTCGATCAGCAACAGGGAAGGCACGAACGTCATTCTGGCCCATGTCATGGCCGGGTATCGACCGTTGGACCGCGCCCCCTCTGCGTAGTCGTACGGCTCCTGTCCGTAATCGACCGTGCCGCGCCGGTGCCGGACCCCTGTGACAGGTCTGTGACAGTCGGCGGACACGGCCATGAAGTGGCCCGGGCAAGCTTTTCGACACACGGCAGAACGCACCACGGAACCAACAGCACGACCAGCACGAACCGTATGACCAGCACGAACAGCACGAACAGCGCGAGAGCACGAAAAGCACGAACCGAAGCACCGGTACTCCACGACGGGGGGCGCGAGATGAACACACTGCACAGCACGAACACTGGCGCGGTTGTCACGCGGCTCCACGACGTCAGCCGGGCCACGGAGAAGTCCGGCGCTGTGATCGGGCGGGGGTGCGATCGCGGCGCCGGGCGTCAGCACACCGTGCACATGAAGGTGGTTGACGCTCGCACGGGGGAGAACACCACGGCAGCCGCCGTGGGCACGACCGGGGGGAAGGCTCACGGGGGAGCCGCGTACGGGGAGGCCACGGGGGAGCGTCGCCCGCTGTCGGAGGTGGAGTTCACCGCCTACGTCCAGGAGCGCCGCGCCTCCCTGTACGCAACCGCCTACCACCTGACCGGTGACCGCTACGAGGCCGAGGACCTGCTGCAGAGCGCGCTGTTCTCCACATACCGCGCCTGGGACCGGATCACCGACAAGGCCGCGGTCGGGGGCTACCTCCGCCGCACCATGACCAACCTGCACATCAGCGCGTGGCGCCGCCGCAAGCTGAACGAGTACCCGACCGAGGAACTGCCGGAGACGCCCGGCGACACGGACGCGATGCGCGGCACCGAACTGCGCGCCGTCCTGTGGCAGGCGCTGGCCCGGCTGCCCGAACTCCAGCGCACGATGCTGGTCCTCCGTTACTACGAGGGCCGCACCGACCCGGAGATCGCGGAGATCCTCGACATCAGTGTCGGCACGGTGAAGTCCAGCATCTGGCGCTCGCTGCGCCGGATGCGCGAGGACGAGGTCCTCAGCTTCGGCCGTGACGAGGAGGAGTCCTTCGGGGAGCTTGTCGCCTGAAGGTCTGGGGGGAGCGGTAACAGACCGGGGGGAGTCGGTTCCGGGGGGAGCCGGCGACGGTCTGGGGGGACCAACGGGGTCACGGGGGACCACGGGGGAAACGGAGAAGGTCCAGGCGGACGGGGGGTCCGCCTGGACCTCTTTTCGTTGTACGGGTGCGGTGCACGAGTTCGGTGCGCGGGCTCGTTGTGCGGGTTCGGTGCACGGGTTCGCTGTAGAGGTTCGGCGTACGGGTGTTTGTCGTACGGGCTTTCGTCGCCGGGTCCGCGAATGTGCCCGGCCTGCCAAGTCGCCCGGCCTGCCAACTCGCCCGGCCCGCGGATGCGTCCGGCGCCGTGCGGTCGTGGTCGTCTCGGTTACGCCGCCGTGCGGTGCGCGGGCGCCGGGTGGCCGGCCGCCGCGGCGGTCAGCCGGCCCAGCGCCTCGTCCTTGTCGCAGGGGTGGGCGCCCAGAGCCGCCTGGCGGGCCACGATGGACCGCTCGGTGCGCATCAGCCGCCAGCCGCGCCGCAGCAGGAACGGCACCGACTTGCGGCCCTCCCTGAGGTCCCGCACGAAGCGGCGCCGGAACGTGGTCACCGGGCCCCGCGACAGACACAGCGCGTCGGCCAGGACGCCCAGTTCGCGGCAGCGCCCGACGATCTCGGCGGCGAAGATCCCCTCCGCGATGAACACCGGGGTGCCCTCGATCCGCAGCGTCTCGGCGCCGGTGCGGGCGCTCAGCGAGAGGTCGTAGACGGGGATGTCCGTACGTCCCGTACGGCACAGTTCCTCGATGGCGGCGACCGCCGTGTCCGCGTCCCAGGACTGCGGGTGGTCCCAGTCGATGTCCTCGCTGCCCTCGACCTGGGGGAGCGTGGGGTCCGTGGCCTCTTTGTAGAAGTCGTCCAGGCGCAGCACGGGGAGGCCGGAGGCGGCGGCGAGCAGGGACTTCCCGGAGCCGGAGGGGCCGCAGAGCAGCACCACGCGGCTGGGTATCGGGGGGTGGGAGCCCAATTCTCTGCACCTTCTGTGACGGGTCCGGCGGCGCGCGCGGCGGCGCGGCTCCCGGACATTATCCCCGTTGCCGGAGCGGGGGCCGACGACCGCCCGGGGCGGTGGACCGACTGGCGCTGATATGCCTGTTGACCCGCAGGGGCGAATCCGGCGCCAGGACCGCCCGCGACGCGAGCCGGTCAACTACTCTGCGTGTCACTTCCGTTGCTCTCGGCCGGCGGACTCCCGGCGGAGAACACTTCCGGCGGGGACTCCCCGGCAGAGAACTCCCGCCTTCCGCTAGTCACAGAGGAAACCCCTGATGGCGCGACACGCAGCCCAGTCGACCTCCCTGGCCCGTACGACCGCGCGGATCGCCGCCGCGGTCGGTGTGGTCGCCGCCGGTGCCGCCGCGGCCTCCCCGGCCGTCGCGGACTCGGCCCCCGTCGTGGACGTCCTGCGCACCCGGCCCACCTCGCTCGGCACCATCGACCCGCAGTCCGGCCTCCAGGCGCTGACCGGAACCGTGGGCTATGTCACCGGCCCGATCGAGGGACTCAAGCCCAACCCGCTGGCCGGCACGGGCGTCGACCCGCTCGACAACGGCGTGGGCACCCAGCTCGCCGACTTCAAGCCGCTGTCCTCCAAGACCCTGACGGGCCCGCTGGCCCAGGCGCCCTCGGTCGGCAGCATCCCGGTGCTCGGCCAGGTCACCGGCCTGCTGCACTGACCTCTGCCGACCTCTGCGGGCGTACGGCAGAGAGCCGCGCTCCCCCTGGACGGAGGGGGAGCGCGGCTCCGTACGAGGGGCCCGTGGGGCCCGATGGGCGCGTGGGGCCCGAGGGGTGCGAGGGCTCAGTACGAGGAACCCGAGGCGCCCAGCGCGCCGGTCGGGTGCCAGACCGTCTTGGTCTCCAGGAAGGCCGTCAGGCGCTCGGTGCCGGGGGTGCGCGCGTAATCCACAGCCTGTGGACGGACGACCCGCTTCAGGTTGTCCGCGGCGGCGATCTCCAGCTCCTTGGCCAGCTCCTCGTCCGCCCCGGTCAGGTCGATCGCGTTGACGTCCTGGTGCGCGGCCAGCGGCGCCGCGATCTCCGCGGTCCGGCCGGACAGGATGTTCACCACACCGCCCGGCACGTCGGAGGTGGCCAGCACCTCGCCCAGCGACAGCGCCGGGAGCGGTGACTTCTCGCTCGCGATCACGATCACCGTGTTGCCGGTCGCGATCACCGGGGCGATCACCGAGACCAGACCGAGGAACGACGACTCCTGCGGGGCCAGCACCGTCACGACACCGGTCGGCTCCGGGGTCGACAGGTTGAAGTACGGGCCCGCCACCGGGTTGGCGCCGCCCACCACCTGGGCGATCTTGTCCGTCCACCCCGCGTACCAGACCCACCGGTCGATCGCCGCGTCGACGACCGCCGCCGCCTTCGCCTTGGACAGGCCCTCCGCCTCGGCCACCTCACGGGCGAACTGCTCCCGGCGGCCCTCCAGCATCTCCGCGACGCGGTACAGGACCTGGCCGCGGTTGTACGCGGTGGCGCCCGACCAGCCGCCGAACGCCTTGCGCGCGGCGACGACGGCGTCCCGGGCGTCCTTGCGCGAGGACCGCGGAGCGTTCGCCAGCCATGTGCCCTTGGAGTCGGTCACCTCGTACACCCGGCCGCTCTCGGAACGCGGGAACTTGCCGCCCACGTACAGCTTGTAGGTCTTGAACACGCTCAGCCGGCGCTGCTCGGACTTGTCCACTGCCTTCTCCGCCGCACTCATTTGTCGCTCGCCTCCTGGCTCGACGGGGCGAGGTACGCCTCCAGACCGTGCCGGCCGCCCTCGCGGCCGTAGCCCGACTCCTTGTATCCGCCGAACGGCGAGGTGGGGTCGAACTTGTTGAACGTGTTGGACCAGATCACACCCGCGCGCAGCTTGCCCGCCACCGCGAGGATCCGGGAGCCCTTCTCGGTCCAGATGCCCGCCGACAGGCCGTACTGAGTGTTGTTGGCCTTGGCGACCGCCTCGTCCGGGGTGCGGAACGTGAGGACGGACAGCACCGGGCCGAAGATCTCGTCGCGCGCGACGGTGTGCGCCTGCGTGACGTTCGTGAACAGCGTCGGCGCGAACCAGTAGCCGGACGAGGGGAGTTCACAGGCCGGCGACCAGCGTTCGGCGCCCTCGGCCTCGCCCTGCTCGACCAGCGAGGTGATCCGCGCGAGCTGCTCGGCCGAGTTGATCGCGCCGATGTCGGTGTTCTTGTCCAGCGGGTCGCCGAGGCGCAGCGTCGCCAGCCGGCGCTTCAGCGAGTCGAGCAGCTCGTCGTGGATCGACTCCTGCACCAGCAGCCGCGAGCCCGCGCAGCAGACCTGGCCCTGGTTGAAGAAGATGCCGGTGACGATGCCCTCGACGGCCTGGTCGATCGGGGCGTCGTCGAAGACGATGTTCGCGCCCTTGCCGCCCAGTTCGAGCGTGACCTTCTTGTCCGTGCCCGCGACCTGCCGGGCGATCGCCTTGCCGACGGCGGTGGAACCGGTGAACGCCACCTTGTCCACGTCCGGGTGCGCGACGAGGGCCGCGCCCGCGTCCCCGTACCCGGGAAGGATGTTGACGACGCCCCTGGGCAGGCCCGCCTGGCGGCAGATGTCCGCGAAGAACAGCGCCGACAGCGGTGTGGTCTCGGCGGGCTTCAGCACCACCGTGTTGCCGGCCGCGAGCGCCGGGGCGATCTTCCACGCCAGCATCAGCAGCGGGAAGTTCCACGGGATGACCTGGCCGGCGACGCCCAGCGGACGCGGGTTCGCGCCCAGACCGGCGTGGTCGAGCTTGTCGGCCCAGCCCGCGTAGTAGAAGAAGTGCGCGGCGACCAGCGGGAGGTCCGCGTCGCGGGTCTCCTTGATCGGCTTGCCGTTGTCCAGCGTCTCCAGCACGGCCAGCTCGCGGCTGCGCTCCTGGATGATCCGCGCGATGCGGAACAGGTACTTGGCGCGCTCCGAGCCCGGCAGCGCGGACCACTTCGCGAACGCCTTGCGGGCCGCCCGCACCGCGCGGTCCACGTCCGCCTCGCCCGCCTGGGCGATCTCGGAGAGGACCTCCTCGGACGCGGGGGAGACGGTCTTGAAGACCTTGCCGTCGGCGGACTCGGTGAACTCGCCGTCGATGAACAGGCCGTAGGAGGGAGCGATGTCGACGACCGAGCGGGACTCGGGGGCGGGGGCGTACTCGAAAGCGGATGCGGATGCGGATGCCATGGGGATCAGTCCACCGTCACGTAGTCGGGGCCGGAGTAGCGGCCGGTGGCCAGCTTCTGACGCTGCATCAGCAGGTCGTTCAGGAGGGAGGACGCGCCGAAGCGGAACCAGTGGTTGTCCAGCCAGTCCGCGCCCGCCGTCTCGTTCACCAGGACGAGGAACTTGACCGCGTCCTTGGTGGTACGGATGCCGCCGGCCGGCTTCACGCCGACCTGCACCCCGGTCTGGGCGCGGAAGTCGCGGACGGCCTCCAGCATGAGCAGCGTGTTCGCGGGCGTCGCGTTCACCGCGACCTTGCCGGTGGACGTCTTGATGAAGTCGGCCCCGGCCAGCATGCCGAGCCAGCTCGCCCGCCGGATGTTGTCGTACGTCGACAGCTCGCCGGTCTCGAAGATGACCTTCAGCCGGGCGGCGCCCGAGGCCTCCTTCACGGCGACGATCTCCTCGTACACCTTCAGGTAGTTGCCCGCGAGGAACGCCCCGCGGTCGATGACCATGTCGATCTCGTCGGCGCCCGCGTCGACCGCGTCGCGCACGTCGGCCAGCTTCACGCCGAGCGCGGCACGGCCCGCCGGGAACGCGGTGGCGACGGAGGCGACCTTCACACCGGAACCGGCGACGGCCTCCTTCGCGACGGCCACCATGTCGGGGTAGACGCAGACGGCGGCCGTGGTGGGCGCGGTGCGGTCGGTCGGGTCCGGGAGCACCGCCTTGGCGCCGAGCGCCCGGACCTTGCCCGGGGTGTCCGCGCCTTCCAGCGTCGTCAGGTCGACCATCGAGATGGCGAGGTCGATCGCGTACGCCTTCGCGGTGGTCTTGATGGAACGGGTGCCGAGCGAGGCGGCACGCGCCTCCAGCCCGACCGCGTCCACGCCGGGCAGTCCGTGAAGGAAGCGGCGCAGCGTGCTGTCGGACGCGGTCACGTCGGCGAGGGCAGCGGGTGCATGGGTGGGCATGGTCACCAGACGAGCATATCTACGCGCGTAGCGGCTGTACAGCCCCCGGGGTCGGTCCGGGTTCGCTCTCCTCGCGGGGGCCGGGCCGGCCGGGGTTACCGGGGCGCGGTGGCGTCGATCTGCCAGCAGGCGGCCGTGAAGCGGACCTCGTCCGCGTGGACGAAGGGGGCGAAGGCCGGGCGGACGGTTTCGACGACGCGCTCGCGGGTCGGTTCGTCCGCCTCGCGCAGGGCGGTGCCGAGCGGGCCGAAGCGGGTGAACCACCACTCCAGCCGTTCGGCGGGCAGCACGCAGCTCGCGTCGGCCGGCCGGATGTCGACGTCCTCCCAGCCGCCCTCCTCCAGCAGGCGCCGGACCCGGCCCGCGTCCGCGAAGGCGAACTGTCCCGGCGCGTCCGGCCGCCGCGCCGGGAGGTCCGGCAGCAGCGGGGCCGCGGCCCGTTCCGCCGTCGTCATGAACGGGTTCTCCGTCAGGTCGCGCCAGGCGATGAACCGCAGTGCGGCCCCGGTCCGCGCGGCCCGGCGCAGGTTCGCGAAGGCGCGTACCGGGTCCTCGAAGAACATCACGCCGAACCGCGAGACGACCGTGTCGAAGACGCCGGGCTCGAAGGGGTGGTCCTGGGCGTCGCCGCGTACGAAGGAGACCGGCGCGTTCTCCCGCTCCGCCCGGTCGCGGGCCGCCTCCAGCATCGGTTCCGAGATGTCCACGCCCACGCAGTGGCCGCCGGGTCCGAGCCGCCGGGCCACGGCCACCGTCGTGCCGCCCGTACCGCAGCCGACGTCCAGGACCCGGCCTCCGCGCCCCTGTGGGACGGCCTCGACGAGGAGGTCCTCCAGCGGCCGGTACAACGCGTCCACCACGTCCCGGGCCTCGACCCAGGCGCTGCCCGAGGGCCCGTTCCAGCGGGCGGCCTGACCGTCGGCCGCCTGGCTGCCGGGGTTCCCGGCGGTCTGGATCTTCCCGGTGTTCCCGGTGTTTCCGGTGTTTCCGGAGCGGCCGGTGTTCTCGGCGTGCTCGGTGTTCTCGGCGTGCTCGGGATTCTCGGGGTTCTTGGCTTCCATGGCCGTCTCCTCTGGTCGCCCCACGACGTTGCCCCCACGGCGGGGAGATGACACCGTCCTACTTCAAGCCGACTTGAGGTCAAGCGGACGGGAGGGGCGAGGGTGCCGGACCTGGACATCGCCGAGGTGGCCCGGCGGGCGGCCGTGCCCGCCTCCACGCTGCGGTACTACGAGGAGCGGGGGCTGATCGCCTCGACCGGCCGGCGTGGCCTGCGCCGGCAGTTCGACCCGGGTGTGCTCGAACGGCTGGCGCTGATCGCGCTCGGGCGGTCCGCCGGGTTCTCCCTGGACGAGATCGCCCGGATGTTCGCGCCGGACGGGCAGCCACGTATCGACCGCCGGATGCTCGCCGACAAGGCCGACGAACTGGACCGGACGATCCGCGAACTCGGCGTCCTCAGCGAGTCCCTGCGGCATGCGGCGGTCTGTCCGGCGCCGACTCACCTGGAGTGCCCGACCTTCCGGCGCCTCCTGCGGAGCGCCGCGCGGGGGGCGGCCGTTTCACCGGCAGGCGCGCCGGCGGCGCCTCGGGGGACAGGCCGGCGGACTCCCCGGCGGGCGTGACGGCGGCCGGTGGTACGTCGACGGTGACGTCGGACACTTCGGTGGCCTCAGTGGCCTCAGTGGCCTCAGTGGCCTCAGTGGCCTCGGTGGCCTCGGTGAACCCGTGATCGGCGTCGCAGGTCGCGGATGGCAGGTCGTGGACGGCGGGTCGTGGACGGCGGGGCGGGTGCCGGGCGCCTGGTGAGAAGAGTTCGCGACCATAGTGAGACCCCACCGAGCTCAAGCGCACCGGGCTCGTCGGGCACAATCGGGACCATGAGCACCCCGGACCACCAGTCACCCCTTCCGGACGCCTCGCGACCCGAGGCCCCGGACCGGATCTACCGGTCGCCCGCCGGGATCGCGGGCGGCGCGCTGCTGCTGTTCATCGCGGGCTGGCTCGGCATCGACGCCCTGGTCTCCGGAACCGGCCGCACCCCCTGGCTGGCTCTCGCCTCGCTGATCCTGATCGTCCCGCTGGTCGCCGCCTTCACCCTGCGCCCCGCGGTGTACGCCAACGACGACCGGCTGCGCGTCCGCAACCCGCTCCGCGTCATCGTGCTGCCGTGGAGCAAGGTCGCCTCGCTGCGTTCGTCCTACTCGAACGAGGTCGTCGACACGGACGGCACCAAGTACCAGCTCTGGGCGGTGCCGGTGTCGCTGCGCGCCCGCAAGAAGGTGGCCAAGCACCAGGGGCGGGCCGCCACCGGGAGCCGTGGCGTCGAGGGCCGCATGCTGTCGATGGGCCGGCCGTCGCCCTTCGGCCGGGGAGCCGTCACCGACGCGCCGACCCGCGCGCAGACCGACCAGATCATGGACGACCTGCGCGAGACGGCCGAGGCCCGCGCCCACGAGCCCAGCGCACAGGGCGAGGTCACGGTCCGCTGGGCGTACGAGGTGATCGGCCCCGCGATCGCGGGCGCGGTGCTGCTGGCGATCCTGATCACCACGGGCTGAGTCCCGCCTGTCACGGGCCCACTCTGGCCCACGAAGGTGAAGTCCTTGGGCTGGGCGAAGACGACCAACCCTCCACCCGGGGGCGTGCTCTCGCCTCGTGAGGGCGTGCGGCCCGTTGGACGGGCCTGGTGTTCGCCGGCCGGTCGCCTTGGCCGCTCCCGCTCCCGCTCCGTCCCGGCTCTCGGGAGCAAGGGCAACCTCGCACCCCGGCTCGCCTCCGAGCAGCCCGAAGGGGGCGCCGCGGTTCAGGACGCGGCGCCCCCTTCGGCGTACGGGAGGCCTGAGTGGGCCGGGGCCCACAAGTCCGGGCGGCGGCTCGGAGCCCGCCCGGGCCCCTGCCCGCGCCCCCGGAACCCCGGCGGCGCTCACTGCGCAAGTGCCCCAGCCCAGTCCAGCCGGGCCCCTGTCAGATCCCCGCCGCCGCCGACAAATCCCGCTTGATCGCCGCGAGCAGTTCCGTCGCCCTCGTGTGGGCCGTCGGGAGGGAGTCGTGGGTGGGGGCCGGGACGACGACCTCCAGGTAGCACTTCAGTTTGGGTTCCGTGCCGCTCGGGCGGACGATGACCCGGGCGCCGTCCAGGGTGTAGCGCAGTCCGTCCGTGGGCGGGAGCAGCTCCGTGCCCTCGGTCAGGTCCTCCGCCTTCGTGATCGCGAGGCCCGCCAGTTCGGTCGGCGGGTGCTCGCGCAGCCGGCGCATGGCGGACGCGATGACCGACAGGTCCTCCACCCGCACCGAGAGCTGGTCGGTGGCGTGCAGGCCGTGGGTGACGGCGAGGTCGTCGAGCAGGTCGAGCAGGGTCCGGCCCTGCTCCTTCAGCTCCGAGGCCAGCTCCGTGATGAGCAGGGCCGCGGTGATGCCGTCCTTGTCGCGCACGCCCTCGGGGTCGACGCAGTAGCCGAGCGCCTCCTCGTAGCCGTAGCGCAGACCCTCGACGCGGGCGATCCACTTGAAGCCGGTGAGCGTCTCCTCGTACGGCAGGCCCGCGTGTCCGGCGATCCGGCCGAGCAGCGAGGAGGAGACGATCGACTCGGCGAACGTGCCGCGCGCCCCGCGCCGGACCAGGTGCTCGGCGAGCAGCGCGCCGACCTCGTCGCCCCGCAGCATCCGCCAGTCCCCGCCGTCCGGGACGGCCACGGCGCAGCGGTCGGCGTCGGGGTCGTTGGCCACGACGAGGTCCGGCGCGCTCGCCCGGGCCCGCGCGAAGGCGAGGTCCATCGCGCCCGGCTCCTCCGGGTTGGGGAAGGCGACCGTCGGGAAGTCCGGGTCGGGCTCGGCCTGCTCGGCCACGAGCACCGGCTCCGGGAAGCCCGCCCGCGCGAACGCCGCGAGGAGCACCTCCTTGCCGACGCCGTGCATCGGCGTGTACACCGTGCGCGCGGTACGCGGCGAGCCCGGCGCGAGGACGGCGTCCGTACGGGCCAGATAGGCGTCCAGGACGCTCTCGTCGAGGATCTCCCAGCCCGACTCGGGGCGCGGCACGTCGGCCAGCGCCCGCACCGCGGCGATCTCGGCGGCGATCTCCGCGTCGGCCGGCGGCACGATCTGCGAGCCGTCGCCCAGGTACACCTTGTAGCCGTTGTCG
This sequence comes from Streptomyces sp. NPDC007084, assembly GCF_040703595.1. Lineage (NCBI taxonomy): Bacteria > Bacillati > Actinomycetota > Actinomycetes > Kitasatosporales > Streptomycetaceae > Streptomyces > Streptomyces sp. NPDC007084. Next base: position 88,907 of record NZ_JBEYFY010000024.1, read on the forward strand.
CGGGGCGGGTTGTGGCTGGCGGTGACCTCCACGCCCGCGACCGCGCCGAGGTGCCGTATGGCGAAGGCGAGGACGGGGGTGGGCAGCGGGCGGGGCAGCACGGCGGCGCGCAGGCCGGCGCCGGTCATCACGGCCGCGGTGTCCCGGGCGAAGTCGGCGGACTTGTGCCGGGCGTCGTAGCCGATCACGACCAGTCCGCCGGTCTCGCCCTTGGCCTTCAGATAGGCGGCGAGTCCCGCCGCCGCCCTGATCACCACGGAGCGGTTCATCCGCATCGGCCCGGCGCCGAGTTCCCCGCGCAGGCCCGCGGTGCCGAACTGGAGGGTCCCGGCGAAGCGGGCGGCCAGCTCGGTGACGTCCCCGGCCTCCACGAGCTTGCCGAGTTCCTCACGGGTCTCCGCGTCGGGGTCCTCGGCCAGCCACGCCTTGGCCCGCGCGATGAGTTCGTCCTGCACCTCGGGTGCACCTCTCTTCGGTCGTACGGTTCCGTCTGCCCGGTCGTCCCGCCCCCCGCTCCGGGGACGGGCCGCCCGCCGCCTACAGGCGGTCCAGCACCTGGGTCAGGAGTTCCCCCATGCGCACGGCCGAGTCGCGGCCCGCCTGGAGAACCTCCTCGTGGTTGAGGGGCTCGCCCGTCATGCCGGCGGCCAGGTTGGTGACCAGCGAGATGCCGAGCACCTCGGCGCCGGCCTCGCGCGCGGCGATGGCTTCGAGGGTCGTCGACATGCCCACCAGGTCGGCGCCGATCACCCGTGCCATCCGGATCTCGGCCGGCGTCTCGTAGTGCGGGCCGGGGAACTGGGCGTAGACGCCCTCCTCCAGCGAGGGGTCGACCTCCTTGCACAGCGCGCGCAGCCGCGGCGAGTACAGGTCGGTCAGGTCCACGAAGTTCGCGCCGACGATCGGCGAGGTGGCCGTCAGGTTGATGTGGTCACTGATCAGCACCGGCTGGCCGGGGCGCATGCCCTCGCGCAGTCCCCCGCAGCCGTTGGTGAGCACGATGGTCTTGCAGCCGGCGGCGACGGCGGTCCGGACGCCGTGCGCGACGGCGGCGACCCCGCGGCCCTCGTAGTAGTGCGTGCGGCCGAGGAAGACCAGGGCGCGCTTGTCGCCGATCAGGTACGAGCGGACCTTGCCGCCGTGTCCCTCGACGGCCGGCGCCGGGAACCCGGGCAGCTCGGTGACCTGGAACTCGGCCTCGGGGGTGCCGAGCGCGTCCACGGCCGGGGCCCAGCCGGAGCCCATCACGAGCGCGACGTCGTGGGTGTCGGCGCCGGTCAGCTCGCGCAGGCGCGTGGCGGCGGCGTCAGCGGCGGCATGCGGGTCGCCCTGGATGTCGTCCGGAAGAAGAGATGCGTTCACGCGCAAGAGGGTAGCCGGTTTGTGCCTACGCGCGTAGATGACAGAGCTCACGGTCTTGCGATCGTTGTCTTGTCGTTTCCGACGAACAGGAGGCGGGGAGCGGGGGCGGGGAGCGGCGCGGAAGGGGCCCGCCCGCACGTGACCCGGCGGGTGGCCCCGCACGTGACCCGGCGGGTGGCACCGCAGGTGACCCGGCAGGTGGCTTCCCGTGCCCCGGCGCGTGACTCGCCGAGTGGAGCGGCGAGTGGCGCGGCAGGGGGCGCCGCGGCGGGCTCAGCAGGGGCGTTTGCGCAGTTCCATCACGTAGTCGTGCGGCGCCCCCGCAGACTCCGCGGCGTCCGCCAGTTCCCCCAGGTACCGCGCCGAGGGGAGCCCGCCCTCGTAGCCGTTCAGCACGTACACCCAGGCGGCCTCCTCGCCCTCCAGGGTGTGCACGCGTACGCGCATCCGCCGGTAGATGTCGAGGCCGACGCCCTCCCAGCGGTCCATGGAGTCCTCGTCCGGCGGCGCGAGGTCGTAGAGCGCCACGAAGACCTGGGACCGGGGTGCCTCGACGATCGTCGCCAGCGCGCCCTCCCAGCCCATGTGCTCGCCGCCGAACGTCAGCCGCCAGCCGTTGAGCCAGCCCGTGGCGCGCAGCGGCGAATGCGGGGCGCGGCGCGTCATGAGCCGCGGGTCGAGATTGCCGGCGTACGCGGCGTAGAGCGACATGGGGTCGAGGGTACGGCAGCGAAACACGCGTCTCTCGCGTGACAAACCGGCCCGGAAGCCCCGACCGGGGGCCCCTGGGCGGAAGCATCTTGAAGCGTGCGGGACAATGGAGTACGTGACTCGGATCGTGATCATCGGTGGCGGACCCGGCGGATACGAAGCTGCCCTGGTGGCGGCGCAACTCGGCGCGGAGGTGACCGTCGTCGACTGCGACGGCCTGGGCGGCGCGTCGGTGCTCACCGACTGCGTGCCGTCCAAGACCCTGATCGCCACGGCCGAGGTGATGACCACCTTCGACTCCTCCTACGAGGAGCTGGGGATCATCGTCGCCGACGACACTCCGCCGGAGGAGCAGGCGGCCCGGGTGGTCGGCGTGGACCTCGGGAAGGTCAACCGCCGCGTGAAGCGCCTCGCGCTCGCCCAGTCGCACGACATCACCGCCTCCGTGACCCGGGCCGGCGCCCGGGTGCTGCGCGGCCGGGGCCGGCTGGAGGGCATGCAGGCCCTGGACGGCTCCCGCAAGGTCGTCGTGCGCGCCGCGGACGGCACCGAGGAGACCCTCACCGCCGACGCCGTGCTCATCGCCACCGGCGGTCACCCGCGCGAGCTGCCCGACGCGCAGCCCGACGGCGAGCGCATCCTGAACTGGACGCAGGTCTACGACCTCGACGAGCTGCCCGAGGAACTCATCGTGGTCGGCTCCGGTGTCACCGGCGCCGAGTTCGCCGGCGCCTACCAGGCGCTCGGCTCCCGCGTCACCCTCGTCTCCAGCCGGGACCGCGTGCTGCCGGGCGAGGACCCGGACGCCGCCGCCGTCCTGGAGGACGTCTTCCGCCGCCGCGGCATGAACGTGATGGCCCGCTCCCGCGCCGAGTCCGCCAAGCGGGTCGGCGACCGTGTCGAGGTCACCCTCTCCGACGGCCGCGTGATCAGCGGCACCCACTGCCTGATGGCGGTCGGCGCCATCCCCAACAGCAGCGGGATGGGCCTGGAGGAGGCCGGCGTCAAGGTCCGGGACTCCGGGCACATCTGGACCGACAAGGTCTCGCGCACCACCGCCCCCGGTGTCTACGCGGCCGGTGACGTGACCGGCGTCTTCGCCCTCGCCTCCGTCGCCGCCATGCAGGGCCGCATCGCGATGTACCACTTCCTCGGCGACGCGGTGGCCCCGCTGAACCTGAAGACGGTGTCCTCGAACGTGTTCACCGACCCCGAGATCGCCACGGTCGGCTACTCGCAGGCGGACGTCGACGCGGGCAAGATCGACGCCCGCGGGGTCAAGCTGCCGCTGCTGCGCAACCCGCGCGCCAAGATGCAGGGCATCCGCGACGGCTTCGTCAAGATCTTCTGCCGCCCCGGCACCGGCATCGTCGTCGGCGGCGTCGTGGTCGCCCCGCGCGCCTCGGAGCTGATCCATCCCATCTCGATCGCGGTCGACAACAATCTGACGGTCGAACAGATCGCGAACGCGTTCACCGTCTATCCGTCCCTGTCGGGCTCGATCGCCGAGGTCGCCCGGCAGTTGCACACCCGGAAGACGGCGGGCGAGAGCTGACCCTCTCCGGCGACTCTTCGCTGGTCACCGGGGGTCAGGGCGCATTCACGCGGCATAGGCGGACCGATTAGGCGCGTATACCACTTCGTGCCCTGCCATGCGAACAACTTCTGTTATTCGGCGCATAGTGCTGAAAGCAGACGGTCGTTGGGGTTACTGTCAGTTTCGTGTTCGCTGCAGAACGTCGCCAATTGATCCTCGAAATGGTGCGAGCGAATGGGGCCGTGTCGCTCCGTGAGCTCGCCCGCGTCGTCCAGACCTCCGAAGTGACCGTACGGCGGGACGTGCGCGCACTGGAGGCAGAAGGACTCCTCGACCGCCGGCACGGCGGTGCGGTATTGCCGGGCGGGTTCACGCGGGAGTCCGGCTTTCCGCAGAAATCACATCTCGCGACCGCCGAGAAGACGGCCATCGCCGATCTCGCCGCGGGTCTCGTCGAAGAGCGCGAGGCCATCGTGGTGGGGGCCGGTACGACCACGCAGGAGCTGGCCCGCCGGCTCGCGCGGATTCCCGGCCTGACCGTCGTCACCAACTCACTGCTGGTGGCCCAGGCGCTGGCCCATGCCAACCGTGTCGAGGTCGTGATGACCGGCGGCACCCTGCGCGGTTCCAACTACGCCCTGGTCGGCTCGGGTGCCGAGCAGTCCCTCCAAGGGCTGCGGGTGTCCCGGGCGTTCCTCTCCGGGAGCGGGCTGACCGCCGAGCGCGGGCTCTCCACGTCCAACATGCTCTCGGCGTCCGTGGACCGCGCGCTGGTCCAGGCGGCCGCGGAGGTGGTGGTCCTCGCCGATCACACCAAGCTCGGCGCGGACACCATGTTCCAGACCGTGCCGACCGATCTGATCACCCGGCTGGTCACCGACGAGCCGCCCGCGCACGACGACCGTGCGGCCACCGAGTTGCAGGCCCTGGCCGATCAGGGCGTCCAGATCGCGGTGGCCGGGTCATCGGCCCCGGGGGGCGCGGGAGGTGATCCCCTCCCGGCTGGGCGCCAGCAGCGCCGGGACGTGCCGCTGCCCGGTCCGCGCCGGGGTCAGGTCGGGCCGGGGGCGGGGCCTCAGCTACGGAGTGCGACGGTGATGGGGGAGCAGGCGCCGGCCGAACGGGCTCGGGTGGCTGATCTGCGGCGCCGCTGAGGGGTCGCCGGTTCGGCAGAGGGGCCGACACCCGTGTCGTCCCGGGTTCGCCTTGCCGGCCTGCGTGTGGGGCGTGGTCGCCTTGCGCCGGTGGGGGTTTGGCGCGCAGTTCCTCGCGCCCCTGGGGGGTCACCGGTGTTCTGGGCTGCGCCCCTGGGCTGCTTGCGGTGGTTCTTCGGGTGGGCCGCCGGTGGGGGCTTGGCGCGCCGTTCCTCGCGCCCCTGGATGGGCCCCTGCGTTTCCGGGCTTTGCCCGTTGGGCTGCTCGCGGTTGGTCTTCGGGTGGGCCGCCGGTGGGGGTTTGGCGCGCCGTTCCTCGCGCCCCCGGATGGGGCCCTGCGTTTCTGGGCTTTGCCCCTCTGTGTCATGGGCTGCGCCCGGCGTCCCTTGGGTGTGGGGGCCGGGCGCAGGGAGGGTGGGTCAGTCCTTGATCTCGCAGATGGGGGCGCCCGAGGTGATCGAGGAGCCGACCTCTGCCAGGAGGCCCTTGATGGTGCCCGAGCGGTGGGCGTTCAGGGGCTGTTCCATCTTCATGGCCTCCAGGACCACGACGAGGTCGCCCTCCTTGACCTCCTGGCCCTCCTCGACGGCCACCTTGACGATGGTGCCCTGCATCGGGGAGGCGAGCGTGTCGCCCGAGGCGGCCGGGCCCGACTTCTTCGCGGCCCGGCGCTTGGGCTTGGCACCCGCGGCGAGCCCGGTACGGGCCAGGGACATGCCGAGCGAGGAGGGCAGCGAGACCTCGAGGCGCTTGCCGCCGACCTCGACGACGACCGTCTCACGGCCCGGCTCGTCGTCGGCCTCGGCGTCGGCCGGAGCGGCGAACGGCTTGATTTCGTTGACGAACTCGGTCTCGATCCAGCGCGTGTGGACCGTGAACGGCTCGCTGGAGCCGGTGAGTTCGGGGGCGAACGCCGGGTCCGTGACGACCGCGCGGTGGAACGGGATCGCCGTCGCCATGCCCTCGACCTCGAACTCGGCGAGCGCGCGGGAGGCCCGCTGGAGAGCCTGCTCACGGGTGGCGCCGGTGACGATCAGCTTGGCGAGCAGCGAGTCCCAGGCCGGGCCGATGACCGAGCCGGACTCCACACCCGCGTCCAGCCGGACACCGGGGCCCGACGGCGGGGCGAAGGTGGTGACCGTACCGGGAGCGGGCAGGAAGTTGCGGCCAGGGTCCTCGCCGTTGATACGGAACTCGAAGGAGTGACCGCGCAGTTCGGGGTCGCCGTAACCGAGTTCCTCGCCGTCGGCGATACGGAACATCTCGCGGACGAGGTCGATGCCGGCGACCTCCTCGGTGACCGGGTGCTCCACCTGGAGACGGGTGTTGACCTCCAGGAAGGAGATCGTGCCGTCGGTGCCGACGAGGAACTCGACGGTGCCCGCGCCGACGTAGCCGGCCTCCTTCAGGATCGCCTTGGACGAGCTGTACAGCTCCTCCACCTGGGCGTCCGACAGGAAGGGCGCCGGGGCCTCCTCGACCAGCTTCTGGTGGCGGCGCTGGAGGGAGCAGTCACGCGTCGACACGACGACCACGTTGCCGTGGGTGTCGGCCAGGCACTGCGTCTCCACGTGCCGGGGCTTGTCGAGGTAGCGCTCCACGAAGCACTCGCCCCGGCCGAACGCCGCGACGGCCTCACGGACGGCCGAGTCGTACAGCTCGGGGACCTCTTCGAGGGTGCGGGCGACCTTCAGGCCGCGTCCGCCACCGCCGAAGGCGGCCTTGATCGCGATCGGCAGACCGTGCTGCTCGGCAAAGGCCACGACCTCCTCGGCACCCGACACCGGGTCCGGGGTGCCGGCCACCAGCGGGGCACCGGCGCGCTGCGCGATGTGCCGGGCGGCGACCTTGTCACCGAGGTCGCGGATGGCCTGCGGCGGCGGGCCGATCCAGATCAGGTCCGCGTCGAGAACGGCCTGGGCGAACTCCGCGTTCTCGGAGAGGAACCCGTAACCGGGGTGGACGGCGTCCGCCCCCGAGTCCTTGGCGGCCTGCAGCACCTTGGCGATGTCCAGGTAGCTGGTGGCCGGGGTGTCACCGCCCAACGCGAACGCCTCGTCCGCCGCACGGACATGCAGAGCGTCCCGGTCCGGTTCCGCATACACGGCAACGCTCGCGATCCCGGCATCCCGGCACGCCCGGGCCACGCGGACAGCGATTTCGCCACGGTTGGCGATGAGCACCTTGCGCACGATGGCTCCCTCCTTGAAACAAGCCGAGTTTAGGGACAGCCAACACGACCTTTCGACCCGTCCCCGGTGGTGAGCTTGCCCACACGGAGCGTGATTCGAGGCTCGCCCGACCCGCGAAATCCCTTGTCGCGCCGCAGCACGCGGGAGTCCTTGGCTGAACCCTAGCCCTCCGATGTGGCCAAGGTCTCTGTGACTCCGTGCTGCGGCCCACAGTGATTCTTTGTGGAGTCCCTACGAATGGCCCAACGATTCTTTGCCCTCGGCAGAACCCTTGTCCCGTGGTTTACCCGTTAGTAGCGTTCGGGATGTCTCGAACGTACTTGGGGTAACAGCACGCGGAAGTGGGTGGGGTACCGGTGGTGCGCAGACCGGTGGCATGGGTGACGGCGCTCGTGCTCTTCGCGGAGGCGATCGGTGTCGCGCTCCTGAACTGGTTCCTCGGCGTGGTGGTGGACCGCCAGGACATGTCACTCGCCGGGCTCGACCCCGACACCATGTCCGTCTCCTCGAAGATCGGCGGCCTGGTCTTCGGCCTCTACTTCGCGGCCTGCGCCATATCCGCCCTGCTCGTGGGCGTACGCGACCGCGGCCCCGGTTTCGCCGGGCGGCTGCTGCTGATCAGCGCCGCGGTCGTGCACGCCCTGCTGGGCGCCTTCACGGTGGGCCTGGTCGGCTGGGGCGTCTTCGTCTTCATGATGGTCGTGCTCGGCCTGATCGTGTTCACCCTGCTGGCGTACGACCGTCGGGAGGCGGCCCCCGTCGCGGACGCCGTGCCGCCGGGCGCCGAGACCGCCGGCGAAGGCCCTACTTCGCCCGGGGTGCCCACAACTCCGTGATGCCCACGCCCAGTTCGGCGAGCAGCTTGCGCACCAGGGGCAGCGAGATGCCGATGACGTTGCCGTGGTCGCCCTCGATGCCCTCGATGAACGGGGCCGACAGGCCGTCGAGCGTGAACGCGCCCGCCACGTAGAGGGGTTCGTCCGAGGCGACGTACGCGGCGATCTCCGCGTCGGTCGGCTCGCCGAAGCGCACGACGGTGGACGCCGTCGCCGACACCCAGCGCTTGTTCGCGGTGTCCCAGACGCAGTGGCCGGTCTGGAGCGTGCCCGCCCGGCCGCGCATCGCCTTCCAACGGGCGGTCGCCTCCTCGGCGTCGGCGGGCTTGCCGAGCGCCTCGCCGTCCAGGTCGAGCACCGAGTCGCAGCCGATCACCAGCGCGCCCTGGACCTCCGGGCGGGCCGCCACGACGGAGGCCTTCGCCTCGGCCAGCGCGAGGGCGAGTTCGGCGGGGGTGGGGGCGGTGACGGCCTCCTCGTCGACCCCGCTCACGATCACCTCGGGGGCGAGTCCGGCCTGCCGCAGCAGATTGAGCCGGGCGGGGGACTGCGAGGCGAGCACGAGACGGCGGCGCGGCTGATCGGTCATGCCGTTCAGGGTATCGGCGTACCGGTACCGGCCGGTCCGCGCGTCGGTACGCCGTACATCGGTCCGGGTCCCCCGGGTCCCCCGGGTCCCCCGGGTCGCCGGGTTGCCGGGTTACGCCGGTCGCCCGGCCGTCGGGTCGCCCGGTCGCCGGCTGGCCGTGTGTGCCCTCCGGGCCGGCCGCTCAGCGCACGCCCAGCACGATCATCGCGATCACCATGGCCAGCGCCATGAGAACGCCCAGCCGCCGCAACATGACCTGCATGTCGCGCAGCTCCTCGGGGGGCTCGTTCTCCGGGTCGGACCACAGCATGCTTCCGATCGTGCGACGCCCCCGGCGCCGGGCGCCTGAGTACGCGTACTCAACTTGTGCGCACCCCGTGTAAACGGGTCGCCAGTTTCTTTAGTGTCCCCGACGGTGCTACCGTCTGGGCATCACTAAAGGAACTCCAGTCCCCTTTGGTCGTCCCGGGAGAGGGAACCGCCATGTTCACCGCCACCGCCACCGCCACCGCCACCCGCGCCTTCACCACCGCCTGGACCGCCTCACCCCAGCTCCCCGCGGAAGGCTTCACCCCGAACTGGTCACGCGAGGGCTTCTGGCGCCAGTCGCTGCGCCAGACCGTCCGGCTCACCGCCGGCGGCGGCCGGCTGCGCGTCCGGCTGTCCAACGCGTACGGCACCTCGCCCCTGCGGATAGCCGGCGCCACCGTCGCCCGGCCCGCGCGCGGAGCCGCCGTCGAACCCGGCTCGGTGCGCCCGCTCACCTTCGCGGGCACCGCCGGCGCCGAGATACCGGCCCGCGCCGAAATCGTCAGCGACTGCGTCGAACTGCCCCTGGAGCGGCTGGAGTCGGTGACCGTCACGCTGCACCTCGACGCCGTGACCGGGCCCGCCACCTTCCACGCGCAGGCCTTCGCGACCAGTCACCGGGGCGCCGGGGACCTGCTCCACGACACCGGCGGGCACGGGTTCACGGAGTCCACCGAGTCCTGGTACTTCCTGTCCGCCGTCGAGGTCGACGCGGGCGGGCGGCGGGACGGGATCGCGCTGTTCGGCGACTCCATCGTGGACGGCTTCGGCTCCACGCCGGGCGCGAACCGGCGCTGGTCCGACCGGCTCGCCGAACGCACCGGCCGGCCCGTCCTCAACGCCGGCATCGGCGGCAACCTGCTGCTCAACGACTCGGCCTGGTACGGCGAGAAGGGCGTCCACCGGCTCAGCCGGGACGTCCTCGACCACCCGGGCGCCGACACCCTGATCGTGCTTCAGGGCGTCAACGACATCGGCTTCAGCGAGACGGACCAACAGCCCACCTACCGGCCCGCTCCGGTCGTCGAGACCGGCGAACTCATCGCCGGATACCGGCGGTTGATCCACCTGGCCCGCGCCCGCGGACTCCGCGTGATCGGCGCGACCCTGCTGCCCTTCGGCGGCTCCGACCACTGGGGCGAGCACGCGGCGAAGGTCGCCCACGAGGTCAACGCCTGGATGCGGGACCCCGCGCACGGCGAGTGGGACGCGGTGGCCGACCTCCACCGCGCCCTGGCCGACCCGGCGGACCCGGACCGGCTGCACCCCGCGTACGACATCGGCGACCACCTGCACCCGGGCGACGCCGGGTACGCGGCGATGGCCGACGCCGTGGCGAGGGTCCTCTAGCGCCCCGCGCTGTCCGGCCCGGTCGGCGGGACGTGTGGTCCGCGGGTGCTATCCGGGCCAGTAGGTGCGGCCCCAGGCCGTCGGGCCTGGCCGCGGAAGCCGGTGCGCCGCGACCCGGGCCGGGTCGGACCAGGAGTCCCGCGGCCGGGGCGCGCCGGACGGCTGGGCCGCCACCGCCGCGGCGCGCGCACGGACCACCGCCAGGGCGGCGGCCAGCTCCTCCGGGGTCGGATTGCCCCGTACGACCTTGATCGTCATGTCTGCTCCCAGGGGTCCGGGCCTGCGGCGGTCTACAGCGGGATGTTGCCGTGCTTCTTCGGAGGAAGGGATTCCCGCTTCGTCCGCAGTTGACGCAGCCCGCGGACCACGTGCGCGCGGGTCTGCGACGGCATGACCACCCCGTCGATGTAACCGCGCTCGGCCGCCGTGTACGGGTTCAGCAGCGTGTCCTCGTACTCCTGGATCAGCCGGGCCCGGGTGCCCTCCTGGTCCTCGGCGGCGGCGATCGTGCGGCGGTGCAGGATGTTCACCGCGCCCTGCGCGCCCATCACGGCGATCTGCGCGGTCGGCCAGGCCAGGTTGAGGTCGGCGCCCAGGTGCTTGGAGCCCATGACGTCGTACGCGCCGCCGAACGCCTTGCGGGTGATGACCGTGATCAGCGGGACGGTCGCCTCCGCGTACGCGTAGATCAGCTTGGCGCCGCGCCGGATGATGCCGGTGTGCTCCTGGTCGACACCCGGCAGGAAGCCCGGCACGTCCACGAAGGTGAGGACGGGGACGTTGAACGCGTCGCAGGTGCGGACGAAGCGGGCCGCCTTCTCGCTCGCGTCGATGTCGAGGCAGCCGGCGAACTGCATCGGCTGGTTGGCGACCACACCCACCGGACGGCCCTCGACCCGGCCGAAGCCGGTCAGGATGTTCGGCGCGAACAACGGCTGCGTCTCGAAGAACTCGGCGTCGTCCAGGACGTGTTCGATCACCGTGTGCATGTCGTACGGCTGGTTCGCGCTGTCCGGCACGATCGTGTCCAGCTCGCGGTCCTCGTCCGTGAGGGTGAGGTCCGCCTCCTCCGGGAACGCCGGGGGCTCGCTGAGGTTGTTGGACGGCAGGTACGACAGCAACTGCTTGACGTACTCGATCGCGTCCTTCTCGTCGCCCGCCATGTGATGGGCCACGCCCGACACGGCGTTGTGGGTGCGGGCGCCGCCCAGCTCCTCGAAGCCGACGTCCTCGCCCGTCACCGTCTTGATGACGTCGGGACCCGTGATGAACATGTGCGAGGTCTGGTCGACCATCACCGTGAAGTCGGTGATGGCGGGGGAGTACACCGCGCCGCCCGCGCACGGGCCGACGACCAGGCTGATCTGCGGGATGACACCCGAGGCGTGGGTGTTGCGGCGGAAGATCTCGCCGTACATGCCGAGCGCGCTGACCCCTTCCTGGATCCGCGCGCCGCCCGAGTCGTTGATGCCGATGACCGGACAGCCGGTCTTCAGCGCGAAGTCCATCACCTTCATGATCTTCTGCCCGTAGACCTCGCCGAGCGCGCCGCCGAAGACGGTGAAGTCCTGCGAGAACACGGCGACCGGACGGCCGTCGACCGTGCCGTAACCGGTGACGACGCCATCGCCGTACGGGCGGTTCCGCTCCAGGCCGAAGTCCGTGGAGCGGTGCCGGGCGAACTCGTCGAACTCGACGAACGACTCCTCGTCCATGAGCAGTTCGATCCGCTCACGGGCCGTCAGCTTGCCCTTGGCGTGCTGCTTCTCGACGGCGCGCTCCGAGCCGGCGTGCGTCGCCTCCTGGATGCGGCGCCGCAGGTCCGCGAGCTTGCCCGCGGTCGTGTGGATGTCGGGGTGGTGCAGCTCTTCCGGCTCGGACATCGGGATGCGGCTCCCTGCCTGCTCTAAGGGGACGTGAGGGGCGGTGCGGTGCGGATCGGTACGGGCGGTGCTCAGAAGGGGGACTTGCTACTCATCCGTAGCGTAGTGCTGTGCCTACCGTTCGGCAGTGCGGCGTTTACCACACCTAGGCTGGGTTGCATGACGCCGCGAGATGCTTCAGACGCGCCCGACAACCGCTGGTCCGACCTGGGCCGGCCGCCGCTCAACGGCACCGCCCTGCGCCGGGCGCTGGTCCGCGAGGGCGGCCTGTGGACGGATGTGCGGATCGTGCAGCGCACCGGGTCGACCAACACCGACCTGGCCGGCCTCGTCACCCGGGAGAACGCCGATGAGGGCACGGTCCTCGTCGCCGAGGAACAGAACGCCGGGCGTGGCCGGCTGGACCGCCGCTGGACGGCGCCCGCCCGCTCCGGGCTCTTCTTCTCCGTGGTGCTGAAGCCCACCGGCGTGCCCGTCGAACGCTGGGGCTGGCTGCCGCTGCTCACCGGCGTCGCCGTCGCCACCGCGCTCTCCCGCACCGCCGGCGTCGACACCGCCCTGAAGTGGCCCAACGACCTGCTGGTCACCGTGGACGGCGAGGAACGCAAGGCCGGCGGCATCCTCGCCGAACGCGCGGGCGCCGACGCGGTCGTGGTCGGCATCGGCGTCAACGTCACCCTCGGCGCGGCCGAGTTGCCGGTCCCCGGCGCCGGATCGCTGCTGCTGGCGGGCGCCACGACCACCGACCGCGACACGGTCCTTCGGACGGTGCTGCGCTCCCTGGAGGACTGGTACGGACGCTGGCGCGCCGCCGCCGGGGACCCCGCCGCCTCCGGCCTCCAGGAGACGTACGCGGCCGGCTCCGCCACCCTCGGCCGCACGGTCCGCGCCGAACTGCCCGGCGGCCGCTCCCTCGTCGGCGAGGCGGTGGCCGTCGACGGCGACGGCCGCCTCGTCATCGCCACGGAGGAGGGCGTCCAGGAACCGGTGGGCGCGGGCGACGTGATCCACCTCCGCCCGGCCTGAGCCGTCCGGCACCGGGGGCGTGGCCGGCGCCGCCCACCGGTCCGGCACCAGGTGCGCGGCCGGTGTCGCCCACCCGTCCGGAAGGGGGCCGACGACGCTCGCCGTGGCCCGGCCCGGAGCCCGGCCCGGACCGCGGTCCAGACCTCGGCCCAGACCTCGGCCCGGACCCTGGCCCAGACCCCGGTCCGGTGCGACAGGTACGGGCGGTCATCGCGGGTGTACGGGCCGTGTGCGGGCGGCGGGGTGCGGCCGTGCGGGGGGTTCCCGAGCGGGGCGTCGTATCGGGAGTGAGCCAGCGCACACCTGCCGTAGAGTTGAGCGCGGTCGATACCTGACCTCGGCAGATCGGAAGGGCAGCAGGCGTGACCGTCGACGACACCGGCTCCGGCACGGGTGCTCACCCTGCCCCCGACGGCGAGCCGGGCCGTACCGCCGGGCCGGTCACGGACGCGACCTCCGCACGGGCCGCCGCCGACGGCGGCACCGGCCCGCGGGCCAGACCGCAGGACCGCACGGACGCGGCCCCCGCCCCGCGTGGCGACGGCCACCCCGGCGGGCCGGCCGACCTGACCGACACACGGGCCGAGGCCCGCCCCGAGGGGCGCCCCGAGCTTCGGTCCGACGCGCGCCACGAGGCCAACGGCCGGGTCGACACCCCCGCCGACCCGGACGCCGGCGAGGACCCCCTCGCGCTGCGCCTGGAAGGGCTGATCCTGGGCGCCGAGCGCCGCTACACCCCGTTCCAGGCGGCCCGTAGCGCGGGCGTCTCCATGGAGCTGGCGTCCCGCTTCTGGCGGGCGATGGGCTTCGCCGACATCGGGCAGGCCAAGGCGCTCACCGAGGCCGACGTCCTCGCCCTGCGCCGGCTCGCCGGTCTTGTCGAGGCCGGACTGCTGAGCGAGGCCATGGCCGTCCAGGTCGCCCGCTCCACCGGGCAGACCACCGCCCGTCTGGCCGAATGGCAGATCGACTCCTTCCTGGAGGGCCTGACCGAGCCCCCAGAACCGGGGATGACCCGCACCGAGGTGACGTACCCCCTGATCGAGCTGCTCCTGCCCGAGCTGGAGGAGTTCCTCGTCTACGTCTGGCGCCGCCAGCTCGCCGCCGCCACCGGCCGGGTCGTGCAGGCGGGCGACGACGAGGAGATGGTCGACCGCCGTCTCGCCGTCGGCTTCGCCGACCTGGTCGGCTTCACCCGGCTCACCCGCCGCATGGAGGAGGAGGAGCTGGGCGAACTCGTCGAGGCCTTCGAGACCACCGCGGCGGACCTGGTCGCCGCCCACGGCGGCCGGCTCATCAAGACCCTCGGCGACGAGGTGCTCTACTCCGCCGACGACGCCGGTATCGCCGCCGAGATCGCGCTGCGCCTCATCGAGACGATGGCGAACGACGAGACGATGCCGGAACTGCGCGTCGGCATCGCCTTCGGCACGGTGACCACCCGGATGGGTGATGTGTTCGGCACGACCGTGAACCTGGCGAGCCGGCTCACGTCGATAGCGCCGCGTGACGCCGTCCTCGTGGACGGTGCCTTCGCGGAGGAGCTGACCCGCACCGGGGACGCCCCTGCCTCCGAGGCGGAGGCCGCCGAGGCCGCTGCCGCCGCAGAGAAGGAGGGCGAGGAGCCGCCCTCGTACCGCTTCGCGCTCCAGCCCATGTGGCAGCGCCCGGTCCGCGGCCTCGGCGTCATCGAACCCTGGCTGCTGGCCCGCCGGGACACCGGCGCGTAGCCCTTTCCCCTGCTCCTGCTCCTGCTCCTGCTCCCGCCCCGGCCCCTGCTCCCGCCCCGGCCCCTGCCCGTCGTCGCCGGGGCCGGGCGGGTCCGGCGTCCCCGTCATCCCCGCGGCCCGGGGGACACCAGCCCGTCCACGCAGATCCCCACGATCGGTACGCACACGCCCGGCCGGTGTGTCGGTGCCGGAGCCGGTGTGCTCCGGGGCGGTGTCGGAGCCGGGGGCGGTGTCGTGGGGGCGGGGTTCGGTGCCTGCGGAGGCCGGGTGGTGGACGGGGCGGTGGGGATACCGGTGTCACCCGATCCGGGGTCGCCCGGTCCGGCCGCACCCGATCCGGGAGTGTCCGCGCCAGGCGTGACCGGGTCCGTGCCGGTGTCCCCGGCCCCCGGGACCGTGCCGTCGGAGGCCGTGGAGGAGATACCGGGGGCCGGGACCACGCCTGCGGCGGGCTTCCGGCTCGCGTCGCCCGGCCGCCCGGCGGTCGCCTCGCCGGTACCGGCACGGGCGGACGGCGGTACCGCCTCCACGGTGGTGACGGCGTCGCCCGCCGAATCCGCCGCCGTGGGCGTCCCGCCCCGGGGCGCCGCCTCCGCCGGCCCGCCGCCACCGCCGATCCCGGTCACCGACTCGGGTGCCATCCGCGCGAGGCTCAGCACACTCGCGGCGACGGCGAGGCCCCCGGCGGCGAACAGCACCCGCCGGCGCCGTGGCCTGCGATGCCGTCCCCGGGCGGGGCCTGCGGAGAGCGCATCTGTATCGACATCGCTATCCACATCGCTATCCACATCGGCGTCGGCATCGACACCGGCGGCGAGGGCGAGGGCGAGGGGGAGGGTGCCGAGCCTGGCTTCGGGCTCGGTGCCGCTCGCGGCGGGTGCGGGACCGGGTGCGGAGCCGGTGGTCTTCCGAGGCGTCGGCGATACGGCCGTGGGTGGCGGTGGCGGTGGCGGTGTCGCCGGTACGGGTCCCGTCCGTTCGTCGGGGTGCTTGCCCGGGGCCGTTACCGGGGGAGGGGAAACGTTCCTGGAGGCGCCCGAGGCGGGCGGAACCGTGTCCTTCGGCCTCCGCACGTCCCCGCCCGTGATCCCGGGTGCCGGAATCCCCCCGATCCCGGCCTCGACCGCCGGCTCGGCCCCCGTCTCCCGGGCCGGAAAGGAAGCCGCGACCTTGAGCGTCCGTACCGCCCCCGGCCGTACCGTCCCCGTCCGTCCCGCCCTTGTCCCCGCCGCCCCCGTCCGCGCCGCGCCCCCCGTCCGTACCGCCCCGGCCCGTGCCACCGCGGCCCCCACCCCCGCCGGGTCGAGGGCACCCGCGGCGAAGGACGACGGGGCGTCCGTCGCCACGCCGAGGGACGTCGCCCGCACCCAGCGGCCCCGCGCCGGAGCGGGCGTCGGCTTGTCGGTGCCGTCTGCCCCCGGCGTCTCGCGGTCTGTCATGGCCGTCCCTCCCCGGTGTGCCGGTGCCCCGCGTGCGCTGTGGCGGTGCGCAGGTTAAGCACGGCTCCGGCTGCCCGGTACGGGAGTTGGGCCGGATGTCACCCGAACGAGGGGGTGTGCGACGAGGAGGTGGGTTTCGCCGGACGGCGTCGGCTGCGATGATCGGGGCGTCGTTGTTAACCCGCGTTAACCGGGAGGGTGTCATGGCGGAGCAAGCGGCGGAGCGACCCGCGGAACAGGGCGGGGAGCCGGGCGCGGAGCAGGGCGGGGAGCCGGGCGCGGAGCAGGGCGCGGAGCAGGGTGAGCGGCGGTTCGGCGAGTTCGTGGCCGTACGGCGGCACGGTCATGTGGCCGAGCTGGTCCTCGACCGGCCCAAGGCCATGAACGCCGTGTCCACGGAGATGGCCCGCTCCATCGCCGGTGCCTGCGACGCGCTGGCCGCCGACCGGGACGTCCGCGTGGTCGTGCTCACCTCCACCCATGAGCGGGCGTTCTGTGTCGGCGCCGACCTGAAGGAGCGCAACTCCTTCACGGACGCCGAGCTGGTGCGCCAGCGGCCGGTCGCGCGGGCCGCCTACACGGGCGTCCTGGAGCTGCCGATGCCGACCGTGGCCGCCGTTCACGGGTTCGCGCTGGGCGGCGGGTTCGAGCTGGCGCTGTCCTGCGACCTGATCGTGGCCGACCGCACGGCGGTCGTCGGGCTGCCCGAGGTGTCCGTCGGGGTGATCCCCGGCGGCGGCGGTACGCAACTGCTGCCGCGCCGGGTCGGTGCCGCCCGCGCGGCCGAGCTGATCTTCTCGGCCCGTCGTCTGGAGGCGTCCGAGGCGCGGGAGTTGGGGCTGGTGGACGAGCTGGTCGAGGCTGGCCGGGACCGCGCGGAGGCGCTCGCGCTGGCCGCCCGGATCGCCGCGAACTCGCCGGTCGGACTGCGCGCCGCCAAGCGTGCCCTGCGCCTCGGGCACGGGCTCGACCTGCGCGCCGGTCTCGAGGTGGAGGACGCGGCCTGGCGTTCCGTCGCCTTCTCCGGGGACCGCGCGGAGGGTGTCGCCGCCTTCAACGAGAAGCGCGCCCCGGACTGGCCCGGGGAGTAGCCCGGCCCCCTGTTCGCCCCACCAATGTCCCGAATATAGGTAAATGTCCCTAACCTGGGGTGATGGGAGAGGACAGGCGGCTGAAGGCCGTGGTGACGCTGGCGCAGGGGATGGCCGCGGCACACACGCCGCGCGAGTCGTGGCGGGCCGCGGCGCTCGGCGCGTGTCACGCGCTGACCGGCAGTTTCGCCGCGCTCTCCGTGTGGGAGCGCGAACTCGGGCGGCTCCGGGTCCTCGTCAACGTGGGGGACCGGGCGCCGGACGAGGACGAGTTCCCGGAGGGCGAGGCCTATCCGGTGCACCAGTTCCCGGAGATCACCGAGTTCCTGCACGAGCGGTGGGCGGGCGGCGGTGAGCCCAACGCCTGGGTGGAGACCGCCGACGGCCCGGCGGCCGGCCCCGCCGGGTACTGCCACCAGCGGGTCGCCGCGCTGCGCAGACGGGGGCGCGGCTGCTGTGTGGTCGCGCCGATCGTGCTGCACGGACGGGCCTGGGGCGAGCTGTACGTGGCCCGGCGCACCGGCGCCCCCGTCTTCGCCCGTTCCGACGCCGACTTCGCGACCGTGCTCGCCTCCGTCGTCGCCGCCGGGATCGCCCAGACCGAGCGCCTGGAGGAGGCCCGCCGGCTCGCGTACACCGACGCCCTGACCGGACTCGCCAACCGCCGTGCCGTGGACGTACGGCTCGACGAGGCGGTGGAGCGGCACCGGGAGGAGGGGACGGTGGTCAGCCTCGTCGTCTGCGACCTCAACGGGCTCAAGCGGGTGAACGACACCCGCGGCCACGCCGTCGGCGACAGGCTCCTCGAACGGTTCGGGTCCGTGCTCTCGCTGTGCGGGGCGATGCTCCCGGGCACCCTGGCCGCGCGGCTCGGCGGCGACGAGTTCTGTCTGCTCGCGGTCGGCCCCGCCGCCGACGAGGTGGTCCGGATCGCCGACGAACTCTGCCGCCGGGCCGCCGAGTTGGAGCTGGGGGAGGGTGTGGCCTGCGGGGTCGCCTCGACCGAGGACCCGATCGGGCCCGTACGGTCGGCGCGCCGGCTGTTCCGGCTGGCGGACGCGGCCCAGTACCGGGCTAAGGCGGTCCGGGCCGCGAAGCCGGTGGTCGCCGGGCGGGAGGGCCCCGACGATCCGGTGGTCCGCCTCGCGGACACCCCCGCGCCCCCGGCGGGCGAGCGCCGCAGGTTCCGCGGACGGCACGACCGGCCCCGCTCCTGAGGGCCCGCGCACGGGGCTTGCCGCCCTGCGGCGGAGCCCGTGGCGCCGTACGCGGGGCGCCCGTCGGGACGGACGCCGGAGTCCCTGTGCGCCGCACTCCGGGGTCCCGCTGTGACGTACTCCGGAGTCCTGTTGCGACGTACTCCGGAGTCCCGTTGTGACGTACGCCGAAGTAAGGGGTCAACCGGCCGTCCACTAGTGACATCATCGAATTCACTGCGTACGCTCCTGAATATGGATATGCACACTGTGGTGGTGGGGACGTCCGGGGTGACCGCGTCCGACGTACTCGCCGTGGCGCGCGACGGCGCCCGGATCGAACTCTCCGGCGAAGCGGTGGCGGCCCTCGCCGCGGCCCGCGAGATCGTGGACGCGCTGGCCGCCAAGCCGGAGCCCGTCTACGGCGTCTCCACCGGCTTCGGCGCGCTCGCCTCCCGGCACATCAGCCCGGAGCTGCGCGCCCAGCTACAGCGCAACATCGTCCGCTCGCACGCCGCCGGGATGGGCCCGCGCGTCGAGCGCGAGGTCGTCCGCGCGCTGATGTTCCTGCGGCTCAAGACCGTCTGCTCCGGCCACACCGGCGTACGCCCCGAGGTCGCGCGGACCATGGCCGACATCCTCAACGCGGGCATCACCCCCGTCGTGCACGAGTACGGCTCGCTCGGCTGCTCCGGCGACCTCGCCCCGCTGTCCCACTGCGCGCTGACCCTGATGGGCGAGGGCGACGCCGAGGGCCCCGACGGTGTGGTCCGGCCGGCCGGCGAACTCCTCGCCGAGCACGGCATCACCCCCGTCGAGCTGCGCGAGAAGGAAGGCCTCGCCCTCCTCAACGGCACCGACGGCATGCTCGGCATGCTGGTCATGGCCCTCGCCGACCTGGAGACGCTCTACAAGTCGGCCGACGTCACCGCCGCGCTCTCCCTCGAAGCCCTGCTCGGCACGGACAAGGTCCTCGCCCCCGAGCTGCACGCCATCCGCCCGCACCCCGGCCAGAGCGCCAGCGCCGCCAACATGCTGGCCGTGCTGCGGGGTTCGGAACTCACCGGCCACCACCAGGACGACGCCCCGCGCGTCCAGGACGCCTACTCCGTGCGCTGCGCCCCGCAGGTCGCGGGCGCCGGCCGGGACACCCTCGCCCACGCCCGTACGGTCGCCGAACGCGAGCTGGCCTCCGCCGTCGACAACCCCGTGGTGCTGCCCGACGGCCGCGTCGAGTCCAACGGCAACTTCCACGGCGCCCCGGTCGCCTACGTGCTCGACTTCCTCGCCATCGCCGCCGCCGACCTCGGCTCCATCGCCGAGCGGCGCACCGACCGGCTGCTCGACAAGAACCGCTCGCACGGGCTGCCGCCGTTCCTCGCGGACGACGCCGGTGTCGACTCGGGCCTGATGATCGCCCAGTACACGCAGGCCGCGCTGGTGAGCGAGATGAAGCGGCTGGCCGTACCGGCGTCCGCCGACTCCATCCCCTCCTCCGCCATGCAGGAGGACCACGTCTCCATGGGCTGGTCGGCCGCCCGCAAGCTGCGTACCGCCGTGGACAACCTGGCCCGCGTCGTGGCCATCGAGCTGTACGCCGCGACCCGCGCCATCGAACTCCGGTCGGGCCTGACCCCGGCCCCGGCGTCGCGGGCGGTCATCGCCGCCGTCCGCGCGGCCGGCGTCCAGGGTCCCGGCCCCGACCGCTTCCTCGCCCCCGACCTGGAGGCGGCGGACGCGTTCGTGCGCGCCGGCGGAGTCGTGGCGGCGGTGGAGCCGGTGACCGGACCGCTGGCCTAGGGCATCCGGTGACCGGACCGCTGGCCCTGTGGCATCCGGTGACCGGACCGCTGTCCTAGGGCATAGGGTGGGCCGGGTGGTGCCCGGCCCACCCGTCCCGCCTCGCACCCGCGTATCAGGATGTGCTACTGTCTCATTGATACGTTTTTGGTACCCATTTACTTTGTGCGCCTGATCGGAATCCTCCGCAGGCGCGTTTTGTTTTACCGGCATCTCCGGCATCACCCGGTGCATGCTCCGGATGGGGGCCCACTACCTGTTCAGGAGAACAACATGGCTACCGGCACCGTGAAGTGGTTCAACTCGGAAAAGGGCTTCGGCTTCATCGAGCAGGACGGCGGCGGCCCCGACGTCTTCGCGCACTACTCGAACATCGCCAGCTCCGGCTTCCGTGAGCTCCTCGAGGGCCAGAAGGTCTCCTTCGAGGTCACGCAGGGCCAGAAGGGCCTTCAGGCGGAGAACATCATCCCCGCCTAGTTCGCGACGCGCTTTTCCAGAGCCGGGTCCCGCGCCTTCGGGTGCGGGTCCCGGCTCGCGCTGTGACAGCTCACGCACGTGGTGAGCGCTGTGTGTGCAGTCCGTGGGGCCCAGGAAGGAAATCCAGATCCAGCATGACTCGATCCGAACGTCCCGTCCGTAAGCGGCCGGCGAACGCACGCGCCGCACAGACCGGCGGCTCCGCGAAGAGCGCCGGGCGCGCCACCGGACGGGGCGCCGGCCGCGGCCCCGCCCGCAAGGTGACGCCGCCGCAGGAGTTCTCGCTCCCCGAGACCATCACCCCGGCGCTGCCCGCCGTCGAGTCCTTCGACGCGCTGGACATGCCGGCCGCCCTGACGAAGACCCTCACGGCTCAGGGCGTCACCGAGCCCTTCCCGATCCAGGGCGCCACCCTGCCGAACTCCCTCGCCGGGCGCGACGTGCTCGGCCGCGGACGCACCGGCTCCGGCAAGACGCTCGCCTTCGGGCTCGCCCTGCTCGCCCGTACCGCCGGCCGGCGTGCCGAGCCGAGGCAGCCCCTCGCGCTCGTGCTCGTCCCCACGCGCGAACTCGCCCAGCAGGTCAACGACGCGCTGACGCCGTACGCCACCGCCGTCAACCTGCGGGTGGCGACGGCCGTCGGCGGCATGTCGATCGGCCGGCAGGCCGGCACCCTGCGCCGGGGCGCCGAGGTTCTGGTGGCCACCCCCGGGCGGCTCAAGGACCTCATCGAGCGCGGCGACTGCGCGCTCGGCCAGGTCGCGATCACCGTCCTCGACGAGGCCGACCAGATGGCCGACATGGGCTTCATGCCGCAGGTCGTCGCCCTGCTCAACCAGGTCGAGCCCGGCGGCCAGCGGCTGCTGTTCTCCGCCACCCTCGACAAGAACATCGACCGGCTCGTACGGATGTTCCTCACCGACCCCGTGGTGCACTCCGTCGACCCGTCCGCGGGCGCGGTGACCACCATGGAGCACCACGTGCTGCACGTCGCCGACGAGACCGACAAGAAGGCCGTCGCCACGCGCATCGCCGCCCGGGACGGCCGGGTCATCCTCTTCGTCGACACCAAGCGCGGCGCCGACCGCTTCACCAAGCGGCTGCTCGCCAGCGGTGTCCGCGCCTCCGCCCTGCACGGCGGACGCAGCCAGCCGCAGCGCAACCGCACCCTCGACCAGTTCAAGAACGGCCAGGTCACCGCGCTCGTCGCCACCAACGTGGCGGCCCGCGGCATCCACATCGACGACCTCGACCTCGTGGTCAACGTCGATCCGCCGACCGACCACAAGGACTACCTCCACCGCGGCGGCCGTACCGCCCGCGCCGGAGAGTCCGGCAGCGTCGTCACGCTGGTGCTGCCCGAGCAGAAGCGCGAGATGACCCGCCTGATGGCGGACGCCGGCATCACGCCGCGCACCGCCCGTGTCTCCTCCAGCGACGCGGAACTCGCCCGCCTCACCGGCGCCCGCGAGCCCTCCGGCATCCCGGTCGTCATCGAGGTCCCGCAGCAGGCCGAACAGCCCAAGTCGCGGCCCAAGGCCCGGCGCGCCACCGGCGGCGGCGCCAGGCGCCCGTCCACGGCCGGCACCGGCTCGTCCCCGCGCCAGGGCGCCGCGTCGGACGGCCAGCCCCGCCGCCAGCGCGGCACCGCGGCGGCCCCCCGCCGCACGGAAGGCGGCACCGGCCGTCGCACCGAGGGCGGCACCGGCCGTCGCACGGAGGGCGGCACCGGCCGTCGTACGGAGGGCGGGGCCTCGCCGCGCCGCTCCGAGGGCGGTACGGGCACGGGACGCTCCGGCAGCCCGAGCCGTGGCCGCGCCCCGCAGCGCGGCAGCGCCGAGGAAATCGGATACGGAAACGGTCTGATAGAGTCGGAAACGCAAGACCGAAGGGAAGCGCCCGGAGGAAAGCCCGAGAG